>HF989733.1:65181-104862 GCA_000431315.1 Brachyspira sp. CAG:484
GGGGGGGGGAGCAGCTAAGGTCTGTTTTTGAGGGGCATTAAACTTTCTTAATATTTTCTAAAGTTTTTACAAAAAATAACCGTAGAAAATATTGTAAAAGTTTTAGAAAGGACGGATTTTATGGAAATTACAAGTGCTACAAGCTCAAAAGCAGCTTATGTTAAAGGCCTTGACGATGAAGAAGAAGAGAATGAAGAGCAGCAGGTGCAGGAAGAAAAAGATACTGCCGTAAAATCAAAAGATGCAGGCGATCAGGTTTCTTTTGCTTCGGAAGATTTGGATGAAACTACTGTTAATGATAAAGTTAGCGGGTTTATTCAAAACTTAATTGCTGCCTCAAATATTACAGATGCTTCCAAGGCACAGCTTCAACAATACCTTGACACATTTGATGTGGCAAAATTTATCAAAAGTTATGGACCGTTTGAATCGGTTCGTGATATTTCCGCTGCAATGTATGCGGTCACATCAGGGTTGATTAAGTATAAAGAAGAAGAGTAAATCTAACAAAAAACGGGTTTTTAACACCCGTTTTTTTATGGAAGATTGTTAAAATAATCTTTATCTGTTAAAGCTTTATATGTACAGGCAATTCCGTTTTGTGCATTAGTTGATGTTGAGGAACAGTATGTATTTAAATCAGTGAATACTGTTCCATCTGCACCCATAGGAATTAATTTTCCGCTGTCGTTCATTATCTGGAATGTAAATAAATCATGACCCCATGCATTCGGTTTTTTCTTGTAACCGTTTACATCTACTGTTATAAACATGCTCCCTACACCGCTGCCACTTTCTCCTGAGGCTGTATTGTCTTCAATTAATAACACCATGCCGTCTGTTAGTATAAATTGTCCGTCATCAAAAAATTTTGAAGATACTTTACGGCTTTTTGAATATGTTGTATATGTATTAATAATAAATGTATTATTTTCATCGACAGTACCTCCTATACAGGTTTCAAGGCTACAGTCTTTTAATACATTGAAGTATTTTTTATAATAACTTGCAAAGGTTCTGTTCCCATATGAATCTCTCGTTGCAATAAAACCCTGATCAGCGTTTAATCTCTGAAGTGCCTGTGTTAATACGGAATAAGATTTTTGCAGCCCGCTCTTATACTGTGCTCCGGCTGTTTTATTTATGAGTGCGGGCAGTGTCATTGCTGCAACTATGCCGATTATTCCCAGAGTTATCAGAACTTCTGCTAATGTAAAACCTGCTTTCATTAATACCTCCTTAATATTTTTTAATCATTAGTTAATTTATTGTTATTATGTTAACTATATATTAACATAATAACATATTCATCTGGAAATATCAATGTGTTAACAAATAGCTTATAATTATAGAATGGCAATAAATATTGATATTGATACCGGAACTGATATTAACGAACTGGTAAGGCTGCTTCTTTTTCGTAATAAAATAACTATTGCAGAACTTGCAAGAAGAATGAGCGATTTAAGCGGGAAAGAGTATTCCAGATTTAATGTGCGTGCAAAAATCGAAAAAGGAACTTTAAAATTTTATGAAATGATACTTATTTGTGACATTTTAGGGTATAAAATAGATATTCATGAGAAATAAAAAACGGGTTTTTAAAACCCGTTTTTATTTTTTATCTTTTTCACTTCTTTCCCGAACAAAAATCCTTATAGGAGTTCCGAAAAATCCGAAAGCTTCGCGAAGCTTGTTTTCTATATAACGTTTGTAATGGTCTTTAAGCAAGTCTGAGTTATTAGCAAAAAGCACAAATGTCGGCGGCTTTATATCTGATTGTGTTGAATAAAGTATTTTTAAGCGTTTTCCTTTTACTGTAGCAGGAGGGTTCAGCGCATAGAGCTCTTTCACAACTTTATTCAAAAGTCCGGTTGAAACCCGTTTTGTGCACTGCTCATAAACTTCTGCCGCTTTATCAAATATCTGGTTTAAGCGTTGTTTTGTTTTTGCACTGATGTAGATTTTAGGTGCAAATTCCAGGAACGGAATATCATTTGACAGTTTTTTATCAAACTGGTTGATTGTGTTTGATTTTTTGTCTTCAATGAGATCCCACTTGTTAATTGCTATTATCAAACCTTTTCCGGCTTCTGTAATTATTGAAGAAATCTTTTTATCCTGATCTGAGATACCTTCTGTTGCATCAATTACAAGAAGCGCAACATCGCAATCCCTGATTGAGCGGATTGCTCTGTCTACAGCGAACTTTTCAACGCCGTAATCAACTTTGGATTTTTTTCTTATACCCGCTGTATCAACTATAACGAACTCTCTGTCTTTATAGTTAATGAAGCTGTCGATACTGTCGCGTGTTGTGCCTGATATGTCGGAAACTATAACTCTTTCTTCATTTAAAAGAGCATTAACGATAGATGATTTGCCCGCATTCGGTCGTCCTACTATAGCGATTTTTATAGTGTGGTCTTCTTCTTTGTTTCCGTCAGTTTCCTTGAAATCCTCTGTGATCAAATCCAGAAGATCGCCTACACCCCCGCTTCCATGAAGTGCTGAAATCCCAACCGGTTCACCTAGAGCAAGTGAATAAAAATCATTTACCATCATGTAAGCTTCAGGGTTGTCAAGCTTGTTAACGGCAAGAAAAACAGGTTTTTTAGACTGTCTGAGAATATTTGCAATATCATAATCAACCGGATTTACTCCGTCTTTTCCATCGACAAGGAAAATAATTTTGTCCGCTTCTTCGCAGGCAATACGTGCCTGATCAAAGATTGAAACCATAATTTCATCTTCATCACCCGGAATAATACCGCCGGTATCAATTACAGTAAAAACTTTGTTCATCCATTCGACATCAAAATATATTCTGTCGCGGGTTACGCCGGGTAAATCGTCTACAATTGAGTTTCTTGAGCCCACAAGACGGTTTACGAACGTAGATTTACCTACATTCGGTCGTCCTACTATTGCAACTATCGGTTTTCTTTCCATACAGAAAGTATAACATGAATATTTTTTATTGTATCCATTCTTCGTGACTTATTTCTCTGTGAAGATAATCCATGTTTCCTGTTTTAATTAACCATATTGCACAGCCTCCGCCGCTGTACCAGGCTTGTCGTTTTGTGCGCGAGCAGGATTCTTCTGTCAGCCACCATAAATTATAGCCGGTAATGACAGGGTATTTATTTTTGGTATTAAATAACATAATAAAAAAATCTTTTCCAAATTGATTCGGACCTTTTGCGCCGTTAATATCAAGATAAAATATGGCTTTATTTTCTGAATTATTATTGTTGTCGCGTCCACTAATAACACCATTCAAGCCTACAGTTGCCCCGTTTGCAAGAGCAAAAATATACTCTACATCACGCCATCCGTTCCAGTTTACTGATTGTTTTCCATCAAGCTCAAGATATGTGTTTGGTAAACCATGGCTGCTATTCTTGTCATTCTGACCGAAATCTTTTGATAATTTTAAGTAAGGTAAAAGTTTTTCGGCAACTGTTTTTGAACTGCTTTTTGTATCTTCTGTAGACAGATTCCATTCATCAAGCAAACCGTTTTCCTGATATGCACGGACATATGCTTGAGATAAGATAGAATATGTACTTTTGAACTGATTAATCCATATTTTTTCCTGTTGCTTCTGAATAAGCGTAGGTAATGTCATAGCTGCCACGACACCGATAATACCAAGAGTAATTAAAACTTCCGCTAAAGTAAATGCGGATTTACGGGATAATCCCGAAGCGTGAAAAAGCCCGCCGGCGTTATCTAAGCCCCCCCCCCCTCAGAGATTTTGAAGCTATAATTGTATTTTGCATAAATACCTCCTCATATATTTAGTCAAAAGCAGACCTCCGCTGCTTACGCCCCGCCTTCGCACGTCGCGCGCAGCTTCGCTGTCTAATACGCCACTCTAAATTCCGCTCACGTTCCTTATCGCGGAATTTTTTCGGACATATAAAACAGCAACCGTTTTGGACATTTATATGATAACATAATTTCCAAAAAAAAGGAACCACATATTTCCATGCGGTTCCTTTTTTGGATTTTCATATCTATACTAGTCAAAAGTATATCCGATAATTGCAGCTTCTCTTGCGCGTTTAATTGCTTTTGCAATCATTCTCTGGTGTTCTGCACAGTTGCCTGTAATTCTGCGAGGAATAATTTTTCCTGCTTCTGTCAGGTATCTTTTCAATTTTGCTGCATCTTTGTAATCAATTTCAGTTACTTTGTCTGCACAAAGACTGCAATTTTTACGTTTTTTCTTATCCTGAGCATCTTGTCTTGCCATGTTTTAATTCGCCTTTCTAGCCTTATTTTTTACTATTACTTATTTTTTTCTGTTTCCTGCAAATATTTCGACTAATGAAGTTTTAGCAGTGTTCGTTGTTTTGTTTGATGCTGTAAATATATCCGGTGTAAAAGCTGCTGCTTTTTTACCCATATATCTTACAGTTGATTTCAATTGTGAATTTTTCATCTTTTGTGTATGCGCTGCATATTTTTGCATTTGCGCAGGGATAAATTTTACACTACTCATATTCAGTTTTTCCTTTTTAAAATGGTATTTCGTCTTCGCCGATCAGTTCGTTTGAGAAATCATCTGATTCAAACTTCACGATTTCTTCTGTGCCGAATTTTGAATTTCCTGATGACGCTGCAGTGGAAGAGGAATCTTCACCGAGTTTTTCAATTGTATTTGCATCAATTTCATAAATTCTCTTTTCGGTTCCGTCATCCATTTTTACTGCTGCAGTCTGCAGTCTGCCTTCGACCAGCACGCGGTCGCCTTTTGTTAGAGATGAAACTATTTCATCCAGAGCATTTCTTTTAGAAATAACTCTTAATAGCATTTCTTCTCTTTCTCCGATATTAAGAACAAATGCAGAAACCGCAACGTTATTTTGTGAAAAACGTTTTTCCGGCTGTCTGTATACTGTTCCTGTAACTACTGATTTTGCTAATGACATTTTATTTCCTTTTCTTTCGTGTTACACAGAAGCTTTTGCTGAAACTTCCATAAACATTGTTCTGATAATATTGTCGCTTAATCTTAATTGTCTTTTGAATTCAGCAACTTTGTCAGCAGGCAATGCAAGAACCATTGAAACGAAGAAGCCGTCTCTGAAGTTCTGGATGTCATAAGCTAATTTTTTTCTTCCCATTTTGTCAGTAGATTCAACTTTGCCGCCAAATTCAACAATGGTATCGCTGATTTTAGCAATTAATTTATCTACTTCTTCTGCATCTAAATTTGGTTTAAATACAGTTAATAGTTCATAATTTTTCATTTTTTGTCTCCTTTTGTATTTTGGTGTAACCCAATGATAACATGAAAAGACAAATTATTACAACATGTATTCCGCGGTGAAACTGTAATTTGCGGGACCTGTGAGGAAAATGTCTTTCTTCGGATTAAGCTTATTCCCTTGCCATTCCACGAATACAGCCCCTCCAAGAAGGTTTACCTTAACTTTTTCTTCTGTTAAGTTATTTAAAACACATGCTACTACTGATGCACAGGCACCTGTCCCGCAAGCAAGAGTTATGCCGCAGCCGCGTTCGTAAACCCGCATTTCAATTTCTGTTTTAGAGATTACTTTTACAAATTCGGTATTTGTTTTTTCAGGAAAATATTCGTGTTTTTCAATGACCGGACCATATTTCAAAGCCATATCCATCGGGTTATCGTTGACGGTTATTACACAGTGAGGGTTACCCATTGACACAGGAGTAATATCAAATTCTCTATCCAGTGCTTTTATTTTTCGTTCACCTTTAAAAGGAATTTTTTCATCTTCAAGAACAGGAGTTCCCATATTAACTTTTACAGTCCCGTCATCGAGCAGCTGTGGTTTAATTATGCCTGCACCTGTGAGAACTGAAAACTCTTTTTTATTTACAAGACCTTTGTCATAAACATATTTGGCGAAGCATCTCATTCCGTTACCGCACATTTGTGCTATTGACCCGTCAGAGTTATAAAAATACCAGCCTATATCGGTTTCTGAAGTATTGGTTTTCGGGATTATCATTCCGTCTGCACCTATTCCGAAGTGTCTGTCGCAGATTTTTTTTGCAAGTTCATCCATAGGAAGATTTGTTTTTTTGTATTGGTCAAAATCTATTACTGCAAAATCATTTCCGCAGCCCTGCATTTTTGTAACCTTAATTGTTGTCATAATAACCTCTTTTCCTCAAATATTATAGCACAAACCCCCTGAATTTCAGGGGGTTAATTTTTATTCTTTTAAACTTTGGATTGCTTTTTCCAGAGCTTCTGTTTCTGTTATGTTATTTTTTTGTGCATATTCTTTGATAAGGTTAATACTTTCTTCACTTAATCTGCGGTTAAATGGTATGCGTTCACAATTTTTTTTGCGTCCTGCGCCTTCTCTCCTTCCGCCATGACCGCAGCAGCCTCTGCTATGACCGTCTGCTTCCTCGTGATGGCAGTGATGATGTCCTTCTCCATGCTCGTGTTCGTGTCTACAGTGGTGTCCTTCCGTATTATGTCCGCAATGACCGCCGCATCCTTCTCTTGTAAAAAACATATTTTTCACTCCTTTCTTTAATATTATAGCTCTGTTTTTTGATTTTGTCAATACAAAATCAAGTTTGTAAATAGCAAAAAAAAATTTGTCAGGATTTAATATAAGTACTTATAAAGGAGAAATAAATGCAGATACAATCACAAAACCCGGGAAAATGCCAGCCGAATTTTCAGGCATTAAGAATTAGTTCGGTTACAAAAGGAAGCCGAAAAATTGATATTTATTCATTAACATCAAAAGATAAATTTTTTGCAGAAAAAATGTTGAATATAGCAAAAGGTCAGAAGTTTTCTGAAGACAGCAAGCTTTTAGGTGCTCCAAGTGTAAGAAATGTGTATGATACAGCATTGAAAAAAGTTAAACATCTGGATACACATCCTTATGATAGAGTTATTCTTTCTGTTGAAGGCGGAAAGAAAGTTACCGGTGTGCTTAATATAGGCGGTCAGGCTGATTCTGTAGTAGAGGGGCTTGCTGTTTGGAATAATGATAGATTAACCAGAGATAGTCTTGTTGTGTCTGCTCTAAAAGACACCAGCCGCTCTTACGGAGATTTTTCTGCTCTTATTCTGCCTACTGCATCAGAGCCGGCTAATACAAAGGCATATTTCAGAAGGCTGGGCTTTAAAACTCCTAAAGACTTTGGCAACAAAGATCTGATGGTAGAGGGAGAAAATCTTCAGACTGTAATTCCAAAGGCGCAAAAAGCTATGAATGCTGATGAAACAAAAGATTTTACCTACAGATACTATACAGATTTAGCTAAAATGTTTGATTTAGATGTTTAACATCTAAATCAGGCATTTTTATAGTTGACGCTTGATTTAATATCGGTTATGATTTTCGTATGCCGGTTATTTCAGTCATAATGCCTGTATATAATACCAAAGAAAAATTTTTGAGAGAAGCTGTTGAAAGTATATTAAACCAGACTTTCACTGATTTTGAGTTTATTATAATTAATGACGGTTCTGACAGTATTACTGAGGATATAATACTTTCATATAAGGATTTAAGGATAAAATACCTTAAAAATGAACAGAATCTTGGAATTGTACAGTCTTTGAACAAAGCTTTAAAGTCAGCCAGCGGAAAGTATATTGCCAGAATGGACGCTGATGATATTTCTATGCCTCACAGGCTTGAGAAACAATATGAATTTATGGAAAATCATCCCCAATGCGGTGTATGCGGAACTTATGCGACTGCTTTCGGCAAGGGAAATGAATTATTGAGTCCTCCTTCCGAGCCTGAGATATTAAAACTCACGTTGTTATTTAAAAACAACTGTATAGCCCATCCGACTGTTTTGATTAGACGTAAAGTTCTTGAAGAATACTCTTTTCAATATAATGAAGAAGACACTTATGCGGAAGATTACGGCTTGTGGCTGAGGCTTTTGGATAAAGTTAAATTATATAATATCAGGGAAAGCCTGTTAAATTACAGGGTTCATGACAGTAACATTTCAAAAGTTTACAGAAAACCTCAACAGAGAATGGCCTGTCATCTGATGTTAAAATTCCAGCATGAATACTTTGGGCTTAGGACAGAAAATCTTGAGGTGCCCTTATATAAAATGATTTGCAATCAAAAGCTGGCTTCTTCTGAATTAAGTCAGGTTCTGGACTATTATCTTAATTGGTTTAGAATTGGAGAATTGTTTGAGAAAAATATTTACACAAAAAATCAGGTCCTTGGTTTATGTAAAAAAGCGATTTTAAATACTAAACCGGACCTGAAATTTCTTTTTGTAATTTTAAAGCCGCAGCTTATAACAAAAGTGGCTTTAAGATACCTTAATTTACTTTAAATCTTTAAGGTGTTCGGCATTTCTCTGTCTGATATTTTCAAAAAGGATTTTGACACCATTGTATTGCGGGCAGTAAGCATAAGGTTTCATATATTTTTCAGCGTCAGTAAGTTCTTTATTAAGTGTTTCGTAATCCTGGTACTGTGCTGCCAGATTAATCAAAAATCCTGATGCACTTGCTGCATCTTCAAACATATCGCAGTTTTCCATTTTTTTGTAAACTTTAGTTTCGTTTTTGTGTGCTCTTAAAAGAACTTTGCACTGGTCGCTTCTTTTCTGGGCAAAAGCTTTTAATGCAAGAATATCATCTTTGTCTTTAGCATAATGTTCATTAGCGAGTTCTCTGTCCTGGCAAATATTATTTACACTAACAGACGAAAAAGGTGCTGATATAAGCAGATAAACAATTGCTAAAACAATAGTTGTTACTGTCAAAAAGAAAAGTCTAGGATTTTTAATCTTCATAATTACTCCAAAATTCCGTACCCTATTAATATTTTAACCAATATTGCACAAATTGTCAATTTCAGTCAGGTCATCTTCCATAAGACTTTTTTGGAATAATTCGCACTCTTCAACCATATTAAGGATTTCAGCATATTTGGGATTGTGTAGAATTTTTGCGAGTTCATCGATGCTAATAAATTCTATTATATAGAATGCCGGATTTTTATCTTTAATTTTTACAAAGCCGCATTCCTCAAACAGGTCAAGAAGTGCTGAAATAAGCGGGATTGATTTGCCAAGGTGGCTTGCACACCGGCGCAGTTCTACTTTGCCGGCATTATTATTTGCAGCATATCTGAGCATTCCGGAGAATGTTTTAAGAAATTCTTTTTCATCCAGATATTTAATGCTGTAATTCATCAGATGAATACTGGCCGGGCAAGTTTCTCTTATTATGTTTTCAAATGTTTCTTTGTCGGCAGGGTAGTCGAAAAACATTACAGAATCACATTGGGAAGATTGTTCGCGTGAGAAGATTTTTTCTGAAATGTTTTTAAAAGGTTTTAGCATTTCAACAATCTGCCGGCTTTCTGCAAAGACTTTAATATTCTGTTTTGTATTTTTTATATAATCGTTTACCTGAGGAAGGATGTCTGTTTTCTTGCGGTGGTCATAAATTTTGAGTTTTCCTGCATTTTCCGGTTCTTCCCCTTTTAGGTACTCTGAGTGAATATCATCTATAATTAGCTGTACACTTGTATTTCCCCTAAATTCGTTAATCTGCGGGTGGAAAGCTACATCAAGCGTATCACCGTTCACAAGTGAAATATCACCTTTCTGCCACCAGATACAGTTAAATTCAGAAGTATCTTTTTGGACAGTTAACCTTAGATGGTTTTTATTCTCACCCATAAGTCTTTTTTCTTTAATTTTAAGATTTTTCATTGCAAAGACAGGGCTCGGATTTGACGCACCGAACGGTTCCAGCTTTGAAATTTGTTCTACCAGATCAACGCTTATATCATCCGGAGTGAGTTCAAGGTCAATTTTAATAAACGGCTTTAGTTCTTTTCCGGTAGTTATTTCTTTTACAGCCTTGTTCAAAAGTTCTTTTACATTCTTGAAAGGGGTTTTATCCGGGGTGAATGCAAGCCCCGCAGCCATTGAGTGACCGCCGAAGCCGTCAAGAACTTCAGAGATGGAGCTTATTACTTCGTATAAATGTACGCCTTCAATGCTTCTTGCAGAACACTTTATTTGTTTTGTTTCTTCGGAATATGTCATTAAAAATGTAGGCTTGTAATATTTTTCAACAAGTTTTGATGCAACAATACCGATTATTCCGACATGCCATTTTGAGTTAAACAGGACAATAGCAGGATTACGGTTGCCTTCTCTTGTAACCATATCATCAGCTTCGAGAAAAGTATCCTGGCATAAAGTCTGGCGGATTTTGTTAAATTCTTCAAGGTTATTGATTGCCATTTCTATTTCCTGAGGATTATCGGAAATCATAACTTTTATAGCCTCTTCCACAGTATCAAGACGTCCGGAGGCGTTAATTCTAGGGGCAACCCCGAATGCTATAGTTTCGGCAGTAAGACCGTTTTCAATACTGTAGCCGGCATTTTCGATTAACCTTTTCAATCCGTAATGTTTTCCTTGTGCTATAAGATCAAGACCTTTGGCAACAATATATCTGTTTTCACCTACAAGCGGAACAACATCCGCAACTGTTCCGACTGCTGCATATGGAAGTATTGAGGAGATAAATTCCGTTTTGTTATAGTGCTGCAGAAGGGAAGTTGCAACTTTGAATGCTACACCCACACCGGCAAGCGATGTCAGTGAGGTAATTTCTTTTGTTGAAAGATTTTCATCAAGTGCGTTCTGTGCCTTCGGATTAATAATGCCAAAAGCATTAGGAAGCTCTTCCGGTGCTTCGTGATGGTCTGTTATTATAACATCTATTTTAAAACTGTTTATAAAATTAACAGCCTCAACATCGGAAATTCCGCAGTCAACAGAGATTATAAGTTTAGGTTTGAGGGCGGTCATGAGTTTTACAAGCGCCTTTGTATCAAAGCCATGTCCTTCTTTTTCCCTGTCCGGTATGAAGTAGCTTACATTTGCTCCAAGGTGGCTGAAAGTTCTGTAAAGAAGCGATGTTGAAGTTACGCCATCAGCATCAAAGTCGCCGTATATAACGATTTTTTCCTCATTGTCAATTGCCTTTGCCAGTCTGGCAGTACATTTTGCCATATCCGTAAAAACATTCGGATCAGAAGGTGTGACAGAAAGAGGGTTTAAAAATTCTTCAATATCTTTTTCACCTGTAATTCCGCGTGAGGCAAGCAGTCTTTTTATCAAAGACTTTTCACCTGTTTCATTTCTGTTATAAATCCATTCCTTAAAAGTCATTATCCTACCCAATCTTTTTTACATAATAGCATAAAAAATAAAAAGTTTTCTAATACAACGGGCTGAAAAAATAAGGTTTATCTTCAAAAGATAAACCTTATTAAAATTTTCCCTTTTTCTAGCACATAGTGTGCGTTATCAGAATATGTCACTAAATAAATATTTTTTCCGGTTCGCATCTTTCTGCCGGTTCTAATCAGCCGTATAGCTGCTCACCTTTTCTAACGTCATTCTATATTCCGAGATAAGGAATGTGACAGGATTTTCCGGGCGTTTTGCGGGATATTCCTGCTTATATATGCTGTTTCAGACTTTAGCTCCTGTTTATGATGAACTGCTGTTTTTGTATTTATAACTTAGCAGGCTGTAACTGTCAGAAGTTGAGCTGGATTCGCTTCCGTAGAATACGGACATATCGCTTGCTCTTTTGTTTGCAAATTCATCCATTTTTTCCTGTTTGGATGAATCAACATTATATGCAGTAATTTCAGCACTTGTAATTCTTCCGTCATGGTTAGCATCCATTTCATCAAAATGTTCCAGGATATTGTTGATTGTATCTGCTGAAAGTCCGCTTGCTCCTGATGCGTACATCTGGGTCAATTCTTCTCTGGTTAGACCCTGGCTTGACATACGGTTTGTAAGATTTTGCATTTCCTCTGCTGAAATTATTCCATCATTATCTTTATCAATACTGTTGAAGTTTGACTGCAAATAAGATGCAAATGTTTGGTTTATATACGGGTATTTGGTTGAATCTGTTCTTGCCTCTGTGATGTTATCCAGTGTTAAACCATCCGGATACTGGGATGCAAGATAGGAATATGTGTTGGTTAAACCTGCATATATGCCTGTTAACAGCGAATTTCCGTTTAAGTTTGCCATAAAAGCTCTCCTGATTTTTAAGTCATGATTATTTTAATGATTTTTTCAAAAATGTCAACCCCCTGCAAATGCAGAAGATTAAAAAGTTTAGAGCAAAATCTGGGTGCCGAAAATAATTCTGTGGCTGTCCTGTTCCCTTTCATTCTGGCAGAAAACATAGTTTAGAATTAATCTGAGAGCCTGACCTTTTATAAAGTAATTAATGCCCGCTGTATATTCACGCCTCATATCATCGCCAATATCCATATTCGGGTCAAACTGGTCATAACGCGCCAGAACGTGTAACTTCTGTGTAATCCTGTAGCTTACAGTACTGTAAAAACCGTTTGCCCGGTCCTGGCTTAATACTCTGCCGTTGTAGCCGTCCGCGTATGAATATTCAAAGTTTGCCATAAATTTTTTATAATGATATGCAGCATAAAAACCGGTTGTTGTATATGTAAAATCATTATGTCCGGCATTCAAACCGCCGCCAAGAATTAATGTTCCATAGCGTCCGTCAGTTTTTCCGAGAGGTTTGAAGTTTACCCAGCCGGTGAATTCTGTACCGGGAAAGAATTGACGCCAGAAACGGTCAGAACTGTTAAGTGCTAAACTATAGTCTGCTAAATCATAGTTCCCTACAACACGTACACCAAGAGCTCTTGTGTTTGCAAAATTCCTTGCAATCTGGGAACGAAATGCAAAAGGCAATGTATAAGAGCTTGCACCTCCGTCAACACCTACCTGATTTCTTGAATTACCAACGATAATTTTATGATGCGGAATTTTTGAGTTAACTATGTAGGCATCTGTTATAAGGTTCTGCATAAAGCTTCTGTCGCTTGCAGGTTTGAAGTTGAACTGGAGTTTAAAGTCTGTATTCTTATCTTTGAAATCTCCTACGATGCCTGCTTCCAGAATATTTAAATCATACTCTGTATCATAGTCGCTACCTTGAAAAAAGCTGTTAAAATTTCCCTGAAAAGCGCCGTAAAACCTTATTTTGTCAACAGGTCCTTTTTCAAATCTATGCGTTAATTCATCTTCCAGCAAGTAGGATGGAATAGATGTTCTTTCCAGCTTCTTTTTATATATTCTGCCAAATAAGGATTCCTCTTCAATTTTGAAAGGATGTTCATCCTCTTTGTTTGTATCAATCAGCGTATCAAATATTGAAAATTCGACGTTTGTGTTATCAAGTACATCATCATCATTTTTCGGGGTGAACGAATTTTTCGGAAGCTTTTTGATGTCGTCTTTTGAAACATCAAGCATGATGACATCGGGTTTTTTATTTTTTGCATCATAATCAGCTGCTTCCTCCGACGCAAACACTGTCGGGGCAAGCAATACCGCGGCAAATATCATCGCTATTCTAAAAAGGCTGTTCACAAATATTAATTATACCACAAAACACTTGCAAATCATGATTTTTTTATTGTATATTTTTATTATGACAAATGTAATAAAGAATAAAAAAACTGTTAAAGTTAAAGCCCCGATAGTTGATGCCCTTAAACAAGCCTATGAAAACCCGACATATCAGTTTCATATTCCTGGACATACAAAAGGCAACGGCTCCCTGCCGGAATTTAAAAAGCTTATCGGAAAAAAAGCTCTTTCTATAGACACAACCGATGAGTTTGACAACCTTGGAACACTTCACCCTGCTACAGGACCGATAAAGGAGGCTCAGGAGCTTGCAGCAAAGGCTTTTGGCGCTAAAAAAACGTTTTTCCTGTTAAATGGTTCAACTGCCGGCAATCTTGCTCTTGCTATGGGTTTAACTAAAAAAGGACAGAAAATTATTACAAACAGAAATTGTCACCGCTCTGTTTTGACAGGGATGATTATATCAGGGGCTGAACCTTTGTGGCTTATTCCTGAAAGATTTGAGGAATGGGGCATATGGGGTAATGTTAATCCGGAAAGCGTTGAAGAGATGCTTAAAATGCACGATGACGCCGCAATGGTATGGATTACAAACCCGACTTATGAAGGTGTTGTTTCTGATATAAAATCTATTTCCGCGATATGTAAACGCTACGGAGTTCCTTTAATTGTGGATGAGGCACATGCGTGTCTTTGGAATTTTAATAAACATCTACCAACACCTGCACTTCAGTTAGGTGCTGATGCTGTTGTCCACTCGCTTCATAAAACAGGCGGCAGTATGAGCCAGAGTTCAATGCTGCATATTGCAGAAGGGTCAATGATAGATGTTGATGCTGTTGAGAAAGCTTTAAAATTACTGCATACAACAAGTCCTTCGCTTATGCTTCTTGCAAGTTTGGATGCTGCTCGTGCAAATCTTGACAGCGTGCGCGGAAGAAAACAGCTTGAGCGCGCAATTTCCAATGCTAAATATCTGCGCCGCGAAATTGAAAAACTTGAGCATATACATGATTTGAAGCCTGATTTCGGTTATATGACAGATGTTACAAAAGTATTTATAAGAGCAGACGGGCTTTCAGGAAAAAGACTTGAATCAATTCTGGAGATTGATTTTAATATAGAGGTTGAAAGCGCATCTGATGCCGGATTACTGTTGTTGTCAAACATTGGCAATACAAGACGTGATATGGAATATCTTGTAAAATGCCTCCAAAAAATTGACAGGACAAAATATTCAGACATTTGTTACCTTGAAAACAAAAAACATATGCCTATGCTTACTCCGGTAATTAAAATGAGCCTTAGAGATGCTTTTTATTCAGCTAAAGCAACAATTCCTAAAGATTTAGCCGTAGGCAGAATTGCAGCAGAAGTAATCGCTGAATGTCCTCCGGGAATTGCTGTTCTGCTTCCCGGTGAATTGATTACAGAAGCACATCTTCCTTATTTGGCAGACTACGACTTCATTGAGGTAATCAAGTAATCGTCAAATTTTTTGCTGTACCATATACTTTTTGTATGCACAGGATTTTTGCTGTAAAATCATTTGCT
Organism: Brachyspira sp. CAG:484; assembly: GCA_000431315.1. Taxonomy (GTDB): domain Bacteria; phylum Cyanobacteriota; class Vampirovibrionia; order Gastranaerophilales; family Gastranaerophilaceae; genus Scatousia. The sequence continues at coordinate 80,203 of HF989733.1, forward strand.
TTACTGAAGCAATTAAGTTGTTTTAATCACAAAAATAATTTGCTCGCAGAAATACTTCAAAGCTGGTAGCTTTTGCCTTGATACTCCTGACATTGGCAGTACTCCGTTTATATGTAAATACCACGACTATCCTGAAATATGCGGATATTACCTGATAAAATTAGTCCAGATTTTTTCTTCAGTCTGTGCAGGTGTAATACCGCAATTTTTGCCGGCTTCAATACATTTCAGTATCCAAGCCATATTTCTTCCAAGAATACGCATAATCTGGCATCCTTCTTCATCTTTTAAGACATCTTCTGCCTTTGAGCCATGAACCATGTTCCAGTAATTTGATGAAATAACAGGCATCTGGTTAATTGTAAAATGTTTTGTTATTGCATCAAGCGATGCGGATGTTCCTGCCCGTCTAGCAGATACAACAGCTGAAGCCGGTTTATGTCTGAATACCGCTGAACCGGCATAAAATAATCTATCCATTAAAGATAATAATCTTCCGCTCGGGTGTGCATAATAAACAGGAGAACCAAATACAAATCCGTCTGCATCTTTTGCTTTGTCTAAAATTTCATTAACAATATCATCTTTAAATATACACTGGTTATCCAGCTTTCTGCAAGCTCCACAGCCTATGCAGTCGCGAATTGCACCGGAACCTAGCTGAATGATTTCAGTTTCGATGCCTTCTTTGTTTAACTCGTCTGCAACTATACTCAATGCAGTAAATGTGCAGCCTTCTTTGTGAGAGCTGCTGTTAAATAATAATACTTTCATTATTTTTTCTCTGCTATCATATTATCTGAATTTTCGCTTGATTTGTCTTTTTGTTCAAGCTGACGGGCTTTTTGTGTGTCTGCTTCTGCACCTTTAAAATCCCTTAGTGCTCTCTTTAGTTTTGCTCTTTCATAATAAGGCCATGCCTCATTCGGAACATAATTTACAAGCGTATTTAAGTCCATAAGTGCATCATAATATCTACCCATCTGCATTTGAATTTTAGCTCTTGTAAGATATTTTGAATACTGTTTATTTGTTTTATCATCAACTGCTTTATTTGAAAATTTAAGTGCAATATTCAACTCGTTCATTCCAAGATAAACTTTGGCAATTTCATTAGGTCTGCCTGACTTTTGTGCATATTCCAAAGCTCTGGTCCAATCTTTTTTTGATATGTAACAGTTTGACAATAAAGCATAATCATCTTCTATTGCCTGTTTCATGCTTTCAATTTTTATTAAATCAGCAATACAATTTTCTCTTTGCCCGTTAACGTAAAACCACATTGCCCTGTCACGTAACATTTCAGCTCTTGTTGAAGGCAGAATTGATACACCGATAGCAGAATTTCTATATGCAAATTCCATACTCGGTTTGTCATAGGACAGGTATGCCTTACATTGATAGTAATATGGTAAAGACAGAACGCAGACTCCTAATATTATAAAAATTATCGGAGTATAAACATATTTTTTAATATTTTTATCCATACGGGTATGTTACATTTTTTTTGGGAGATTGTCAATAGAGTTTTAACTTGTATAAAATTTTTTTAAACAGGGCTTGACTGATAGCTGCTCTCAGGTTGTAAACTGTACATGTATGAAAGGAGATATATGATGAACAAAAAAGTTTTGATACTGTCTGCCAGCCCCAGAAAAGGAGGAAATTCCGATATTTTGTGCGACAGATTTCTTGAAGGTGCTGTTGAAGCCGGAAATGAAGCAGAAAAAATTTTCTTGAGGGATAAAAAGATTAACTACTGCACAGGCTGCGGTTTATGTAATAACAATGGTTACAGCGCCTGTTCGCAAAATGATGACATGGCTGAAATTCTTGATAAAATGATTGCCGCAGATGTTATTGTTATGGCAACGCCTGTTTACTTTTATACAATGGATGCTCAGATGAAAACACTCATTGACAGATGTTGTGCAAAATATACAAAGATAAACAATAAAGAATTTTACTTTATTGCAACAGCCGCTGATGGAAACAGGCAGGCGCTTGAAAGGACCTTTGACGGCTTCCGCGGTTTTACCGACTGTCTTTCCGGAGTTAAAGAAAAGGGTGTTATCTATGGCGCAGGTGTTTGGCAAAAAGGTGAAATTAACAGCACACCACTTGTGGAACATGCTTATGAAATGGGTAAGACAGTTTAATTTACGGGCACCACTCAATTATGCCTGAATGATTTTGTGAATTTCGCCATTTTAAAAAATCATGGAATGTTGTAATGCCGTCTTCAATGACGGCTTTATAATATTCTATTCCGGGAATTTTCATATCATCTGGAGTTTCATATTTTAATTTGAGTATGGTTTCTCTTGTTTTAGGGGTGAGTACTTGTTTTATACGTTCTGATACGTGTTCAAAATATCCGTCATACCTGGAACCTTCTTCAATATATATCATATCGAGCTGCCAGTTTTGATTTTCATTGTCAGTGTATATTGCGTGGCATTCAAGACACTTTTCTTCTGTGTCGGTCAAATCTACGATGGTTGTTGTTTTAATATTTTTGTGTGCTGCAAGTTTTTTCATGACATTTTCTGCCTTTTCCATAGATATATTTTTTGAATAAATATGGAGATCAATATCTCTGTGCTTCATCATTAGACCTGTTATAAGAGAGCCGACAATATTAACCCTTGCACCTTCACTGTTCCATAAATTAAAAATATCTGTATCGTCTATAATTTCCCATGCAATGTTCTGATTTTTTTCTGATATTTTAAAAATATTTTCCATAAAAAATATTATAACACTAAAGTGTGGACTTGAAACTAAAGATTTAATCAAAAAGCCCGGGCTGTAAGGCTAAAAAACTTTCCTGCTTTCCTTCATGTATAATATCTGTATCTTTTATATTTCCGATTAAAATCGGTGAATTTTTGTCATGATTTTTTAAATTTTTAAATGCTATATCCGGGTTTTTGTTTGCGTAGCAATATTTACAGCCGTTAGGACATGTATCATACCAGCCTATATCGCGGCTTGGAATACATTTACAGAATTGTCTGCTTCCTTTATGTTGAATTTTTTTAAACCTAGTTCCGTTTGCTTTTGATAATATTTCTGAGGTAATACATCCTGAGCTGCATATACCGTATTTTGTATAATCCTCTTTATCTGCACAGGTTTGGATTTTCAGATTATACTTTTCTCCTGTTTTACCAAGACCTGTGAGAATGTTAATTTTGTCTTCAGGAGTGAAGGGGATAATCTCAGGCATATTTTTTTCAAGTTTTTTATACATTTCGACAAAGCTGAAAATGCAGAAACTGACATATGGTGAAATTTTTTCTGCCATATACTCGAAAGTTTCAAGATGCTTTTGAACTGTGTATTTTTGTGTTAGCAAAATAGGGTCATAACGCCATGAAATGCGCTCTCTGCCTGTGATTTGCGAAAGCTTAATTAAGGTATCAATGCTTTCATCGATTGAAGGTACATTAGGTTCTATATCTTTTTCGTAGGCAGTAATTGTATAGTGACAGAAGATATTAAATCTGTCAGATATTTCATGCAGTCTTGAAAGGACAGGTTTATAATTTTTGGAGCAAAACACAACACAGTCAACGACATCCGGTGTCAGAGAAAATCTGTATACATGGTCAGGGAAGAGCGGATTTCGTGAATAGACAAAACCTTCCTCAAACCTTTTTAAAAGCCAGTCGCTGTAATAATTAACAGTATCAGTTCTTCCGCCGGTGTTTATAATCATAGCTTCCCTTATAAATTTTAAAGATTTTCTGTTTCAACAAAATGCTTCTCTGAATTGTTCCAGTATTTGCGGTACACGAATGAACCGGATTTATCAAAATTCAACTGGTACATTCTGAATATAACAGGTATGTCTTTAGGCTGCCATTGTTCTAAATAGGAATACTGATACTGCATTCCAAGACGTTTCATAACATTACCGCTGCGCGGATTATTAATATCATGAGTAGCTGTAATATATGGAATTCCATCAAATTTTGCCTGTTGTACAATTGCTTTGCAGGCTTCAAAAACAATGCCTTTATGCCAAAATTCCTTTTTTAATCCATAACCTAAATCATAACTTTCATCTATATTAATTTTAGCGTATCCAATCGGTATATTGTCACTTTTCAAACATATTGCATACTGGTAGCCTTTAGGCTGATTATATGGTTCTTCATATTTTTTCTTATAAAACTCTTTTGCATCATCAATGGATTTTAAAGGAAACCATGGAAGAAAACGGTTTACTTCTTCATCTCCAAAAATAGATAAGACAGCCGGCAAATCCTGTTCATTAAATTTTCTTAGTAAAAGTCTTTCAGTTTCAATATCAGGAGTATTACAAGACATTCTAAATTTCCTTTCTGCCTTTAAAAGTTTTAAATATTGCCTGTTGCGGGAGATGCACTATTATATTTTGTAAAACAGGTTAATAAAAAAATCAACTATATTTAAGGAATTTGATTTCAGCTTTGTATAATTTTTAATTGCAAAAAAGTTTATTTATGAAATATAAATCTGCTAAGCCAGCAGTAGTAGTGTCTTTTTAAATATTTAAATATTTGATTGGTATCATTTGTTATCGTAATACTTTTTCAAAATTATACTAATTAGTTCCTTACTATTTTAAACTGTAATATTGATAATCTCGAAACAAGGAGGAGGTAATTATGAATAAAGTTGAACCAATTAGAAGTAAAAATGATTTAAGAAAAGTTGAACAGATTTTATCCAAAAATCCTAGAGATTTATTAATGTTCACACTTGGCACTAATTGTGGGCTAAGAATTTCGGATATTCTTGCCTTGAATGTTGGAAATGTAAGAGGAAAGACTTACATACAGCTGATTGAAAAGAAAACAGGGAAATATAAAAAATTTCCTATTAATGCAAAATTAAAGCCGATGTTAGAAGAGTTCACACAAGGTCGAAGTGCTGATGAGCCTTTATTTATGACTAAGTTTAAGAATAGATTAGGCAGAGTAACCGCTTATTATACAATCAGGCATGCATGTGAAGAAGCTAATTTAGAAGAAAGGTTTGGGACTCATTCTATGAGAAAGACTTTTGGTTATCATCATTATAAGCAATACAAAGATGTTGTTATGCTACAGAAGATATTTAACCACTCAAGCCCATTCGTTACTTTAACTTATATTGGTATAGAACAGGAACAGATTTATGAGAGTTACACAAACTTCATTTTGTAGGCTCAAATAACTATTCTAGCCGGGTTTTGCAACATAATGGAAGTATACATAATTTGTAATTTGTACAGAAAAATATCTGACTTTATTATATATCAAATAAAATTTTAACAACATATAGTTTAAAATTAAGTATAGAAAGTGAAATTTATCCCTGAATTTACTCCTGTAAACACTTATTACTACTTTGTTCTGTACAAATTACAAATTATGTATATAAAAGATATGGGATTAAGGGGGGTATGATGATTGTTTATTTTGATTATCCCGAAGGTGAAGGAGCAATAAAATGAAAATAATTGTACAGGCAGGTGGTAAAGGAAGAAGATTAGAAGGTTTAACAAGAAATAAACCTAAGTGTTTGGTACCTGTCAATAATCTTCCGATTATTTTTTATGCATTTCAAAAATTTAAAGATGCCGAATTTACAATTATTGCTGATTATAAAACGGATGTTCTTGAAAAATATCTGCTGGCATTTGCCTCTCAGTATAATTATAAAATTATTAAAGCAGCTAAAAAGGGAACAATTTCAGGTATAAAAGAAGCAATTGCATCATATAAAGAAGATGAACCATTTATGATTATGTGGTGCGATTTAATTTTGTCTGAAGGTTTCGAAATACCGGCTAAAAAAGGAAATTACATTGGAATTTCAAAAGATTTTGACTGCCGTTGGTCGTATATAGATGACAAATTTGTAAAACAACCTTCTAAAGAAAATGGTGTTGCGGGTTTGTTTATTTTTGAAAACAAAAAAATATTAGAAGATATTAAAGAAGAAGGTGCTTTTGTCAGATGGCTTGAAACCCAAAATATTAAATTTAATCGTTTAAATTTATATGGCTCAAAAGAAATCGGAACATTACTTTCTTATTCTGATAGTAATGACTCATCGCCGCGTTGTCGTCCTTTTAATTCAATTGAATTTGATGGAGATATTATCATTAAACGTGGAATAAATGAACAGGGACAAAAGATTGCAATTGATGAAATTACTTGGTATAAACATGTTAAAAAGCTTGGTTTTGAAAATATGCCTGAAATTTATGAATATGAACCACTTAAAATGAAACGTGTTCAAGGAAAAAATATTTACGAATATGATTGTCTGACAAAATCACAAAAAAGAGAGGTTTTAAGAAAGCTAATCGAAGCTTTGAAAACACTTCACAGCCTCGAACCATCACAGCCTGTAAATATTCAAGATGTAGAAGATAATTTTTACAATAAAACTTTTGCAAGATTGACCAAAGTTGAAAAGCTTATTCCTTTTGCACAAAAAGAATTTATTAAAATCAATGGCACTTATTACAGGAATGTTTTTGCGAGCAAGGAAGAACTTAAAGAGGCAATTAAAACAATTTATCCGGAAGAATTCAAACTAATTCATGGCGATTGTACTTTTTCAAATTTGATGTTTGATACATTCAATATGAAAGCGATTTTAATTGACCCTCGTGGATATTTTGGGAAAACCAAATTTTATGGTGATGCTGATTATGATTGGGCGAAACTTTATTATTCCATAAAAGGTGAATACGACCAATTCAATCGCAAGAAGTTCACTCTTGATATAAAAGAGAAAGAAGTTGAACTAGCTATAAAGCCAAATAATTGGTCAGATATGGAAGACTTTTTCTTTGAGTGTTTGCCACAGGTAAGCAGATATAAGATAAAACTTCTTCATGCAATTATATGGCTTTCGCTAACCACTTATGTTTGGGAAGATTATGACTCAATCTGCGGGGCTTTTTATAATGGAGTCCTAAAACTGGGAGAGGTACTTTAATGCTGGAATTTTCTTCTCTTAATAAAACTTGGATATTAGATATAGATGGAACATTAGTTAAGCATAATGGTCATAAAATTGATGGTCATGACACATTGTTAGATGGTGTTAAAGAATTTTTTTCCAAAATTTCAAGTGAAGATAAAATAGTTCTTTTGACTGCAAGAAAAGAAGAATATTTAGAAGATTTAAAGCAATTTTTAAAAGAAAGCCATATTCGTTATGATTATCTTTTAACCGACATGCCAATGGGTGAGAGGATTTTGGTAAATGACAATAAACCAAGCGGTCTTAATATGGCTTTTGCCATTAATAAAGCTAGAGATGGGGCTTTAAATATTAATTACAAAATAAATGAGGAATTATAAAAATGACAACTTTACCAGAAACTCACAAATATTTTTATAGCAGAAGGTAACGCACTGATTTTGTTATATATTTCCTGGATTTATTAAATAACGGAGTTAAATAGTGAAAATTTACGAATATATGAAAAATGATAATGAAATAACTGCAAAATTATTTGGTTTCCCGATAATGGAACAGAAGTCTGATTATATGGCAGCAGAAAGGTACCAAACATTTTTGGGCGGGCTTATTACAACATTAAAAATAAATGACAAATATACAGACTGTTCTAATAAAGAAATAAAATTTTTGGGTAAAACAATTTTAAAACGAGATGAAAAAGATGATTATAGAATTTACTACATAGGAAATAAAGAAATCAGACGTTTTTCATTGCTTGATGAGTTCAAAAAACAATATTTTAAATATTTTGATAATCAGTATGATGATATATATATTTTGCGAGCTAATAGCGGCGAAACATATCTTACTTTAACTTATATTTTAGATAAATTAATCAAAATTAATAATAGTAAAAAGCCTTTGTTAGTTGCGACTTTAAAATATCATGTGGATATGATTAAAATGATTTGCCCTGAACTCCCTTATATTTATGTGGGCGAATTCAAATTAAAATTAGTTAAGACTTCTTTCGTAATTGATAACTTTAGGTTTTTTTTATTATTTAATAACTCCCATTTTAAACAGGTCTTAAAAGAGATAAAAAAACAAGATTTAGGGAAATATCATTATTTTTATGCAATTTTGGACAGATTTAATATTACTGAAAATGATATAAAAATACGCCCTATTACAGTTAACTCAGATGATGAAAGAACAATGTTAGAAAAAGTTAAAAAAACAGGTTTGAATTTAGAAAAATTTATTTTTCTTGCACCTGAAGCTCAATCTTGTAAATTGTACGATGAAGATTTCTGGTGTGAATTAGTAAACAGATTTCAAACCAGTGGATATGATGTGTTTGTAAATCTTGTTGATAATCAAATTAAACTTGAAGACGCTATAAACTATAAGACTTGTTATTTGACATTTGCTGAAGCCTTTTCACTTGCAAAACGTTCACGAAAAATTGTGTCCTTAAGAAGCGGATTAACGGAATTCCTGCTGCAAACAAATGTACCTATTGATGTCATATACACAAAATTTAAAAAACACCATTTATTTGAAGATATGGATACGTACCATGTGATGGCAGGATTTGACTTAAAACAACTGCCGTTTGTAGATAAATCTAGGATTCGGGAATTCAATATGTATGAAATGTCTCCGAAAGACTGTGTTGAAACAATTTTAAATATATAAAGGTTAAAATGGAAAAGACAATAAAACATATATTTTATAAAAATAAATCTTATGGTGATTATATTAAAAAGTCATACTTATGTGGCGTGTTTTATTATAAAGAAAATATGAAAACTTTCAGTAAAGAATTCAGAATTTTAGGACTCCCATTTTGGAAGAAAAAAGTAAAACAAGGATTTGAAAAATTTTATTTATTCAGTCTTTTATTTTTTAGAAAATCGTCCCGAAAAATGCTTTATAAAACCGTACTAAAAGAAATCGGAAATGAATATAAACATATTTTTATAAATTTTAATTGCAGCGGAGAAACATACATATTTTTATCATATATAAACCCTCCTGCTAACTCTATATTTATCGCAACAAGAAAATACCATATTGATTTATGCAGGATGATGCATCCGAATATTGAATGTGTTTATTTGCCCTCTGTTATAAATTTAAGAAGTTATGATGATGTGTATAAAGAGGAGTATAGAGATAAAATTTTTTATAATGTTCTGCCTTTCAAGCATTTTATAAAGTTAGAAAAGAATTTGAGAAAAGGCAAAGACGTTCATTATTGTGAGGCTATTTGTAAAACTATAGGACTTGAATATAAAAAAGAAGCAAATCGTCCAATTATTTCAGAAAAAGTCAAGCAATCTGCATTAATGAAAATAAACAGAATCGGATTAAATTTAGATAATTTTGTATTCCTTTGTCCGGAATCCCAGTCTAATGAAAATCCTGCAAAAGATTACTGGGTTAATTTAACTGAAGAATTTTACGCACAAGGGTACGACATATTTATTAATACTATGTTTTTAAACCCTGATTACGGTATAGGCAAAACTTGCTTTTTAACTTTTGACGAGGCTTATTATATTGCTTCATTGAGCAAACAAATAATAGGTTTACGCAGCGGTTTTATAGAGGTATTAACAACAGTTGAAAATGTGCCTATAACATGTATATATACGGATTTTAAAGATAGGGGTTTATTAAAACCGCTTTTTGTTGAGCAGGTTTTGAATGGGTTTAGTTTAAAACGATTGCCGAATGTATATACAAAACAAATTAAGGAATACTCAATAACTAGGAAATAGGAAAAATGATAAAAGTTTCAATTATATTACCTGTATATAATGTTTCAGAATATTTATACCAATCATTATCTTGTTTGGTGAACCAAACCATGAAAGAAGTCGAAATAATCTGTGTTGATGACGGCTCTTCTGATAATTCAGTTGAAATTATTAATAATTTTATTTCTACAGATAACAGAGTGAAACTTGTTATGAATAAGCATTCTTTTGCCGGCGGAGCAAGAAATGCGGGTTTGAAAATTGCACAAGGTAAATATGTGATGTTTCTGGATCCGGATGATTACTATGATGTTACAATGATTGAATCTTTATATAAAAAAATAGAGCATGATCAATCAGATATGCTTATATGCGGCGTTTATATAATAAATGAACATCAAATAAACTATGCAAGACCGTCATATAAAGCATATATAAATCCATTCTATGATAATAAAGTTTTTACCATTGATGATATTGGAGATGATATTTGGTTCTTTATGGTTTATCCATACAATAAAATTTATAAAAAAGATTTTTTAGATAAAAACAATATAAAATTCCAAGAAATAGCCAACACAAATGATGCAAGTTTTGCTTTTGAAGCTTTTATAGCAGCTGATAATATTTCATTAACGAATGAAATGTTCTACTATTACAGGGCTTTTAGAAGCGGGAACACAAGATTAACAAAAGGCAGAAATTTGAATTTTGTTATTGAAGCATATGAGCACTCTTATGAAGTTTGTAAAAAATATCCAAATTTTAAAAAAGTAGAAAATGGATTTAAGGCTATAATTATTTCATCTTTAATTCATCACTTGCATAGCTATTGCCGTCAATTTGATTTGAGTAAAACTTTTTATTATGACTATGTTCGTGAAAAAATTAAAACAGATTTTAAAAATAACCCGGATGTACAAAATATATTAAAAAATTTCAATTGTTACCAATACATGAGCGCTTTTTTAATATATGATAATGATTATAAAAATTATGTCAAAATTATTAATAATAGAGAGAAGTTTCTAAAACATCAAGTTGGACCATTTGATAAAACTTTAAAATTTTTGAATATTCCAATATATAAACACTTTTACAATATCTGGAAGGAAAAATATTGTATATTAGGTTTAGATATTTTAAAATATAAATTGCGAGATAATACTGTATCAAAATATATATGCGGAATAAAAATTTCAGAGCAGGAAAAAGTTAAACCTGAAATTAAAAATTATTTTACATATATAAAAAATAGACTTAATAAAAATTGTAAATTTGTTTATATTTTAAATGAACATCTTGGTGAAACATTTTTGTTAGCATCTATGCTTGAACAGCTATTAGAGAGAGATAACATTAAAAAAGTTACATTTGTTGTACAAAGTAATACACAAAAAGAGGTTTTAAAACTTTTTGCAGACAAAAGTAAGATAGAATCTATTATTGTTGTACCAACCAATAATAACCTGAGAATAAATACTTCATTATATATAGGTGCTGTTAGAAATATTGATGGAATATTCTATAGAGTTTTAATGCCGGAAAGGTTCTGGAGAACTCCGGAAGTTAAAGACAATCATTATTTAGAGTTAATATGTAAAGAATTGAAGCTAAATCAAAGTTCAATGAAAATTCTGCCGAATGTTAATGCAAATTCTGTAGAAAAGATGATAGATAAAGCTAAAAATCAAGGGTTAAATACAGATAATTTTATATATCTTTTACCAGAGTCAACATCTGTTAAAGAAATACCAGAGAGTTTTTGGTATGAATTATCAAAAAAGCTACGTGAATTGGGATATGACATATATATAAATAGGGTTACAAAAAATTACAAAATAGATAACACAACATCTTTTGGGACTTCTATTGAAGAAGCATATATTCTGGCACAAAAAGCAAAATATATAATAGGTATGAGAAGCGGATTATATGAAATATTAATTTCTTCAAAAAGTATACCTGCAATTTGTATATATAATGGTGATAACCGTATAAAAAGAAATTCCATGAAAAAAATAGAAAAATTAAACTATGAGAATTTGGATGAGTATGATTTTAACGAGGAGAAGTCGATTTTAAATAAAATTATAGAAAAGATTGGATAGGTAAGGTAATTATGGCTTTAAAGAAATTTGAACAAAATATTTTCGATGTTGACAAAGAATTTTTTATAATTGATTCCTATAATTTAGGTAAAATAAAAGATAAATTGTATGGCTACTGTATAAAAGATTCCTCTGTAATAACAGATGTAAACAGTTTGGATACAAATAATATTCCGCCGGATGGTACTTATATTTATATTAAAAATGATGGAGATAATATATATATAAAACAAGATTATTTAGGGTGTTATGGTATATATATATACCAACAAGATGAGTATTTTGCCATTAGTAATTCTTTTTTATATTTAATTGAGCATCTAAAAGGAAAGTATAATATATCAATAAATGAAGATTATACAAATGCTTTTTTATCAAAAGATATTTATTCTTTATCTTATAAAGAAACCATGATTAACGAAATAAAACTTTTAGAAAGAAATGCCCATTTAATTATTGATAAAAATAGTAAAACATTTAAAGTTGAATATATTGATTATAAAGAGAATTCAATAGAAGTAGACAGCCCTGAGTTTTTTACTTTACTTGATGAATGGTTTTTTAAATGGACAAATATTATCAGAAAATTAAAAATGCAAACCAATAATATAATAGTGGATTTATCAGGCGGATTTGACAGCCGGTTAACTTTTTTACTATTTTTAGCATCAGGAATTAATATGGATGAAGTCTGTATAAATGTGTTTAAAGATAAATTACATACCCATAAAGAAGATTACGAAATAGCAAAAGAAATTTCGGAATATTATCATTTTAAACTAAATAATAAGCAAAATTGCTTAACAGAATTGCTTAATTATTCATTGAAAGATACTATAAATATTTGTGAATATTTAAAATTGTCTCTTCATAAACAATTCTACCTAAGAAAAAGTAAAAATAAAGAGCCATTTTTTATTTTTGGCGGTCAAGGAGGCGAATGTGTTCGACACTATTGGAATATGAATGAAGAAAATTTTATTAAAAAAAATCAACATTATTATTTTGAGAATAATTTAGAATATAAATTAAATAATTCGGTAGCAAAAATAATTAAAGATACTTGTAATTATATAAGAAATAACAGTTCCAGATTTAATAGAAAATTCGATGAAAGTTATCTGACTATTAATTTATTTAGAGATACATATTGCAGACAACATTTTGGAAAATTTGCCGTTGACCAATATTTTACAAATTCATTTTGTTTCTTTCCATTACTGGATATCAGCCTTAATACATTAAAATTAAGCACATCAGAATGTCAGGATAAAAATTTATTAATTTCGATCATTTATACAAGATATGTAAAAGATATTCTAAACTTCAAATTCGATTCAAATAGATTCTTAAATGATAAAACACTTAGTTATGCAACTATGTTAAATATGAAATATCCATATCATGAAACTAAAAAAGAAATAATTTCTTGTTCTAATAAAAATATAAATTATAACACTGCGGTACAAATGGAAAATCAAAACTGCATAACAACTGAAGATATGAACAAATATTTTTTGAAAAAGTACAATACCGTTCATACAAAAGCAATTTTTAAAACTTTATATAATAAAAAAATATACAATTCTATAATGAATGATGTAAAAACAAGAAAGCGCTTCCCGTTACAAAATTTTTATCCCGTTATAGCGATTCGAAAAGTTTCAGATGCTGTAATGTTAAACCCTAACAAAGATTATAAATTCTTACTTATATTTATTGTGAATTATATGACAGAAGCCTTGCTTGGCAATTTAAGTAATTTAATTAAAAGAGAGAACTTTTATCATGATAATAAATGCCATAAAAGAATAAATATTTTTGGTATTAAATTTTCATTTAGAGATACAAGAAAGGAAATTAAAATCCACAAATAACAAAATTAATTAAAGAAACTGAAAGTCTGGTAAAAAAGCAAATCGTTATTTCAAGAAAAAATGTTTAATTATTACGTATAGGAAAAGTTTAATATGAATATTATTGAGAATATAAAAAATATAAAACAAAATCGTTTTTACAAAAACTACAGCCGTATGTGGCCATATGTTAAGCCGGTATGGTTCAGGGCATTATGTTCAATGCTTATCTGTATTCCGATAGGTTCGCTGGACGCAGTCATTGCTTTAGCCTTGAAGCCGTATATGGATTTGGTTATGGTAGAAAAATCTATTGCATCACCTTGGTATATTCCGCTTGGAATTGTGGCGTTTACTTCTATTCAAGGCGGGTTAAAGTATATGTCTTCATATCTTTCAACCTGGGTAGGCGGCAAAATTACAAATGGGCTCAAGTTCGATATGTTTAAAAAACTTTTGACGCTGCCGACATCTTTCTTTGATAAACAAAATTCCGGCGATATTGTCTTTAAATTTAACAATCAGGCTGATTTAGCCTGTAACGGCTTGTTGGATAACCTGAGTGTTTTTACGCAAAGAATTTTTTCATCAATTTCTCTGGTATTTGTACTTTTTTATAATTCCTGGCAGCTTGCGTTAATTGCAGTTGTTGTTCTTGGATGTGCCTTTGTACCTGTTGCAAAATTACAAAAACGAATAAAATCAGTTATGGAAAAGACTGTTTTTGCCGATGCTTCTATTATTACTGAATACAATGAAGTATTTAATGGTAATAAAACCATAACCTCATATAACCTGCAAAAGAATGAAACAAATAAATTCTTCAATATTTTACAAAGTATTTTTACTTTGCGAATAAAAATGGTTCAGAAAACCCAGTGGCTTTCACCTATGATGCACGTTATAGTATCAGTTGGGATTGCCGCCGCTATCGGTTATGGATCGCACTTAATTATGTCAGGTCAGATTACAAGCGGCAATTTTGTTTCTTTTATTACTGCATTAATTCTGCTTTACACTCCGGTGAAAAATCTTGGAAATAATTTAAATGCTGTTCAATTTTCGTTTTTCTCAATAGAAAAGATTTTTGAGGTTTTGGATTCCATTCCTGAAATAAGAGATGATGAAAATGCAATAGAAATGAAAAGAGAACATACGAATATAACTTTTAAAGATGTGTGGTTTGAATATATTAAGAATGTACCTGTACTTAAAAATATTAACCTGCAAATAAATCAGGGAGAAACAATTGCCTTAGTTGGAAATTCCGGCGGTGGTAAAACAACAATTGTAAATCTTATCTCAAGATTTTATGATATTAAGTCCGGCTCAATTATGATTGATGGAATTGATATTAGAGATTATACACTTCAGAGTCTTCGTCAAAATATTGCAGTAGTTTTTCAGGATAACTTCTTATTCTCCGGTACAATACGAGATAACATTTTGGTCGGTAATGAAAATGCAACAGATGAACAAATTAACCAGGCTGTAAAAATGGCATACTTAGATGAATTCATTTCGACACTGAAAGAAGGTTTGAATACACAAATTGGAGAGAGGGGAATTTTATTATCAGGCGGACAAAAGCAGCGTGTAGCAATAGCAAGAGCCTTTTTGAAGGATGCCCCTATTGTTATTTTAGATGAAGCTACTTCAGCTCTTGATAACAAATCTGAATCAGTTGTTCAAAAAGCAATAGATAACTTGATGAAAGATAAAACGGTGTTTGTTATTGCTCACAGGTTATCTACAATTAAAAACGCTGATAAGATTGCTGTTATTAATAACGGTGAACTTGTTGAACTTGGAAAACATGAGGAATTAGTGCAGCTGGAAAACGGACAATACAAAGCATTATATGAAATGCAATTTAAGAAGTAATAATCATGTTTAAATGCTTTTTTTTAAATATATAATTCTTATTTATTGCCATCCACAGACGACCTGTGACATGAGTATTTATTAATACAAAACAAGCATATTTTGAAGCCGATTAACAATACCTTATTAATTACTTCTTGCGATGCCGCCTGAAAAGCTTACATGGTATGTGTTTATCAACTAACCCTTTAACGGGCAAAAAGTGTAAAGACATTAAACATGCATGGCGGACTGTAAAAGAAAAACATATTAAGAACTTCCGTTTTCACGACCTTAAACATACTATAGGAACGCGTTTGGCTCAAATAAATGTCCCATGCCCGTTATTAAGGAAATTTTAGACCATTCCGATATGAAAACAACAATGAGATACGTTCACACTGCAAACACTGAAATCCTATCCTTACTAAAACAACTTAGTTCATACAGTGATGATTTAGTTCGAAATGAAAAGTGTACACAGTATATATATTAAAAGCCCGAAATCTTTGTGGCTTGGGCTTTTTAAAATGGAGGAGGTTGGATTCGGTCTTGCTCACTCGCGTGTAACGGCAATTCAGCGTTTTGATTTCAGCGTTTATTGCTTAAACAAAAGCGCTCCAGCCTCAGCTCGCTCGCGCAACCCACTGAAAAGCGTATTCTCATCCGCACCATTCAAAATAAAAACGAGTAAGACTAAAGTCTACTCGTTTTTATAAGGAGGAGGTGGGATTCGAACCCACGGTACGCTCGTCACGTACGACGGTTTTCAAGACCGCTCCGATAAACCGCTCTGGCACTCCTCCATACGATTTTTATCAGATGTAATTCTATTCTATTTGCTGAAACTTTTTTGTCAATAGTATCTGGCTTCAGCTCCTATTGTGATTTTTCTCTCCATATTTTTTAAAACATATAATAAGCAAAAAAAAGCTATGTACTTTGAGGTGCATAGCTGTTGATTAGGGATATGTGTATCTTAGTCTCTAAGGAGTATGGTTTTATATTAGCAAACCAAATCTAAATTGAAATCATACGTTTTTACGATTTAAGTAAATTTAAATAATGTAAAATAATGTAAAGTTTTTATTACGCGGGTAGCATATTTTCTGTTTCAGCAGTTTATAATTCATGTCAAAAAAAGGAAGATCGATTATGAAAATCAGTGCAATTAACTCTTACAAACCTAATGTTCTTAACAACAAAAATAATAGAAATAATACAGCAAAAACTCCAAGTTTTGGTTATGGCGGTGATGAACTTTCGCCTATTCCTGATGATGAATTTAAGGATCTAACAGGCGGGAACGGGTCTGGAAGTACTAAAGAAACTGTAAAATTATTAATCCAACTTCCTTACCAGCTTATTAAGGAAGCTTTGGGTATTAAACCTAAGAAAAATCCTAATGAGGAAGATCCTGAAGACTTTTTCAGGACAATTACCCCGACAATTGTAGAAGATGATGATATTGATGATGTGGATGGTGCTGATAATAATAACATTGATATTAGCCCTGACGATGATATTGATGATTTCATCCAGCTTGTGGGCTAATAGTTTGTTTCTTATTATTCAAATTCTTGTATTTAGCTGTAATTTTTGCTACAATTATACTAAAGGTGAACAATGTTTGATAATTTAAGCGAAAAGTTACAGGATATAATCAGCCGCGCAAGAGGGCAGGAGCTTACACCGGAAAATATGCAGGAAGCTCTTAGAGAAATCAGGCGTGCACTCTTGGAAGCTGATGTAAATCTTCGTGTTGTAAAAGCTTTTATTTCATCTATAAAAGATAAAGCTGAAGGCGAAAATATAATTCAAGGGGTAGACCCTTCCCAGCAGTTAATTAAAATTGTTCATGATGAACTTGTTGAACTCCTTGGAAAAGAAGTAAAACCACTGGACTTGTCACAAAAGCCTTCTTTGATTATGATGCTTGGGCTGCAAGGGTCAGGGAAAACTACTTCTTCTGCAAAGCTTGCTGTTAAACTCAAGAAAGAAGGCAAAAATCCTCTTCTTGTTGCCTGTGATGTTTATCGTCCTGCTGCTGTTACACAGCTCCAAACTCTGGGCAGCGATATAGGTGTTGAAGTATTTAGTATACCGGATTCCAAAGATGTTCAAAATATTGTTCAAAGTGCAATTAATTATGCGAATGAAAAAGGTTATAATGTTCTGATACTAGATACGGCAGGTCGTTTGCAGATTGATGTTGATATGATGGCTGAACTGCTTTTGATTGACAGAATATTCAACCCGCAGGAAAAACTTCTTGTAATAGATGCCATGACAGGGCAGGAAGCCGTTAACGTTGCCGAAAACTTTGATGCACAGCTGGGACTGACTGGTCTTGTACTTACAAAGCTGGACGGGGATTCCCGGGGCGGCTCAGCATTAAGTGTTGTATACTGTACCGGCAAACCTATTAAGCTTACAGGTACCGGCGAAAAATTAAATGCGCTTGAAGATTTTTATCCTGAGCGTATGGCAACAAGAATTCTGGGAATGGGCGATATTGTTTCTCTGGTAGAGAGGGCGCAGGAAGTTTTTGATGAAAAACAGGCGCAGGAACTCGAAGAGAAAATGCGTAAAAATGAATTTTCATACAATGATTTTATGAAAATGCAGAAACAGATGAAGATGTTTGGTTCTGTGGACCAGCTTTTAGGTATGCTCCCAGGTATTAAAATCGGAAAAGATGACAAACAGAAACTTGCTCATGAAAGCGATAAACAGTTTAAAAAGATGGAAGTTTTTATCCAGAGCATGACACCAGCTGAGAGAGCAAACCCGGATTTAATGAATACAAGCCGGAAGAAACGTATTTCTAAAGGCTGCGGCATGGATCTTGCCGAAATAAACCAGTTTATAAAACAATTTGAACAAATGCGCATGATGATGAAAGGCATGAGCGATATTAAGAATATGATGGGGAAAATGGGTGCGAACGGCTTTAACCCTGGAGGTAAAATGGGTAAACATGCTGTTAATAAGGCGCTTAAAATGATGCGGAGATTTAAGTAATATGAAAAAAGGTTTCACTCTTGCTGAGGTATTAATAACTCTTGGCATAATCGGTGTAGTTTCAGCTATGACAATGCCGTCTTTAATCCAAAGTACGCAGAATAAAGAACTTGAAGTAAGACTGAAAACTACTTATAATGAATTAAACCAGATTAGCCAGAGATTTTATGTAGATAACGGTATTTCTTTTTCTGAATGGGCGTCAGATAAAGGTAATGTTCCGGCTTATGCCTCTGAGTTTATGAAATACTATAAAGGGGGTCGTAAAGTTAGCGATTACACATATCAGGATGATGTTTCTAAAATGCCTTATCCTATGTATCTTTTAGGCGGGAAAAAATCTGATTCTGTTTTATGTGATGACGGCGGTTTTGATTCTGAAGTCAGCGGCAAACTTTTCTTTTTTAATAACACACCGCCGGCAGGTGTAAATGGACCTATAATTTGTGTTGATGTGAACGGCTATCAACGACCTAATACATTCGGGCGTGATATATTTGTATTCCAGTTTACAACTGACAATCTTGTCATTCCAATGGGGCAGAAACATAGAACTAATATTCAGCCTGGTGATGAGGGATTCAATGATAACCAGCAGTTTTTCTATGAAGGAGAAACTTATTGCTCGCGTGCAGCAACAAAACCTCTTTTAAATTCTGCATGTTCATACTATGCTTTGCAGGATATGTCGCCAAAAGATCCTGATAAAAGCTACTGGCGTGATTTTATAATGGGTAAATAATTATATTGTAAAGAAATGTAAAGTTGAATTTAAATAGCCGTAAAGTTCAATTATACTCTGAGATAGGATAGGATAGGATAGGATAGGATAGGTGGGGTGAACTGGCAATTTTTTAACTCCAAATTTGTTTATAGAAGTATGGGGAATTAAAGATTTTTGAAAGTCAAAAATCTGAGGAATACGAGGAAACAAAAAGGAGAAAAATTTATGGCAGGAGTTAGAACCTCACTTACCGAGGCTCAAATTGAGTCACGCAGAAATCATTACCTTGAAAAAATCGGACAAGGAAAACCAAAAGCAAAAGGTACAAAATCAAACCCATTAAAAAATGAAGATTTGGCAAGAATGCTCAAAGCCCGTTTTGGTAAAAATGGTAAAGCAAAAAATGCAGGTAAAAAAGCTACAGGTGAGGCTATTGCAGAATTAAACCAGCAGACAGCCGGAACAGAAAATGCTGCATCAAAGAGTAAAGCAGCAACAGAACCGAAAACCTGGAAGAAATATTTAAATGAAAGAGGCATGGAATATACAGCTCCAAAATCAGGCGTGGTAGAAGCAGACAGACGCGCAGCTGAAATTATCAAAAAGAATGAAGAAGCTGCAAAGGCTCTTCGTCAGGAAGCTTTATATAATGCAGAAAGAATTAATAAACCATTCTCAACATCCGCACAACAAATAGACAAACAGTTAGGTTTGGGGCATAAATATGCAGTATCTCCAAATTATGCAGAAGAATATGCAAAATTGATGGATGAAAAATATGGAAAAGTTACAGAAGCTCCTAAAGAAGTTAAAGCAGCAGCTGATGGTAAGAAAAAAGCTGTAAAAACACCGTCTACACTTACACATTCAGAAGCACATCAGCTTCAAAATATGGTATCAGACGAAAGCCTTGAAAATCTGAAAAAAGCAAAAGCAAATTTGGAAGCAGAAGAAGCTGCCGCCAAGAAAACAGGTGCTGCATCTAGTGAAACTCCGGCACAAAAGAAACAAACAACAGAGCCGAAAACCTGGAAGAAATATTTAAATGAAAGAGGAAAAGAATACACAGCTCCAAAATCAGGCGTGGCAGAAGCAGACAAACGCGCAGCTGAAATTATTAAAAAGAACGAAGAAGCTGCTAATGTTAACCGCCAGAAAGCATTATCTAACGCAAAGAAAATAAACAAACCATTTGTTATAACAGCAGATGAAATTGATAAAAACTTAGGAATAGGGGAAAAGAAATATCCGGTATCAGGCAGCTATGCAGATGATTATGCAAAACTTCTTGATGAAAAATACGGACCTCAGGGCGGCTCAAAACCTACAACATCAGGCAAAATACCTCAAGCCGGTGCCAGTGCAGCAGAAGCTGCGGAAAAAGGCAAAGCCGGTGCTAAAAAGGCAGTAAAAGACGGCGCTAAAAAACCAGGGTTCTTCAGCAAAATTGGAAACTTCTTTAAAGGTAAAAAAGGTAAATTTGCACTTGCAGCCGCAGCTGTAGCAGTTGCAGCAGGATTAATTAAATGCTGCAGCGGTGATGATAAAAAAGATGACAATCCTGTAATTCCAACACCACCTGTTCCGGATAAACCAGACACAACACCTCAGGAAAGCAAATATGATGTTTGCTATGAAGAAGGTGAAATGCCAAAAAGCTATACAATTAAAGCAGGTGACTATCCTTCAGCAATTATTTCAGCAATGTACGGCGTAAAATTTGGAACTCCTGAATACAATGCAATAAAAGAAGCTGTATACAACGCAAGCGAATATCAGCCTAATACAAACCTCTACGCAGGTGATAAATTCACTCTTCCTGATGTAGAAGTTAACGGCAAAGTATACTCAGCAAATCCTGAAGCAGAAGTAACTCCTGGAACAATTGCAGACAACGGCTTAAAACTAGCACACACAAAAGAAGTTGTTAAAGAAGATGATAAGTTCTACATTATCTACAAAGAAACAGGTGAAAAAGTTCCGAATGAACCTTCCTTCGATAGTGAAGACGCAGCAAGAGGCAGAATTCTTGAACTTGATGAAGCTGAAAAAGAACAAAAATAACTAATATTTAAAAACTTAAAAAATAAAAGAGAAAACCGCCAGCATATGGCGGTTTTCTTCGGCTAACGAATCAATTAACTTTACGTTTGGCGTGGATTTTCGGATTTCGCCGTTAAATGGGTCTTCGTAAATCTGCTTGTCCTGCTTGACCGCAGGTCAACCTGTTTACTTCGCCCTCTGGCGAAAACCCGCTATTCTCCACTGCAGCCAAAAGCAATAGTAACGTGTTCTCTCGGGTTAACTGCGGATATTTTGTATCCTTTAGGGTCAACAAGGTAAGCAAATTCGTCGCCGGTAGTCTGGAATAAGCCCATAGTACCTGATAATGCTGTTCTTGTAACGTCAACCGGAGCCTTAACAGTTTCCCACAGACCATCACCAAGGTTACGCGCAGCAGCACCGAATTTACCCTGGAATACGTGTCCTAACATATAACCTGCATCGTTAGAAACGTTTTCTGCAGCGTTACCTACGTTAGAAATGATACCGCCTGCTGTTCTGCCGACTACGCCGACCAATGAACCTGCAAGAGTGAACGGCATTTCAACCAATCTGGCTACAGGGTTAACCTGTTTTGATTTGTTAACTTGTGCCTGTAAGATTTGTTTAGGTAATTTAGTTTTGCAGTCGCCGTTTTTGATGTCTGTGAATGCTAATTTTAAAGCACCTTTGTTACATCCTGAAGGTCTTATTACTTCAACAACCTGACCTGTTACGGTTGAACCGCAAGGGTATGTTACGCCGTTGATTGTAATATCTTCAAGAGTGTTAGCTCTGAAGTATTGACCTACGTGAGATGATTTTGCTGTCAATTGGTCAATCATAGCAACTTTCAATGTAGGGATTTTAACGATTTCTTCGTTTTCAACAAACGCATTTTTGCTTACAGGACATGCAGGGCAAATATTGTTTGCTGTTTTCGGGTTTGTATCGTAACCGAGTGCTACACGAACTGTTTGCAGCATTGATGCTACATCAGCACGGGATGCTTCTCTGTTAGGCATAATCATGTTTGGATTTGGTGAATCTTTTAATGCACCGTTTTCAAGTGATTTTGCAATTGGAATTCTTGCCCAGCTTGGAACTGTGTTACCGTCAGCATATTTGCTTAAGATTTCATCAGCTTTGCAAGCATCAATGTCGCAAGTCATACCTTTTGCAATTGATGTTAATGCTTCGGCACGTGTTACTTTGTGTTCAGGTTCAAATTTTCCGTTCGGATAGCCTGCTAACAAATCTTCGTCAACTGCTTTTGCAATAGCTGCATTAGCCCAGTTGCATGAAGGTACATCTTTGAAGATGTTTTGTGTCGGCATGCCGCAATCGTCAAGATTGAAACCTTTAACTAACATAGTTGCAAATTCTGCACGTGTAATATCTCTGTTTGGTTTGAACTGACCATCAGGATAACCTACAACAACATCATTAATAGCTAATTTATCGATGTCGCAGGCAGCCCAGTAGCCGTTTGGAACATCAGGGAACATACAGGTATTAGATGCAGGTGCTGCGCCGCCTAAGGGACAGCCGCCTTCTTTAATTTCGTAAGGAACGAAAGATTTTTTAATAGCATCTATAGAATTTTCAGTTTGTATATCAACAGGACAGTTGTTACCATCCATAATTCTTTCATTTCTGTCGATAGGGATACCGTTGTGTCTTGTAGGAGCTTCGTTCAGACATGGAAGCTGGCTTGCTGCGCCGGTAACCATACCTTCTGAAGATACTGCTACACCGTTTACGTTAGAAGACATAATTTGTGGTGTACCGTTAAGAGCAGTTTCTGTCTGGAAGATAGAATTTGCAGGTTCACCTACATAGTTGTTAGTACCGTAAACTGCATTTGGGTAACCGTAAACCTGTTTCATATCTTTTCTGTCAGGTTTGCCTGTACCAGGGCATACTGCACAAGCCGGTTCTGCCGGTTTGTCGCAGGAAATTTCATCCGGGCATCCACAGTCGCTTTTTTTAGGCGGGCATGGATCTTCGTCTTTGCAAGGATCCTTGCAAGGATCTGCCTTTTTGCAGTCACATTCGTCAAATGCTTTGTTGCATTTGTCGCATTTTGGTGCCGGATCACATGGACAAGCCGGTCCTGTTACAACAGGTAACGGTTCAGCACATGGTGCCGGAGTTGCCGGTTGTGCACACGGGCAAGCTGCCATTGCTGAATTCAAGGAACACGTTGCTATTCCAACGGCAATTGCAGCTGCCACAGTAAGTTTTTTAATTGTCATTTTTACCTCCTTGTGTTTATAGGTTTTTGCTGTGAAAAACCTGAAAAAAGTTTAAAAAACAAACTTATATTTGATTATGTACTTCAATTAATTTGATAAACATTACCGTAAGCGGTTATCCTGTCAGGCTATTTGGTTTTTGAAGCAGTCTTTCTTTTTTGCGGGAATTGACTTTGCCGGGGCATTTAAGTATCATGTCTTTATTAAGCGAGGAATAAGGAGCTGCATGTTTAAGAAATTAATTTGTACACTTTTACTTGTGACATTATTTACCTGTGCCTGTACAAAAGACAATTCTCAGGATGATTTAGATGTAATTACCGACCGGGGAAAACTGATTGTCGGAGTTAGGAGTGATGCTAAGCCTTTCGGGTATAAAGATATAACAGGCAAACTGCAGGGATATGATGTTGATTTGGGCAAAAAGATTGCAAAAGAGATTTTTTCAACTGAGGAAGCTGTTGAATTTGTGCCTGTAACTGCTTCTAACAGAATTTCAATGCTTAACACAAAAAAGGTAGATATGTTAATTGCTACAATGTCTGTGACTGATCAAAGACAGCTAGTTGCGGATTTTTCAGTTCCATACTACGTGGCAGGTCAGGCAATTGTTGTTCCCGCCAAAAGTGATATAACTTCATTAAGACAATTAAATGGAAGGCAGGTTATAATAATCTATGGTTCAACCGGTGAAATGAGTGTGCGTATGAATGTTCCGGATGCAACTATAATAGGGTATAAGACATATATTGATGGATTTAATGCTTTAAAAGCCGGCAAAGCTGATGCAATGATTGCTGATGATACAGTTTTGTAT
Source organism: Brachyspira sp. CAG:484 (assembly GCA_000431315.1). Classification (GTDB taxonomy): domain Bacteria; phylum Cyanobacteriota; class Vampirovibrionia; order Gastranaerophilales; family Gastranaerophilaceae; genus Scatousia. The sequence continues at coordinate 104,624 of HF989733.1, forward strand.
GGTCTTACAATGGATGATGATTCTGTAAAAATTCTGCCGAAAAGATACTCAAAAGAACCGTATGCTGTGGCATTCCGCAGAGGAGAAGAATCTGACAGACTTAAGGCAAAAACAAATTATGTAATCAATTTTCTTACAAGAACCGGAAAGCTTTCACAAATGCAGAGAAAATGGGAAATCAAATAACACTTCTCTTGAAAATTTCAAAAAATAGATTATAATAAAAAAGCAGAGGAAAA
>HF989734.1:0-56825 GCA_000431315.1 Brachyspira sp. CAG:484
TTCTAGCATGGTTTCATCTGCTTTTTTATTATAAACTACTATCCGGAATTTTTCAATCAATAATCAATATTACTGTTTTGTTGATTATAATCTATAGTTTGCTGGCGCATTCTCTGTATGTCCTCGACTGCCTTATCAACCTGCTGTTCAACATTTTCTTGTTTAATAGAAGAACCATTTATACCGGCTCCTCCGGAAATATTACGAAGAGTAGGCATCATCATTATAAAAATTATTGATATAATAAGCAAACCTAACAATAAGCCAATAGCGCCTTCTGCTTTCAATTTTTTCATGTAAAACTCCTAATTTAATTTATTCTTTTTAATAAAAAATGCAACGGCATCTTCTATCGTCTTAGGTGTTCTTAATATATCATCATCAGGAGAAACATTCCTTGTTGTAGTTTTAACAAAAAATTTGTTGTAGATAGAAAGTCCCGCCCATATTAAAACACTTGACAATAAAACTCCGGCCATTGTAATAGTAAACTTTATAATAGCGTTATGTAAGACATCATTCTTTACAGGAGTACCGGCAGGTAATGCAGGTGTATGCTGCGCTACTGCGTCAGCACAAAATCCTGCATTTGCCGATAAAATTATAATTCCAACTAAAATTAATATTCCTATTAAAATCAGTTTTTTATTCTTCAACTTTTTCCTCACTTACAGCCTTCTTAGCCCTTGTACGTTTTGATGTGCCTCTGTTCGGTCTGCGGGTACGCTTTGGCTTTTCTTCTTTAACTTCTTCTTGAACAGAGGTTTCTGCATCGGAAACCGGCGCTGTAACAGATTCAGGTTGTTGCTCCAGAGCTGGAGATTTCTTTTCTTCAGGATGCTCGGCATCAGGCTGAGGCTGTTCAGCCTTTTCAGTATTTTCTGCCTCTGACTGTATTGACTTTGCATCTATCAGCTCCTCAGAGATGACTGGTTTAATCTCTTCATTTGGTTTTAAAACCGTTTCGGCAGTATGAATTTCTTCTGTAACTGCCAGCGGAGTTTCTACAGCCTCTGCACCTTTTTTCTTATCAAATTTAGAACGTCTGGTGCGTTTTTTATTTTCTCTTTTCTCTTCTTCCTGAGCTGCAACCTGTGAAGGGTTTTCAACCTCAATTTCAACTGCTGGCTGCTGAATTTGTTCTACAGGAGTTTCCTCAGACTGAGGTTTGATATTCTGCTGATTATTTTTATTGTTTTTCTTGAAATTAGCAACAGGAAGTTTTAATTTAGCAGCTTTCGCTCTGTATTCACCCTCTGCAGTAGGAGTTGCAAAGTTCAACTCATTCATAAAGTAGCCGCTGCCCTGGCAGTGAGGACATTTTTTGGTAAATATTTCAGATAAAGACTGTCCCTGACGGTGGCGGGTAAGCTCGACAAGACCCAAATCTGAAAGCTGACCAACCTGAGGCTTTGCTTTATCCGGCTCAAGCGCCATTTCTAATTCTTCCATAATTGCAAGCTTGTCGGCACGTGAAAGCATATCAATAAAGTCTATAATAATCATACCGCCGATATTTCTCAATCTTAACTGGCGTGCAATCTCATGAACAGCTTCTATATTAGTTTTCAGGATTGTTTCATCCTGGGTGGATGAACTTGTAAATTTACCGCTGTTGACATCTATTACTGTAAGCGCTTCTGTTGTCTGTATAAACAAATAACCGCCGGATGGCATATTAACTTTAACATTCAAGGCAGCTTTAATTTCTTTATGAATATCATAAGCTACAAGGAGCGGTTCTGTACCTTTGTACAGTGTTACATTAATATTTTTGTTTATGTGCCAGTTTTGCAAAATATTCTGAACTCTGCTCATAGCAAAAGCAGTATCAACAACAATTTCTTTAACATCCTCTGTACAGGCTTCTCTAATAACTCTATAGAGCAAATCCTGATCCCTGTAAATTAAATTTGGAGGAGTTAAGGTTTCGGCAGATGTAATAATATTATTCCATTTTTCAAGAAGAATTTCTAAATCCTCCTGAATATCAGCTTCAGACTGTCCTTCGGCTTCTGTTCTGATAATGACACCGACCCCGACAGGTTTAATAAGGTTCATAATAGCTTTTAATCTTGCTCTTTCTTTTGAGCTTTCAATTTTTTTGCTAATACTTACCCCCGGTTCATTCGGCATAAGAACGAGAAACCTTCCCGGAAGGCTTATTTCAGTAGTAACACGCGGACCTTTATGACCGGTAGGTTCTTTTACAACCTGAACAACAAGTTTCTGTTTAGGAGATAACTTTTCCTTCAAAGAACCTTTACCCATAACATCCTGAGCATGGAGAAATCCCATTTTATCTGTACCTACGTTAACAAATGCGGCATCAATACTAGGCAAAATATTGTCTACGGTTGCAAGATAGACATCTCCAAGTAAAACTTCTCCGCGGTGAATAAAGAAATCTGTAACTTTGTTTCCTTCCAGAACTGCTGCGATATTATCACGTTCAGCGATAATAATTCTTTTTGCATTGTTCTGCTGCTCTTTAAAATTTTTGTTTTTCTCGTTCGCCATCTAAAAATCCTCTTATAATTCTTGTAAATTTTCGTCAAAGAACCTTACTCTTTTAATATTGAATGCAGTATCCGGTGCTATAATATTCATTAACACATCTGCTCTTAAGGCTGCCGGAACATTTTGTGCTTCAATTTCGCCTTGCTGATTAGGCGCGGTCTGGTTCTGACCGGTTTTTAACACTATGAATAAACTGTTATCCTCATATCTGTACGATTGAATAGAAGATTTAATGTTTATTTTTTTAAGTAAACCTTTTTTGTTTTTCTTCTCGATAAAAATTTCTTCGGAAGATAAAACTCTGTCTGTATTATACTTCAATGTTTCAAAATCGTAAATATCTTCATTAAATACAGAAATCTTATATTCCGCCCATTGTGCAGTCACATCAATTGCAGGGGCTGATTTATTAATTTTAACAATACTTATTATTTCAGCTTCCGGCGGCAGAACTTTCTCTAACTTTAGTTTGAGATTTTCTGCCGGAATATCTTCAAAAAGTTCAATATCAACAAGTTCGCATTCACTTTCCACAAAAAGAGGCAGAGCTATGCCCATTGAAATTTTCATTGTGGGGTTAAACCCCTGTGAAAACACGACATCTAAACCTGTTCTGGAAACAGCTTTAAAAAATGTATTCTGCCAGTCAAGATGTGAAAAATATCTTAAAATCCCGGATTTTGTAATTTTAATTCTGTATTTATAAATCTCCCTGTCATAATGTTTGCAGGTTTTTGGATCAACCGGTTCTTCTTTAATAATCTGCTGGGCTTCAGAGCTTGCTGTAAAAGGTTTTGCCATAACTTTATGCGTTGAAAGACCCGGGCATACCCCGCAGTTTACACATCCCTGCTGACAGGTCGGTACAATGTGCGGACTTTCGGAATTAACAGCCATAGCTGCATTATATTCTTTTTTGAACCAATCTTTATCAACACCTATATCTATAAAATCCCAGGCAAGCTCTTCTTCAAGGCGGTATTCATGTTCGGCAAGCCCTGCAAGAGAAATTCCGAGTTCTTCTGCTGTTTCATACCATACATTTTTATCAAAATATTCACCCCAGGCATCAAGATAACAGCCTTTTTTATATAAGGCTTCAATATAACTGCAAAGACTATCATCCCCGCGGGTAAGAGCCGCTTCTATTTGAGATACAAATTTTTCATGGTAGTTAATCTTTACACCTTTAGTATTTTTAAGTGCATCTTTCAAATAGTGAATATGTTCCGTAACTTTATCAAGATTCATCTGACCGCACCACTGGAAAGGAGTGAAAGGTTTTGGAACAAAAATAGAAAGTGTACAGGTAATATCCATTCCATGTTTAAGTCCTTTTTCTTTCTTAATCAGCTTGCAGCGGTATCTGATGCTTTTCAACAGATTAGCCATTTCATCCATATCCTGCAAAGTTTCTGTAGGAAGCCCGCAGATAAAGTAAAATTTTATTCTTGACCAGCCGTTTTCATAAAGTGTAGTAACAGCATCAATAATCATTTTCTCTGTAATATTCTTTTTTATTACATCGCGCAGCCTCTGGCTTCCTGCCTCCGGCGCAAGGGTCATTGTGGATTTTCTTACACTCTGGACAAGATTTGCAAGCTCAAGGTTAAACCCGTCAATACGCTGGCTTGGAAGTGATACTGATACTTTTTTCTTATTAAAGTCAACTGCAAGCTCTTTTATTACTTCATTGATATTTGCATAATCATTAGAAGAAAGCGAAAGCAGTGAATATTCATCATAACCTGTATTTTGTACAAGCTCTTTAGCTATTTTAATAATATCTTCCGCAGAGCGTTCGCGTATTGGAAGCGTAACATGTCCTGGCTGGCAAAAACGGCACATTCTTCCGCATCCGCGTCTTATTTCAATAATTGCCCTGTCATGCACCGATGATGAAAACGGTATGGGATAGGATTTCAAAGCATGTTCATAATCCAGCTGCGCAATACGTTTTTTAACTTTACCGCCTGTAAGTTTTGACCAGCGTCCTGAATTTTCACCCGCACAAAGTGCTTTTATTCTTTCACTGCGCGGCAAAGCTTTTGTTTTTTCCAGAATTTCACAAACCTCTAAAATACTATCTTCGCCGTCACCAATCATAAATACGTCAATGAAATCAGACACAGGCAAAGGATTAAACGCACAAGGTCCGCCTGCAATAATAATAGGATCATTGTCTGTTCTATCTTCGTTCCGGTAAGGAATACCTGACATTTCAAGCATTTTAAGAACAGTCGGATATGCCATTTCATATTGCAGAGAAAAGCCGACTGCATCAAATTCATTTATAGCTCTTTTACTTTCCAGAGCATAAAGAGGTTCGGGGCTGAAATCAGGTTCTGGCGCATAAACTCTGTCCGCCATATAATCTTCATGCCTGTTTACCAGATCATATAGAACGCGCACGCCAAGATTACTGATACCAATCTCGTATTTATCCGGAAATGCAAATGCAAATCTCACTTTTGCACTGTTAAAATCTTTATTAAATGATAAAAATTCACCACCGACGTATTGGTATGGTTTTGTACATTTAAATAAGGCGTCGTGGTATTTTTCAAAAAAACAATTCATATTCCAACTTTCTTTATGCAGGTTCGTCCGGAAAATATTTTTCTATCTCAATAATTTTCCCATCCAGTGTATTCTCTTCAAAAGATTTTATAAATTTAAACAGGTCATTATTAGGAACATCATAGTTATAAAGAACAGTGTCTCCTTTATATTCTCTCATAACTCTGACTATATAATGACAACCCTGAGCATATTTAAGCAGATGTTCAGCGTTAAATTTATTACCGTTTGCATCCTTATCTATTCTAACATAATTAAATCCGGCATAAAACTTTACCTTTTCTTTTGTTGCCGGAGGTAAGTCCTTATTATGTCTTGAGAATATATTTGTAACTTTACGGTTTATTTCATCTGCCATACACATTATCCTTGAGTTTACAATACACTTAAATTAAACTATATTTTATAAGTTTTGTCTAAATGTTAAGAAAAACTAAAAATATGTACAAATCTTATCAGTGTTATTGCAATATAATAAATATTGACAGATAATTAAATATATGAAACTTAAATTTATTCAGAAAACAATAGATTTTATCAGGGGTAAAAAACAAATAGATGTCAGCAATCCCAAACTGGCATTCGGGGAAAAGTTTATTTATACAAAAGAAGATGCTGAAGATATAATTTCAAAGTGTCTTTTGAGTAACAAACCGGTACTCATAAGCCGTTTTGGTACAGTTGAGCTTGAAACTGTGCGCCAGTTTTTAAGGCATGGACATGAAAAACAGATTTTTGATCCTTATCAGAAAGACTATATGGAAACAACTCCAGGTTTCTTTCCGGCAGACGATTATAATATGGTAAAATTTGCGTGCGAGCAGATTGAAGTTACAAAGCAGGTGGATATTCTCGGCGTGAGAGTTGAACGCTTTGAAGAAGAAATGTGCAAAAGATATTTAAAAGAAGACGCTAAACTGGTTCACATAGATCATCTTTCATGGCCTATGGTATGGGAAAACTCCTGGACAAAACATTTAAAGGGTAAAAAGGTTCTTGTTATACACCCTTTTGAAAATTCAATCCGTCAGCAATATGCAAAACGTGAGCTGCTTCATAGTAAGAAAGAAGCATTGCCTGAGTTTGAACTTATTACATTTAAACCGGTGCAAGGCATAGGCGACAGTAAATATGACCTCAAATATAAAACCTGGTTTGAAGCCTTGGAAGATATGAAGTCACAAATTTCGGGGATTGATTTCGATATAGCATTAATAGGTGCAGGAGCATACGGTATGTTTCTCGGTGCTCACTGTAAAGCTTTGGGAAAACAAGCTGTACACATGGGCGGAGCAACCCAGCTTTTATTCGGTATTAAGGGTCGAAGATGGGATAAATATTTTGAAAATACTTTATATAACGAACACTGGACAAGAGTATCAAAAGAAGAAACTCCCGACGGGCTTGAAAAATTTGAAGAAGGAACTTTCGCTTACTGGTAATTAAAATAAAATTTATTTTTCAGTATTTTTTTCAATATGCTCGATTATATCAAGTGCAAGTTCAGTTCTAAGCTCATCAGGAGCATGCTTCAAATATTCCATAGCATGAGAAACTTTGATATTTTTATCATACCATCTTCTCAGGATATAATTGTATTGCTCATCTAAAGACATTTCAAAATCTATGTCTTTTAATTTATCAATTACATACTCTGCACATACGACTTGCAAATCTTCATCCGCCTCTTCCAGCATTGCAATAGCTCTGCTTAAAACAGGTTCAACATCATACCAGCGTTTCTGCATTCTAAAACTCCTTCTTTTGTAACATTTTATATTATAATACTACAAAATCTTTAGATTATAATATAATAATTATAAAAATAAGAAGGAGTTAGAGATGAAATTACCTAAAATGCCAGATTTAACAAGGCTTTTACCAGGAGGGGGGGGGGCTTCTTTTAAATTACGGAGATAAATATATTTATACCGGAATTGAAGGTGATGAAATCCTTGAAGAAGAATTCGAAAAAGATACCCCAAGCTTTATTGCCCGTTTTAGTACAGTTGAATATACAACAGTACGAGAATTTAAGAGAAATAAAAGAAACAGCAAAATTGATATTTTCAGCGAACACCAGCGCTACTCTATGTCAAATAATGCCGGATTTTTCCCTGTTACCAATAAAGCATTAACAAGATTTGCCTGTGAATTAATAGATTTAACATACAGAATTGATGTACTTGCCTGCTGGCATAGAAAATTTGAAGACATTATCTGCCAGGATTATCTTCCGCAGCATTCAAAACTTATACATCTTTGTAATATTAATCCCTTGACTTCAGCAAAACCATGGACAAGGAATTTAAAAGGTAAAAAAGTTTTAGTCATATATCCTTATGCAGATACAATAAAAAAACAATATGAAAAACGAGAATTACTTCACAAAAATAAAGATATTCTGCCTGAATTTGAACTCATTACAATGAAACCGGTCCAGTCTATAGGCGAAAATAAAATTGCATATAATTATGAGAGCTGGTTTGATGCACTAAAGGACATGAAAAAACAAATAAAAACCATAGATTTTGATATTGCACTCATCGGAGCTGGTGCCTATGGTCTTTTCCTTGCCGATTACTGTAAGTCGCTTGGCAAAAAGGCCGTACATATGGGAGGCGACACACAGCTTTTATTCGGTATTAAAGGAAAAAGGTGGGATGACTACGGCTTTTACAATGAGTACTGGGTAAGACCTTCAGAAGAGGAAAAACCTCTGGGAGCTGAAAAAGTAGAAGGCGGATGTTATTGGTAAAAAATTTTATTAAAAAGTAGCAATGTTATATATATGATGTATAATACAATTATGAAGAAGATTACGGCTTTATTTTTGTTAATATCTTTTTTAGGATTTAATACATCAGCCTTTGCTGCACCTGTATTCGAAGGTCATGCAGAAAAATCAGACCAGTTAAGACAGCTTGAAAGTGAGCTTTTTACCGGTCAGGTTGAACACATGGAACGCCCTGATGTAATTCATATGACAGTTTCTCAGGTACTGGATTCAAATATTAACATGGAAGGCGATGAGTTTTTTGCCGAGGTAGTCAATGATGTATCAGGCGAATCAGGCGTGCTAATTCCGCGGGGAACAATTGCACATGGGAAAATTTCAAGTACAGAAGGTGCCAAAAGGCTTGGCAGACCTGCAGAAATTTCTCTGGACTTTGATTACTTAATAACACCTGACGGAAGAGAAATTCCTATAGAAGGGAAAATGTCTACAAAACTTAACCCTGTGGCACAAACAGGCAAAATTGTAGCCCAGGATTTAGGTTATACTGTTCTTGGAGGTGTAGCAGGCGGATTTGTTGCTTTAAACTGGCTTGGTCTTGAGGCTGCAATAGCTTCACAAGGGTACACACTCGCCGGAGGCGCTGCTGTTGGCGGGGCAATAGGTCTTGGCATGGCTTTAATGCGCAAAGGACACGATGTTTTAATTGCACCGGGCGATGAAATAAAAGTGAAAATCAACACCAAAGTGCCGCTTCCGGTCTATAAAGAAACTGCACTGCTGCAGCATGAGCTTTTTTATCCGGGGCTGGATATACACATCAGTGATATAAAACATGAAGAAGATCCTTTCGGAGAAGTTAACACAATCACCTTAACAATAATGATTTCAAACATGTCAGATAAAACCTTCTCAGGACTTGACATGGCGCTTGTTAATGATTATAATTCTGTATTCAGACCATCAATCTTTGGCGATACAAAGATTATGTTCAAACAGATAAAGCCTGGAGATAAAATTGCAGGCAGAATATCATTTGCAGTAGATAATATAAACCGGCGTTTCTGGTTAACATTTTATGACAGAAGAAATAAAAAGCCGCTGTCAAAAATCTCGCTGGATAACGCATATAGAAAGGTTTCAATAAAAACCAAAAAGAAAAATGATAAAATAAGAACAAAGAAAAAGAATTTTCAGAAAACCCCTGATATTCTCGACATGGAACTTGAGTAATATTTGTAAATAATGATTACACAAGGGCTTGAAATAAACAGTTTATATGTTACAATGTTAGTAATTCATTAGTAAAGAAAGTAGAGGAAAATATGGCGTGTGGTAAATTAGAAATTGACATTTTAAATTCAATTTGGAGCCTTACAGAAAACTGTGAAGACAGAGATATTTCGATTCAAGATGTTGTTGATAATTTATCAGAAAACGGCATAGATAGAGCATACACAACTATAAAAACAGTTATGGACAGACTTACAGGGAAAAGCATTCTTGTAAGGTACAAGGTTGGTAAAAAATTCTTCTATAAAGCTACAATGAATAAAAGAGAGATGGCTATGGAAGCTGTAAATGAAGTAGCTGGTCAATTCTTTAATAAAGATTACGCACAAATGATTAGGTTTATAGAATCCGAATTTGATTTAGTAAAGTAAAATAATGGATTTAGAAGTTGAAAACAGAATGCTTGTTTCAGAACTAATCAGAAAAGTTCTGGTAGGAGTTATAAGTGTGCGGGAAGCAGTTACAATGTTTCCGTTTGATACTGATGACAAAAGTATAGAGGCAGCTTATCACGCATTAATCCACTATGAAGCTGATGAGGATTTAAGAAAACGGGATATTCTTTATAAAGAAGAGCAGGATGAGTATCTTGAACTAATATTCCAAACCCTCGGCAACGGAGAAAGCCTGCCAGATAATATTATAAGGAATTACGAAAAATATTATCCAAAAGCAAATATACCCCACAAACACGATACTATGGGGTCAATTAAGAGTTTTTTAAGATTTTTGAATATTAAATAAATTTATGCTACTCTAAACTTATGATTGAATTGCTGATTTTATATATAGTCTTAAAACGCGATTTCACAATGTATGCCATACAAAAAGGTATAGAGAGTGAATTTGCACCATTTACACGTCCGAGTTTCGGGGCATTAAAGCCGGCGTTAAGAAGACTTGAATTTAACGGTTTTATTTCCACAAGAAAAATGATGTCTGACGGCGGTAAATTATCAGTATATTATTCAATTACAAAAAGCGGAGAAAAAGAATTAAAGCGGTTAATACTGGAAAAACTCAGCGATAATCCGCTCCAATTTGCGGCAAATGCAAGAATAAAGCTTTCGATGGCTGAAATTTTGGACAAGGAGGAACGTAAAGAGCTTTTCTTTGGAATAAAATCACTCGCAATGAGCTTCAAAACCGCGGCAGAAAGCATTTTAAATGATGAATACACAAAAAAGAATTTTTACCAGAAAATTATTCTTGATAATACAGTTTGTGAATATAAAAATCTGATAACAATTACAGAAGGATTTGAAAAAGATAATGAGCGCAATAGTTAACAAGGTTATAGAAGGGTCTATTGCCGAAGAACTTGAAATTGAACCAGGCGATGAAATTGTTTCTATTGATGAAACATCTATGCTTGATATGATTGACTACAACTTTTTATGCAAAAGTGATTTCCTTACAGTGGAGGTAAAAAAGAAAAACGGAGAAGTTGAAGTTATTGAACTTGAAAAAGATTATGATGAAGATTTGGGCATAGTGTTTGAAAGCGCAGTATTTGACAGGGTAAAGCCTTGTTTGAATAAATGTATATTCTGCTTTGTAGACCAGCAGCCGAAAGGTTTGAGAGAAACCCTCTATGTGAAAGATGATGACTACAGGCTTTCATATCTTCAGGGAACTTATATTACTCTTACAAACCTTACAGAAAAGGATAAAGAGCGCATACAGAGAATGCACCTCGGTCCGTTTTATGTTTCTGTTCATACTACAAATCCGGATTTGCGGGTAAAAATGCTAAGAAACCCTAATGCAGGCAAAGCTCTGGAAAATTTAAAATGGTTTAGAAAAAATAAAATACCGTTTCACGCACAAATTGTTCTATGTCCGGGTTTAAACGACGGGGCTGAGCTGGAACGGACACTTTCGGATTTAGCCGAACTAAAAAATACTGTGCTATCTGTAGCAATTGTTCCTGTAGGAGTAACCCAATTCAGGAAAGAAAGTTTGAAACAGGTTGACAAAGACTGTGCGCTCCAGACAATTGAAATAGCTTCAAAATATAACAAAGTATGCTGTTCTGACGAATTTTTCATACTGGCAGAAAAAGCAATACCGCCGGCAAAATATTACGGAAATTTTGCACAGCTTGAGGATGGAGTAGGCGCCATACGTATGCTGCTCGAAGACTTTAAACAGCTTGAACTTCCAAAATCATTAAATAAGCCGTTAAAAATTTTATTTGCAACATCTTATGCAGCAAAAGCAGCACTTGATGAAATTTGCAGCAAACTTAACAGAATTAAAAACCTTACAGCGGAAGTTGTTCCTGTTAAATCAAATTACTGGGGACGCGATATAACCGTAGCTGGACTTATAACTACAGATGACTTAATAGAAGCACTCAATGGAAAAGAAGGAGATTTTACCGTTATTCCGTCAGTAATGCTTAGACCATACAGCGAAGATTTTCTTGACGGGAAAACACTGACTTATGTAAAAGAACAAACCGGCAAAGAGTTTTTTGTTATAAAAAATATTTATTCAATGAAAGAACTGACTGAATATTTATGCAGACTTTAAAAATATATTGTAATATGTTATAATAAATTTAAGTAAAGGAGGATATACATGCAAAATACAATTATAGCTTCAAATTCAAAGAGGGGGGGGGGCTTAGATAGTGCCGGCGGGCTTTTTCACGCTTCGGGATTATCCCGTTCCGCGTTTACGCTAGCGGAAGTTTTAATTACTCTTGGTATCATTGGTATTGTTGCGGCTATGACGCTGCCTGCAATTACTGCAAATTCAAGAAGAAAAGAATACTCCTCGCGTATAAAAAAATTCTACAGCACGATGCAGCAGGCTATTATGCGCTCAGAAGTTGACAACAGTGAAAGCATTTACTGGGAAAAAACCGATGAAATAAAGGATGAAGAAGGAACATCCGATCAGATTGAAAATGCGAAAGCTAGTGAAAAGTTCTTCAATTCATACATAAAACCATATATAAAGTATCTGTCAGTTAAGAAAAAAACTAATTCAGAAGAAGATAAAGATATAAATTATGAACTAAAAATTACAATGGCTGACGGAACTGTTATGTACTGGCATAATGGTTCATGTATTGATATGAGAATAGATGTAAATGGAAATAAACAACCTAACAAATCAGGCTATGATCAATTTACATTTGTACTGTGCAAAGAACCGACGTCGAAGGAAGCTTGCGGCGGAAATAAACATTTTTGTACGTACTTTCCAATGAGAATTCCAACAAGAGAACAGGCGCTGGCAAAATGTAAAAGTGAACCAGCATACTGTTCTGTAGTGCTTCAATACGATAACTGGGAATTTAAAGATGACTATCCGTTCAAAATATAAAAAAGGAGGCTCTTAATGCCTCCTTTAATTTATTAATATCTTTCAAGATACCTGTCAATTTCCCACTGGGAAACATAAGTTCTGAAAGAATCCCATTCTTTTCTCTTTGCAGACATAAACTCATTAAAAGCGTGTTCACCAAGGGCAGCTCTTGCAACAAGAGATTTGTCCATTTGTTCAAGAGCCTCTGCCAAGCTTCCCGGAAGCGCATCAATTCTTTGTTTTTTGCGTTCTTTTGTTGTGAGTTTATAAATATTGCTTTCAACAGGAGCCGGAGGATCAATCTTATTTCTAACCCCGTCAAGGCAAGCCTCGAGAATTGCCGCGAAAGCCAAATAAGGATTACATGCAGGGTCCGGTGAGCGTAGCTCAACCCTTGTTGCATTACCGCGTTTTGCCGGAACTCTTAAAAGTGCGCTTCTGTTTGCCAATGACCAGGCAAGGTAAACAGGAGCTTCATACCCCGGAACCAGACGCTTATAGCTGTTAACTGTCGGGTTTAATATTGCAGTTATGCTTCTGACATGTTTAAGCATACCGCCGATTGAATATTTTGCAATATTTGAAAGTTGATATTCCGCCTTATCATCATAAAATGCATTTTTGCCGTCTTTAAACAGCGAAACATTGCAGTGCATGCCAGAACCGTTAATACCGAAAATCGGTTTAGGCATAAAAGTTGCATGAAGCCCATGTTTTGCTGCAACAGCTTTAACAGCTACCTTAAAAGTTGCAACATTATCAGCAGCTGTCAAAACATCTGTATATCTAAAATCCACTTCGTGTTGACCGTCAGCAACTTCATGGTGGGAAGCCTCAATATCAAAACCCATTTCCTGCAATACAAGAACTATATCAGAGCGCACATCTTCACCCAGATCTTCAGGTCCTACATCATAATAACCTGCCTTGTCCTGAGTAGAAGTTGTAACATTTCCGTCTTTATCTTTTGCAAAAAGGAAAAACTCGGCTTCAGGTCCAACATTCATAGAAAATCCCATATTTTCAGCTTCTTTCATAACACGCTTCAAATTACAACGGGGACATCCTTCAAAAGGAGTTCCGTCTGCGTTGTATATATCACAGATTAACCTTGCTGAATTAGCCCCATCCTGATTCCTCCAAGGTAAAATCTGGAAAGAATTTTTATCAGGATAGAAAAACATATCAGAAGTTTCAATACTTCTAAATCCTTTTATAGAAGAGCCGTCTAACATAATCTCATTATTCAAAACTTTTTCAATATGCTGGGATGGAATAGTCATATTTTTTACCTGTCCGTTTATATCAACGAACTGGAGTTTTATAAACTTAATATTATATTCTTTTATAAGGCTCTTTATATCATCATCAGAAAAACTTTTGTTATCTAACCTAGTATGCTTAAATTCTTTCATCAAAACCTCTTTCCTTATTTTTAATAATTCTGATTAATTCAGACACTCTACGTATCTTATTAGAATACTTTTTTTGAAAAAGGTCAAGCAAATTTATATTAAGATTGTATAAAGACGCGGGTTTCAGGGATAAAGCATCTAATAATTTATTAATTAAAAATAGAACATTTTGACAATTTTTCTAAAAATTTGCAATAAAAAACCCTATCTTTCGATAGAGTTTGGAATTCTTTTTGTAATTCCTCGTGTGTGTAGAAGGTTAGTGTGTAGTAGGTAGTGTAAATAGTAAGTGTATGTTTTATATCTCGTGTTTATTTAATTCGTTATTGCTTACATATTAATAAAGTATTTTCACTTTATATAATTGCTATATATGTATCACATCTTTACACTTCTTAATAAAAACACGCAGCAGCCGGGCATAAGTTACTTATAGCCTCCTGGCTGGCAGCTTGTGCTAAATGTCACCGAGCCAAACAAAGGCAAAAACTCAAAATTTTCACAGATTACCAGCATTATAACTTGTTCACTGTTCACGCGTTTGTTCTGGTCAAAAAAAAAAACTCTATCATTTCTGATAGAGCCTTGGAATTCTTTTGTAATTCCTCGTGTGTGTAGAAGGTTAGTGTGTAGTAGGTAGTGTAAATAGTAAGTGTATGTTTTATATCTCGTGTTTATTTAATTCGTTATTGCTTACATATTAATAAAGTATTTTCACTTTATATAATTGCTATATACACACCATATATTTACACTTCTTAACATTTCTACAGCACAATTTTCGGAAACACAAGTGTGACAAACTTTTCATAGTCGTCTTTATCGAAGAAGCCGACGGAAAACTCAGCAATATTTTCACCCAATTGCTGTGCATCAGGAACTTCAAGAGGCGGACCCGCAGGAGTTGAGCGCGCCGGATTTTTAGGATTTGAAATTACCCCAACACTTCTCAAAAGTGTAACAGAGAGCGTGTTTTCAAATACTTCGTATTCGGTAAGCCCTTTTGTAATAATCCCAAACCCCTGAGCGCCGACATATCTCTGCATTGGAGCAAAGTTAGTTTTTGCCTCAATACCGCGTTTTTTTGGAAGATTTTTTCTAATATCATAAAAAGGATTGAATTTCCTTTCTATTATAGTATTCATGTCCTCAGAAAAGGTTGTATGAACAGGTTCCGGCAGAATAAAACGAACCTGCCATAAATGATTTTTTAAGGTATTATTCCATTTTATACTAAAGTTAATAAGTTCATGAAAACTAACACTAACATCAAAAAAGCTTGTTTTAATTAACAATTTACCGTCATGTTCTGATGAATACAGGATTTCTGCTTTTTCTCCTTTATCATCCTCAACAGGTCCGAAGTTATAGGTATCACCTTCATCTCTACAGCGGTAAAATTCAACGCCAACTTTTCTGGTACCGCTTGTAATCTCTAAGCCGGTTGTTCCATCCAGATTTTTAATCACATCAAGCTTTAAGTCTGCTGAGGTTTTAGTTTTCCTGCGAAGTACATAAATATCAGTGAAATCCTCTGTAACCGGAATTCGCTGTGTGTCATACAAAAGACTGCTCTCAAAACCTCTAAAATGCGATATAACATCACAGTCAGGTTTCAGTTCAGTACTCTCAAATTCATGGGCATCTGAGGATTTATGCTTAAGCCGCAATTCTTCAATAATTGTATTTGCTATCTGGAGAATTTTTTCATATCTTGTAATGTTTTCCCTGTGGACCAAATCGGTCGAACAGCCGCAAATACCATCGTGAGCCTGATTTTTTAATAATAACTTATAAGCATACTCAATAACATTACGATAAGCGTTTCCATGTTCCTTTTGGAGCCTGTCCGCTTCTGAAAGGAGATATGTACATTTAATATTATACTGCTTCAGCTTCATACGCGCAGAATAGCTTCCCGGCAGAATAAAAGTCTTGCTATTATCACGCAGTTCATCATTCCATTCAAACCTGCCGAAATTATCTTTGACGAGTTCAAAATATTCAAAAGGCGACCCGAGTGTAATTTCATAATCCGCTAAAAGATTATTAACTTTTGCAATCTGCTCATCAATATCAGGCTCCACGCCCAGATGATCCGCTCCAACAGGCAAAAGCAGGACATCGGAAGACATCTGTGCAATTTTATCAAGATTTTCCTTAAGCAGCTGCGCCTTTTCCTCTATGGACATTTTGGCTGAAAATATATCCATAAAATAACCTCTGATAAGGTTAACTGTTTTTATCCCGTTAAAAGTAAACTCTGACGGAATATCACCGCATCCGCGCCAGACAACACATTTATCAATACCAAACTTTTTAAACAACGGCGGAATATTTCTGCTGTGCCCGAACGTATCGGCAAGATAGCCTATGAAATCAGTACAGCCAAAGTCTTTTGAAATTCTAAGCCCTATCTCTAAATTTTTTTCAAATACAGTTCTGTCAGTAAGAAATTCATCTACAAGCGTATAGCAGGGACCTATAAAAAGCCTTTTGTCTGCAATAAACTTTCTAACATCTTTTTCTCTTTCAGGGCGCATTTCCAGGTAATCAAGCAGCGCAGAAACCTGTCCGTCAAAATAAAATGACGGGATTTTACGGTTTTCAAGCATTTCCAGAACATTGTCAAAAACCCTCAAAAGCCTCAGTCTGAATACTTCAAATTCTCTGTACCATTCCCTGTCCCAATGGGTATGCAGATATGCAATAACTTTCTTTTTCATAAAAATATTATAATATACAAAATAAACTTTGATTAGTTTGTAAAATTCTTTTACATTATTTAAAATAGCCTTATCAGGGAATAAAAAACACAAACAAATCAGCTATCCTCAAAGCAAATCAGAGGAGAAGATTATGAAAAAATTACTGTTGTTATTAGTCGGGCTTATTTTTTGTATAGAAGGAGCTTTTGCAGGAACAAGGCATGTCGTAAGAACCTACCAGACACCAAATTATAACTATTTCAGCGCAGACAATGTTCAGCCGCTGCACAGCATAAATAACAATAAACTTACGGAAATGGAACGTTCAATTTTCGGAAAAACATATGAACGCCAGAACTCGAATGCAAGGATTAACCGTCTTGAACAAAGCGTATTCAACCGAACTTATCCCAACAGACCTTTCGATGAACGCTTAAATAATATTATAGTCAATTATAATAATAACAGCAGTTATACTGACAGTTATTCATCTATGCCTGTACCGCGCCAGAGTAGATGGCAGGGGCTTAGAAGCACCTTAGGGTCAATGGTTTTTGGAACAACAACCGGAGTAACTCCGCAGGTAAGTCCTTACTGGCACAGACCTTATTACGCCCCTAACGGCAGGCAGACCGATTATTACGGAAACCGCGGCTGGTATCACAGAAACAACCAAATGGGCAGCGGGTTTGGTGTAAAAATACTTGACTAATAATAAATAATCATTAAATACATATCATACATTTAGATGTTTCAACACCGGTCATTAACCATCATAATAATGGCAAGAGAGTGTAGTCTAAAATGCCTTTTCGTTACAGGTTACAAAAAATTCTGGACTTCAGAATCAGAAAAAAAGAAGAACAACTGCAGGTAGTACAAAAAGCACAGCAGGCAGTATTTGAAGCAGAAGAAAATATCCGCAAAAATAACGAAGAGATACGCGACACTCAAATAAATATGCGGCAGGCAAATCCTATGATGTATGAAACATATGATAAGTATTTAATATACCTCTGGGAGAAAGCCGAACAATTGGAGCAAATAAGGCAGGAAGCACAACGCCGGCTTGATATAGAAAAGCAAAAACTGATTAAGCTGGAACAGGGTGTGAAAGTTCTGGAAAAACACAAAGAGAAGAATAGAGAAGCTTATATTGCCGAAGAAAAAGCCGCAGAGTTAAAACAATTTTCCGAACTTGGCGTCACCCGATTTTTTGCACAAAGCAAAGAAAAACAAGAAGAGGAAGAAAAAGAAGTATTAAGGCAATTAGCACAACTGGAGGAAAATTTATAAATGAATATCGAAACTTCATCAAACGCAGCAACTGCAATATTCCAAAAGTCAGAGCTGGGCAATTCCGCTAAGATACAGAAAACAAACCAAAGCGGAAAATCTTTTAAAGATGAGTTAAACACAGCCTCCGGCGAAGAAACTAAAACTGAAGTAAAAGAAACAGAAAAAGAAGATGCTGATAATGATAAAGTAACAGCAAAACATGATGACAAAAAAGTAGAAAATAAAGAAAATAAAATTGATAATAATAACCAGGATGATTCCCAAAACAATCAATCGCAAAATAACCAGAACGGGCAAAATCAGAATCAACAAACCTACAAAGGCGAAATAAGCACTTCTGATATGATGAAAATACAAAGCGGGAATTTTTCTTCGCTTTCTGATGAAGTTAAAGCTTATTTACAGGCAAACGGCGGTATGTTCGGATTTAATTTAATGCAGGCGACAAGCAGGGCAGAAATTGCAAATATACCGGCATCCGTAGACTACACAAATATTCAAATGTCTGACGGAGATGCGCTCTTCTTTGCAGATCTGGTAAAAAATACTGATATGTCTAATCAGAGTATTGCAAGCGAATTTCAAAAGGCACTTGACAGCGGTAATATACAGCAGGTTCAATCAACCGCAAAAGCTTCAGCAGCTCTTATTGCAGCATTGCAGGAATCCGCTAAAACAAACCAGCCTTTCAGAATTGATTTTGACAAAGATGTTTCCGTCATTATAAAAGTAGATAAGGAAGGCAAAATTAATGCAAACTTTATCCCGGGCGATAAAGCTGTGGAGAATTACCTGAGAAACAATATTGAATTTTTGAAAAACAGATTTAATGAAGAAAACATTGCCTATGGTGATGTAAATTATTCAAAATCAAAGCAGGATAAAGAAGAACAGAAAAAACAAAATAATAAGGAGAACGGTCATGAATGATTCCTTTGTAACCGCACTTAACACACAAAAATCAACGCAGAACTGGATGGATGTCATTGCCGATAACATGACGAATATTTATACACCAGGTTTCAGAGAAAAACAGGTAAATTTTAAAACCTTCCTCGGCGGTGCAATTGCGGATGATTACGACAAAAAGGTCAGCCAGGGCAAATCAACACCGGGGACTTCTAATGAAAACCTCTTTTTAGAAGGTAAAGGCTTCTTCCTGACCAAAACCCCGGAAGGTAAAAGTGTTTACACAAGGTTAGGCGAATTTACATTTGACGGCGAAGGTGTTTACAAAGCTAAAAACGGCAATACCGTACAAGGATACATCTTAAATGATAAAGGTGAAATTATGCAAGGAACAAAATCAATCAGCGCCGACCTTTATCAGGAAACCGCACTAAAAGGCGGAGCCCTTGATATTCCGACAACCAACATAAAAATGTGGATTGATCCTAATAACGGGAAATATCTCGGTAAATATGACGATTACGAAATAAAAAGCGATGGAACAATATATGGTAAGGCAGATAACGGAAAACGTACAGTTCCTCTTTACAGAATTACAACAAGAAACTTCCATAATGCAGCAGCCCTTTACGAAATAAAAGACGGCTACTTTATCGAAACAGAAGAGTCCGGAAAACCATTGCTGGGTTGCGGTGAAATTCGTTCAAGCCTGATAGAAATGTCAAACGCGGACTTTAAAGGAAATATTTCATACTTCCAGATGGCAAAATTACAGCTTGAAATTTCAAACAAACTAATTTCATCAAACAAAGAGCTTCTTGAAGAAGCATTGCGTTTGGTAGGTTCATAAAAAATTACCTTATAATTTTTTAAACTCCATTTACGAAGGGACAGTATATGTCCCTTTTTATTTTTTAGTTATTTCAAGAGAACAATCGATAATCTCTGCGATTATTTTCATTTCTCGATATGTAATAGTTTCATTACGCAGTTTATTTGAAAGATTAGCAAGAGTATAAGTTTTACCAAGACGTTTACCTAGTTTTTCTGCAACAAATTTAAGCGTCAAACCCTTCTGATACAAAATTTCTTTTAATTCAGTAACTATCCTCATATTAATATCATTGCATATTAAAATGATGTATTTACATAAATACAAAAATGACTTGACATTATTAAACATATAAGTTTAAAATAAATATATATATTTAATATTTTTAAAGAGGGATAAGACATGAATAAACGTGCATTTACACTTGCAGAAGTTCTAATAACACTGGGTATTATAGGAGTAGTAGCATCAATGACACTTCCATCAGTTATAGCCAAATTTAAAAGACAGGAAGCTGCAGTAAGGTTAAAAAAATTCAACTCCATGATGGCACAGGTACTTATACTTTCAGAAAATGACAATGGAAATGTAAACAGCTGGGATATGTCTTTGGTTCCTGAGGAATTCGTAAAAAAATATTTTGCACCATATCTAAAGTATTTAAAAATAGGTTCTAATTTGTCCGGCAGCGCACTAATTTATTTTACAGACGGGAGTTTTTTCAGCATTGCCAAGGGAAGATGCATGGACATAATCTTTGATGTGAACGGAGATAACAGACCAAATAAAGAGGGTTACGACAAATTTCGATTTCTCGCCTGCGACAAGACAATTACTGAATGGTGCTCAAATAAAGGCTGGTGTACATACCGCGGAGATAAAACCCCTACAAGAGAAAATGCCTTACGGAGCTGTAAAAGCAATCCGGCTTATTGTTCAAGTCTTTTAGAAATCGACAATTGGGAATTTAAAGATGATTACCCTTATAAGCTTTAAAAATTTTAAGCAAAATTAAGATATTGCTACATTTCAGGTTTTGCGATATTCTGTAATTATGATCAGGCAGTTGAAGTTAAAGGATTACATTTTAATAGACGAACTAACAGCGAATTTTCATGAAGGTTTGAATGTGATTACCGGAGAAACAGGTGCCGGTAAAAGTATTTTAATTAGTGCTATTGATCTTGCTTTCGCGTCGCGTGTTTCAAAAGAGGTAATCAAAAATGGCTGTGATAAAGCGGTTATTGAACTTACCATTGAAAATGATAAACATAACCTGAAACAGCTTTTTGAAGAAAATGGAATTGATGACTTCGGGTCTGAAATAATACTTTCAAAAGAAATTACACAAAGTTCTGTGCGTACCAGATTAAATGGAACTCTAATAAATCAGGATTTTTTAAAACAGATAAAATCACTATTTCTGGACATACATTCACAACACCAGACATATGTTTTCATGCAGCCAAAATATCATATAAATCTGCTCGATAATTATGCAAAAGATGTTTACGGCAACAACCTTGAAGAATATAAAACACTGTATCAAAAATATCTTGATACAAAAAATTTATTGGAAAAAGCAAAAACTTCAGCAGATACAACAGAATCACAGATAGAATTTTTAAAATTTCAGGTAGGCGAGATTGAAGCTGCTGAAATTCAATCTGAAACCGAAGATGAAGAATTGAACAATGAACTTGAAGTTCTTGAAAATGCAGAAAAACTAAAAGAATTAACCGGAGCATCATACTGGGCAATAAACGGTGACGACGGCTCAATAATGGAAGCACTAGGTAAAATTAAACAAAATATATCAAAAGCAGCATCAATGGATAAAAATCTTGAAGAACTTGAACAAAACCTTATAGATGCAATA
The DNA here is from genome assembly GCA_000431315.1 of Brachyspira sp. CAG:484. GTDB lineage: Bacteria > Cyanobacteriota > Vampirovibrionia > Gastranaerophilales > Gastranaerophilaceae > Scatousia. Next base: position 21,494 of record HF989734.1, read on the forward strand.
GAGAGATTACGCGATACAGGCTCTGAATTAAGGGATTACAGCCAAAATCTGGATAATGATACAGAAAGGCTTAATGAAATACAGGAACGGCTTTTTTTGCTTGATAAATTAAAAAGAAAATACGGAGGAACGCTTGCTGAAGTAATTTCAACAGGGCAAAAGCTGGCAGAAGAACTTGCAGGAATAGAATTTTCAACACAAAATATCGAGGAACTGGAAAAAGAAGTTTCCCGCATTCATGCGGAACTGGTTGAAAAAGCCGCGGTCATTACAGAGAAACGTCAGGATTATGCAAAAGTGCTTTCTGTTTATATTCAAGAAAAACTTGAGCATCTTGAACTTCCTAAAGCACGCTTTGAAATATCAGTCAGCCCGAAAGACCTTTCACCAGACGGTGCAGACAATGTTGAATTCTTAATTTCCACAAACGTATCAGAGGATTTAAAGCCTCTTGCAAAAGTAGCATCAGGCGGTGAAATTTCGCGTGTAATGCTTGCGATAAAGGCTATATTTGCACAATCCGATGATATTGATACTGTAATCTTTGACGAAATTGATACCGGTATTTCCGGCAAAGCCTCGCAAAGTGTTGCGGACGAAATAAAGGCGCTTGCCAAATATCATCAGATTATTCTGATTACCCACCAGCCGATAATTGCGTCAAAAGCAGACAAACATTTTTATGTACGTAAATCCCAGTCTGATGAAACAAAAGTTGAAGTTTATGTATTAAATGGCGAAAACAGAATTAAGGCGCTTGCAGAACTTGCCGGAGGAGATATTAACGAACAATCCATAGAATTTGCAAAATCTCTTGTAAACGCATAAAAAAAGCGAAGCAGCTGCTTCGCCTTTAAATTAATCCTCAATAAAATCTCTAAAATGCAGCAACTCTTTTCTGTGGCGCATTTTTGTAAGAGCAAGGTCTTCTAACTGCCTTATTCTTTCTTTTGAATACCCCATGGCTTTTCCAAGCTGCTCAAGCGTCATCTGGGTTTCCCCGTTAATCCCGAAACGGCAGTTTATAATTTTTTGTTCGCGCTCGTTTAATGTACTTAGCAGGTGATTTATACTGCCTTTCATAGCATTATTTTTTGCCTGAACATCAGGAGCATTATAACTTTTATCTTCAATGTAGTCGCCAACGCACAAGTCATCGGTAACAGGAGTTTCAAGGCTTATTGGTTCTTTTATAATTGCTTTTTTTACAGCCTGAATATTTTTTACGGTTAATCCGAGTTTATCAGCTATTTCAGCATCAGTAGGCTCTCTTCCCAGTTCAAAGGCAAGCGCGGAATACATCTTTTTATATTTGCGGATTTTGTCAGCCATATGAACAGGAATTCTTATAGTTTTTGAATTATTAGCAATAGCCCTCATAATAGTTTGCTTAATCCACCATGTTGCATAGGTTGAAAATTTAAAATTCTTTGAATAATCAAACTTTTCAGCAGCCTTAATAAGCCCGAGCGAGCCTTCCTGCACCAAATCCATAAAAAGCACACCCTGCCCGATATATTTTTTTGCAATACTTACAACAAGGCGAAGATTTGCCTGGACAAGTTTCCGCTTTGCAATCTCGGCTTTTTTGTCCTCTCCCTCTTTTATTTGTTTCCCAAGCTGCTTTTCTTCCTTAGAATTTAAAAGCTTAATTTTACCAACATCTTTAAGATACATCTGTAAAATATCATCCTCTTTTGCAATAGAACTGAATGTTTTCACAGGAGTATCCTCATCCAAATCATCTGTGTCTATCTCTAAGATTTCATCATCTTCAGCAGCCGCAGAAGTTGTAAAGTCGCTGTAAAGCGTATCAAGACACCTGGTAGTAGTTTCCAAATTCATAGATAAAAACCTCTCTCATCTTCAAAATAAGTGTAAATGCTACTATAAAATATTTGACGCAGATTAGTAAAAATTGTTGCAAAATTTTTTTCATGCAAAAATAGAGTTATGGACGAAGCCTATAAAAAAGAACTAAAATGTAATAGAATTACAGGAGCCGAAGAATTCAAAGATTATATACGACATCAGGAAAAGAAAAATTTCCTGCCTGGATGCCGTAAAAACAAATATATTCTGGATAGCCATAATTTTTGTAATTTAAAAAACGGACTTTTTACCGCAAACCTGCACGTACATACCCAAAATTCGGATGGAGCATCAGATACAGAAACTATTATGCGCCATGCAGAAGCTATTGCACGATATAATTCAAAATTTGGCAGCCCGTTTATGCTTGCAATAACAGACCACGACACAATTGATGGCGCCAAAGAAGCTTTTGAAATATTTAAAAATAATCCGGACAGGTTTCAACACCTTAAACTTATACCCGGTCTGGAAATATCAACCGTAGAAACAAAACTAAAAAACCAGACTGCTCCGGTTGCAATACATTTACTTGTATATGGAATAAATCCTTATGATGTAAGATTAAATGAATTTTTAAAAGAAAAAAGCCGTTTAAAGCTAGAAATGACTAATGAAACAATAAAAAATTTGAATAAAGACCTGTCAGAAGAATTGGGCTTTGAATTTACGCTTTCTGAAGCTGCACTGGTTCATGAAATGATAGCAAAAGGGTTTGATGAAGTAAAAAGACCTTTAATGAAATATACTTCCGGCAAAATCCTTCATAACTTCTACCTTCCTGAAGCAGACTTTACATATGAAAAACCCATAAGAGCGTTTAAACAAATTTTTAAAAGCTCAGAACCATACTACAAGCTATATAAAAAAGCCCTTGAACAGTATATAAACTGCAAGCTGCCGGAAATTCCTACGGAAATAGAAATCCTTATTAAAAGGGCAAAATCTATTTATGAAAAAGCCCATCCAACAATGGATGAAATACCGGAAGCTTTTTCGGAGTTTGAAGAAACCGTAAAATTTATATCAAGTCTGGATTACGGCTATATGTCTGTTGCCCATCCTGCAAGGACAAATGTTAGAAATATTAAGGATAATCCTGAAAATATTTTTACCAATATTTTCAAAAATTTTAAATCAGCAGGCACTGAAAGAGCCTGTTTTTATGAAGGACATTACGGTTCTTATGAGGGTGAGAGAACTTTATCACTGCTTCCCTACATTGACGCAGCAGCAGCAAAGTTTAATTTAATCCCTACCGGAGGGTTGGACTCTCATGGCAGGGATATTATTACAAGATGTCCTTATACTTAAATTTATGTAGCTAAATCTGATTTTTTAGGAACAACGTTAGAGCTTGATTTAAAGAATGCAATACCAAGGGTCAGCGGACCAACACGCCCAAAGAACATCGTTGCAGTGATAATAAGCTTTCCGATCCATGTCAAACCGGAAGTTATCCCCATACTGAGCCCCACAGTTCCCAGTGCAGACGAAGCTTCAAAACAGAGTTCCATAAAAGAAAAATGCTCTGTTAAGCATAAGAAGTAAACAGAAATTCCCAAGAAAGAAAGATAAGTAAAAGCAGCTGCAACAGCAGTAAAAACTCTATTCAAAGGAATATGTCTTTTCAAAAGCGTAATATGCTCAGGATGCCCGCGCATAACACTTGCAACAACTCCGATAAGTGCGCTTACTCCGGTAGTCTTTATACCTCCGCCTGTACCGCTAGGAGATGCCCCGATAACCATAGCCAGAATTAAAACAGACAAAGCAGCAGGCGCCAAGCGTCCTATAGGTACTGTATTAAATCCGGCAGTTGTAGAAGCTGACATTACCTGAAAAAAGGCAGCCAGCACACTGGAATGTTCACCGATAAGGTAAAAAATAGTTCCAAAAACAGCAACAACTGCTGTAAGGAATAAAATTACCTTGGTTGTGAATGTTATTTCAGAACTTTTACCAGTAACTCTCCGATAAACATCCATAGGAACAATAAAACCGGTAGCCCCTGCATAACAAAGAAAAGTTATAACAAGGTTTACTGCAATATTATCCCTGAAGCCTTCCAGCCCGTTTGAATATATACTAAAGCCTGCTGTTGAAAAAGCTGATATTGCATGGAATATAGCAGACCACAACGGAGTTGGAGAACCCAGTTTTTCAAACTGCCACCATAAAAGAAGTATCCCGATTAATTCTATAAAAAAAGTGTATAAAACAATATTCTTAATAAAATCTTTTATATGAAAGCAATCAGGAAGCGGAAACTCCGCACTTAAAATTTTTGCCCTGTATGTTGATAACCGGTTGCTTCCTGAGATTATAAAGAAGGAGGTCAGCGTCATATAACCCACCGCCCCGAGCTGTATCAGGACAAGAAGTACAATAAGCCCGAACTTTGTATACATATCATTAATAATTCCTGTAGTAAGCCCCGTTGTTGACATTGCTGAAACAACGTTAAATAAATTATTAACAATACCATTATCCATTTTTTGCGCAAAAGGAAGAGATATAAAGAACACTCCCAGCACAACATAAAATAAAAATCCTAATACAATAACCTGATACGGCGCCAATTGTTCGAACCTGTCTGACAATTTTTTTATAATTTTCGATGACATGCCTGAAATACCTCCGCGTGCTATTATATTATAAAAAAAGCAGCTATGGTCAGAGATTTAGAGCATGTAAAAAAAGTTCTGCTGCGCGAGCATTGTAAGCCCTGCCGTCATCTTTTGTAAAAAGGTTTTCCCAGTGGCTTTCCGGACTTCCATCAACTGAGTAAGAAGGATTTGTCATCATTAAATGATGTGTACTAGTATCATATCTGAGCGGAAACAAATCTTCCATCTGCATAAAGCTAGGAAGCTTATCACTGGGATATTCATACCCGAACAAGCACGTATTTATGCGGTTCAAACGATCTTCATAGCGTGAGCCGCCTTCATCATTGTCATTGGAAACCTCAATACCCGGAGCATATTCCCTTGAGTACTTAAATTTTTCAGACCATTGCTTTACGTTCTCAAAATCATCCGGTGCGACAAATGCAGTTCCAGAGGTCAACCCTAAATTTTTATATCTTTCAAAATCTCCGGTGCTTTTTTCTCCTACAAAACTAAGAGTAGTCTTACCCGAACGTGCTCTTATCTGCTGTAGAATATACTGCATCTGTGTATATTCAGGAAGATCCCCTACGCCTGTGTAATTTTCACAATCATAGCCGCCGATATGTTTTGCAGAATCCACAAATATTGCTTCAAAACCCATATTAATAAGTTTTACATGCTCATTTATAAAAATTTCCTGATGCTCGGGATTACACCAGTTAAATCCTTCCTCCCTATCCGGATATGCTACTTTTATTTGATCGGCAGAAATTACTGTCCTGAAACCGGTTTTTAAGCCATGAAAATGTGCAAGGTCATTAAATGCCTTAAATTGTTCCTCCGGTGAAATTTTATCTGTAATTGAATAATCTATAATATTTCCGCTGTAACCGGCATTTAGCTTGATACCATATATAGAATTTTCTTCAAACGGACCTTTGTTATACCCGTCGCCGAAAATATTAGGAAAAATCTGTGAAAGAATTATACAGTTTGCCCAGCTCTTTGCAGAAGGCGGTATTGCAGGGATAATTTTTATTGAACTTAATATTCCGTTGCGTGTTTCACTACCACGCATCTCAGCTATAGCCCTGTTATTAATCTCTATATAGTTAGCAAGACGCCCCCAGGTATCTCCGTAATTCGGAGTTTCTATATTATCAGGGAAAGTTTTAAAAAACTCCTGGCACTCACATAGGGTAACAATAGATTCTACTGCATGTTTTACGCTGCGTTTCAGCAATTCGCATGGCAGAATGTCAGCTATCCATTTTTTATTACCGGACACATATTCATGTTCCTGCGTCCATTTGTCATAATGTAAGTGTATATTATGCCCTAAGGCTTCAAGTAGTTTATTAACGGTATTCATAATACCCTGATTATTGAAAATCAAATAAAAATTTTCATCAGACAAAAGGGCAGGTTGTTTATTACACTTTTCTGTCTTGTAAAGTTAAGAGTTTTAAAGTATCATTCACTCAGGAGAAAAAAATATGACAGCAGAACATGATTATAAATATTATACAAACTTAGGAATTGAAAAAACAAACTCAAAGGAATTTGACGAAGCACTGGATGCTCTTGATAAAGCTGTAGAGCTTAAACCTGACTACGCACTGGCGTATTTTTCCAAAGGAATTGTATTTCATAATTTAAATCAACTTCAGGCTGCATATGAAAATTATACAAAAGCCATAGAATATAAATCTGATATGACAGATGCCTATTATAACAGGGCGCAGACAATTCTTGCATTTGATAATCCGGATGAGAATGAACTAAAACAGGCTTTAAAGGATTTGTCAAAAGCCGTTGAACTTGACCCTAAATTTATAGATGCACTCTATTATAAAGCTGTTGTTCAAAAAAAGTTGAAAGATTACGAAGGCGCAGTAGAAACACTTGATAAAGCCCTTGAGATTGAACCACAGGCAGTATATTCAAAAGCTTTAAAAAAGCTTATACTTCAAAAGTATCTAAATAAATAGATTAAACATTCAGCTTAAAAATAAGCGATGTATTTATACCGCCGAAAGCAAAGTTATTTGACATAACGATATTTGTATCTATCTCGCGGCCTTCGCCTTTGATATAATCGAGTTTTCCGCAAGCTTCATCAACATTGGTGAGGTTAATTGTAGGGCAGAACCACTTTTTGTGCGCCATATCGAGTGTCAAAATTGCTTCCACAGAACCGCATGCACCAAGAGTGTGACCGGTGTAGCTTTTTATGGAACTTGTCGGAACAGAGCGTTTAAATATATCAAAAGTGGCATTTGATTCTGCCAGATCCCCCTGAATTGTAGCTGTACCATGGGCATTAACATAGCCAATTTCATCAGGAGAAATATTTGCATCTTGAAGCGCAAGTTCAAGAGCTGCTTTCATTTTATCGCGGTTAGGATTTGTAATATGTGTTCCGTCAGTGCTTGTGCCAAAGCCGATGACCTCCGCGTATATTTTTGCGCCGCGTTTTTTTGCGTGTTCATATTCTTCAAGTATCATAGTTCCGGCGCCTTCGCCAATTACAATTCCATCTCTGTCTTTGTCAAAAGGTGTTGGCGTCAGCTCAGGAGTTGAGTTCTTCTGGCTTGTTGCATAAAGCGTATCAAAAATCGCAATTTGTGTAGGGTGGAGTTCGTCTGCTCCTCCCGCAATCATTACGGTCTGATACCCGTTTTTAATCGCTTCGTAAGCGTATCCTATACCCATAGAGCCCGAAGTACAGGCGGTGGATGTCGGAATTAGGCGTCCGGTTGTTTTAAAATAAAGAGAAATATTAACACAAGAGGTCTGAGCCATCATTTTCACGTAACTGCCGGATGTAACCCCTTTTACTTCTTTGTCAACCATCATTGAGTAAAAGTCTATAATACAGTCCAGAGAGCCGGATGATGAACCATAGCTGACGCCGGTTTGTCCGTTTGTAATTATTTCATCACCAAGAAGTCCTGCGTCTTTTAAGGCATCTTCTGCGCTAGCAACGCTTAAAACCCCGACACGCCCCATCGTTCTTAAAACTTTTCTGTTGTAGTGCGAAGGAATTACAAACTCATCAGCAGGTGCAGCCAGTTTTGTGTTGAGCCTTGTGTACTGTTCAAGTTCAGGCATATATTTTACACAATTTTTTAATGCGACAAGCCGTTCAAAAGCTTTTGCGCGGTCTGCACCGAGCGGGCTTATTTGTGACATTCCCGTAACAACAACTCTTCTCACAGATAAAGCCCTCCGTTTACTGAAATAACCTGCCCTGTGATATAAGAGGCGTCCTCACTCATTAGATAATTAACGAGGCTGGCAACTTCTTTTGCTTTGCCAAATCGCTTCATCGGAATCATTTTCCTTACCTCATCTACAGGCAAGTCCTGCGTCATATCAGTTTCGATAACTCCCGGAGCGATAGCATTGACAGTAATTCCGCGTTTTGCAAGTTCAAGGCTCAAAGCTTTTACCGCACCGATAATCCCTGCTTTTGAAGCACTGTAATTTACCTGTCCGCGGTTTCCGCAAAGCCCTGAAACCGATGACATAGCTATAATTCTTCCCTTAATTCTTTTTTCAATCATCGGCATTATAATTGGTTTTAAAACATTATAAAACCCGCCGAGATTTGTGTTTAAAACATCGTCCCATTCATCGTCTTCCATAACAGGAAAAACATTGTCGCGAGCAATTCCCGCATTTAAAACAACTCCGTAATAAACGCCGTTTGTTTCAATATCTTTTTCAACAACTTTTTTGCATTCATCGCGGTCTTTGATGTTAAATTGCAAAATTCTACCCTTTGCGCCGGCTGCATTGATTTGGGCGAGAACTTCTTCTGCCATTTTTGTATTTTTATTGCAGTGCAAAACTATATTAAATCCGTTTTTTGCAAGGTATAAGGCTGCTTCCCTGCCGATTCCGCGGCTGGAACCTGTTATCAAAACCTGTTTTTCTTCCATCACACTCTCCGTTTATTCCAGAAATTCAGAGGCGTTTTCGGGCTGGTAAACATTCACCATTGCTCTGGCGCACTCTATATTATTATTATAAATAAAACACTCAAACGAAACAAGCTGATTATCTCCGAAAATCTCTTTTGCCTTTATAATGTAAGTTTCGCCTTTTTCAAACTTATCGATATTGCATTTGTAAGAACGAGTTCCAAGCAGAAAACCAATCTTTGGCTCACCTTCTCCACGTTTAAAATAGGCATAACAGCCGATAGTTTGAGCCATAAACTCTATACCTGTTATATAAGAAATTCCGTTGAGTTCTTTATCAAAAAACAGACTGTCATCGCGGATTGTTACTTTGGCGGATACATAGCCTTCTTCAACATTGATTTCCTCAATATTATCAATCAAAATCATAGGATGATTGTGCGGGAGAATTTTTGCCAGATCGTAAGTTTCAGGTTGTACTTGAGCGGCGGAGTTTATCTTGCTTTGGCAGGATAGTGCAGAAGTTTGTTTGCCGAGAACTATAACGGCATTTGTACCGCCAAACCCGAAGGCATTACACATAACATACCTGACATTTGCGGGGTTTTCTCCTTTTTGAACAAGCTTAATTTCAGGCAGATTTTGGTCGTATTCGCCGTCGTAAATATGCGGCAGGAGGGTATTTTTTTCAAGAACCGCACAGCAAAGAGCAGTTTCAATACTTGCCGAAGCCCCAAGACAGTGCCCCGTCAGAGGTTTTGTTGAACTTGAAGGCGTTTCTTTTCCGAAAATTTTATAAACAGCATTCGCTTCCATAATATCGTTTGAAATTGTGCCTGTCCCATGAAGATTGATGTAATCTATATCCTTTGGGCTTAAACCTGCCTCATCAAGTGCAAGCTTCATTGCATTTGCCGCCTGAGTGCCCTCAGGGTCGGGGGTTGCGGCATGATACGCATCCGAGGTTTCGCCTATTCCTAGAATTTGTATACCCTCAGCGTCTTTTTCCAGCAAAAATATTGCGCCGGCTTCTCCTATGTTCATACCTTTACGATTTTTGCTCATTGGAATGGAGCGTTCATCTGAGAGAACTTCAAGCGAGGCAAACCCTGCCGTCGGAAACTTTGAAATCTCATCTGTCCCGCCTGCGATTACGGCATCACAGACACCGCTTTCCATAAGCCTTTTAGCAGTTGAAAAAACTTTAATTCCCGATGAACATGCAGTTGATACCCCGCAGAAAAATCCTTCAAGACCGAGATAGTCTTTGAGAAATTCGGCAGGGTTACTCATTTTTAAAAATTCAGCGTCGCCGGTTTCTTCAAACTTGTCAATTCCGGTGTTTGTTGTTGCTATAACCACGCCGATTTTTTTTCTGTCATATTTTTTAATAAGTGTTTCGATTTCAGGTTTAATCTGATTTACACAGTGCAGAAGAATTTGATTACAGCGGAGATTGTATTTTATGTCTGTAATTTCAGGGAGTTTTGCGGCAATTTTTAAATCCGTCAAATTTCCAGCAACAGCATTAGAGAAAATTTCGTCCAAATTTTCACCAAGTGAACAAATCGCGCTTGTTTTTGTAATCGTAATCATCATACCTCTTAATTCAACGCATTTGCCCGCCTGCAGGGCTGCTCTCCGTTGAAAATTTAACCGTACAGAAAATCCGTACATCTGTGTTAATATAATAACATGAACGAAGTAGTTTTTGATATAAAAAAGTTTTCTTATGTAACGGGAGATGAAATTGATGTTTCATTCATTCCTATGATGCTGCGCCGAAAGCTCAATAAATTCGGACGTGCCGGACTGTATACACTTTACGGTGCATACGAAGGCGGCTCGCCAAAGCTTGTTTTTTCATCCTGTTACGGGGATTTTGAGCGGGTTGTAAAGCTTATTACACAGCGTAAGGAAGAGGGAGAGGTTTCTCCTGCCGGTTTCAGCTCCTCTGTACACAATGCAACGGTAGGGCTTTTTTCACTGCTTGAGGGGATTAAAACAAGTTACAACTCAATATCTGCCGGCAGTAAGTCTGTTTCTGCAGGATTTCTGGAAAATATTTTATCCGGCGAATCCCTTTTTTGCTATGCTGAGAGTTTCGGCGGAATAAAAAGTGTTTCTGTGTTGACCTCACAATCAAATAAGGGTAAATTTTTGTTGTGTGCGAATTCTGAAAATCTTCCTGCCAAAGACGGGTTTGAAGATTTAGTTGCATTTTTGGAAGGAAAAACGGACGCTTTTGTAAGCGATTTGTATGTGGTGAAGAAAAATGAGAATTTATAGAGGGCTTCTTGTTTTACTGGAAATGATTTTATTTGCACTCGGCGCTTTGTATATCGGCTGTGTGCTTTTTCCTCTGTTGTCATTGAAATATAAAGGCAAAGAACGCCGCGAAAAGTTTGCAGGGATAATTAAAAATTCTTGGAAGTTTTTTATTTCAGTAATGGAAAATTCTAAGGAAATTAAGGTTCATATTGACGGAAACCTTTCCGATATAAAGGGAAAAGTTGTTGTTGCATCGCATCCGAGCTTTATTGATATAATCCTTTTAATCGGCAATATGCCGGCTTCTCTCTGTCTTGCCAAAAAGGACCTTCTTAAAAATCCTGTTATGAGAAATATTGTAAAATCTCTTTATATTATAAATGATGTTGAGCCGGAAGAATTCAAAAAATCAGCGGTAGAAGCGTTAAATGATGGTTATAATATCATAATTTTTCCGACCGGAACCAGAACTTTGCCGGGAGAAGATGTAAAAATTCACAAAGGTGCAGCGCAAATTGCAATTGCAGCCGGTGTAGATATTATTCCCGTAAGAATAGAAACGGATTTTCCTTTTTTAATAAAAAATCATTTTCCGTTAGATGCCGGTGATAAAACTGTTAATTATAAATTAACAGTCCAACCTGAGATAAAACTTTCGGATTTTGACCCGTCCCTTACTGAAATAAAGCTTCGCAATCATATTTGCGAGAAGATTAAAGAATGTATAAGATAGTACTACAGCGCCTATCTGTGCCCGCAGATACGTAATTAAATGAAAAATTGACTTTAATAGAAAATTAAGTTATAAATTTATTATAGGAATTAAGCAGATGACTTTGGAAAATGAGATTAAAGAATTAATAATAAAAGTTCTGGAGCTGGAAGATATTAAGGCTTCTGATATTAACGATGAAGATGCGCTTTTTGTTGACGGGCTCGGACTGGACTCTATTGATGCTCTGGAACTGGGTATGGCTTTGAAGAAAAAGTATAACCTTACTTTATCTTCAGATAAAAAAGAAAACGCAAAGCATTTCTATTCCGTAAAAACATTGGCGGATTTTATCAGGAGTAACACTGTTGGCTAAAGAATTTACACGTGAAGAAATTTTGAATAAATTAACCGAAATTCTTGTTGAAGATTTTGAAATCAGCGAAGATTTAATTAAACCTGAGGCAAATCTTTTTGAAGATTTGGAACTCGACAGTATTGACGCTGTTGATTTGGCAGTAAAATTGCAATATTTTACCGATAAAAAGATTGCTCCTGAAAACTTTAAAAAAATTCGCACGATTGATGATGTTGTAAACGCTATCGAAGAACTTTTAAAATGAAATTGAAGTTTCTGCTGCCTCTGTTAATAACTTTGACCGTAATTTTGATATTCCATTATACGCAGTTTTTCGCTGTGAAATTTTATCCTGTTGCGGCAAACCTTACAGTATTTTTAATTTTCTTTACATCGCTTTTTGCAAAAGAAACTGTTATTCAAAAAATTGCTAAAGCTATCGAAGGCGGACTTGATGATTTTACAAGAATTTACACCCGCAGACTAACATATGTCTGGTGTGTGTTTATGTTTGTAAACCTTTTAATTTCAATCGCTACGGTGTTTATGCCCGAAAAATGGTGGGCGCTTTACAACGGATGTGTTTCATATGTTGCAATCGGGGTTATGTTTGCGGTTGAATATATAGTAAGAGTAGTTGTCCGAAAAATTTTCGCGAAAAGGAACGTGAGCGAAAATTTTGAGTGGCGTTTGAAAAGCGGATTGCCAGCAGAGGGTGAACAGACTTGCAGAAGTGACTGTACAGACCCGCAAAATGCGAGCAGCAAAGCAGGTGAGCCTCGCACAGTCCAACTACAACGGGACCGAGAAGGCGACACCAGATTTGAGGAAAAATATCAAAAATGATTTTGGAAAAGTTTTTTACGCAAAAATATGACGGGCAGACCATGTTTGTAAATCCCGATGTTACTTTCGGCGAATTCAAAAAATTTGTACTCGGACAAAAAAAAGAGTTTGAAAAGTCGGATATTGAAAACGTTGTCTTGCTGTGTGAAAGTTATTTTGATTTTGCAGTGAATTTTTTTGCCGCAGTGTTTGCGCGTAAGAATATTTATCTTTTGACCGACAAAACGCGTCTTAACCAGCTCGGATTTGAATATATTATTCCTGCTGAACCCGCAGCCGGCGAGGGGATTTTTGAGGGCGAATATGACCCGCGCGGGATTATGATAAATCTTTTTACATCCGGGTCGACCGGAACTCCGAAAAACATCGGCAAAACTCTTTACAATCTTGAAATCGAAGCACAGGCTACAATTGATGAATTTGCGCTTTCCAACGGAACTGTAATTGCCTCTACGACGTCATCTGCACATAGTTACGGGGTTGCGTTTAATTTTATTTTGCCTTTTTACGGGAATTACAAAATAAATCAAAAGAAAATTGAATTTCCTGAGCAATTTGATATTGACGGGAATTATATTTTAATCTCAACACCTTCTTTTATGGAAAAGCTTGCAAAGTATGATTTTGTATTTGAAAATGCTCCGGAAAAGATTTTTCTTGCCGGTGCAAAACTGAAAGATGAAACTTATTCTTATTTCGCAAAATTTTCCAATGTAATTGACATTTACGGAAGTACGGAGACCGGAAATATTGCCTATAAACGCGGCGGTGAAAAGTTTACACTGATAAACGGAGTTTGTGTTGAACCGGCCGTTGACGGACGGATTACGGTAACTTCGGACTTCTTTCCTGCCGATGAAATGATTTTGAATGATATTATTGAAAAAATTTCCGATAGAGAATTTGTATTGAAAAAACGTACGGACAGATTAGTAAAAATTCAGGAAAAAAGAATTTCGCTGGATGAGCTGGAAAATAATCTCCGCCGGCATGACGCTGTTGTTGATTGTCACTGCTTTATGTATGATGAAAAACTATGCTGCGCCGTTGTCTGCCATGAACCGCATATTGAGGCGGTTAATTTTAAAAAATTTCTTTCAGATTACAGTGAAATACTACCTAAAAAATGGCGGATTTTAGATGAAATTCCGAAAACCCTGAGCGGCAAAACAGACTATGCAAAACTCGGAAAAATTTTCGGCTCAAACTTATCAATGCCGTTTGTTTTTTCCCGTTATGCTGAAGCCTCTGCCGCTGAAATAAAGCTTTTGTTCAGGGAAAATTCAAATTTTCTTAACGGTCATTTTGATATTACACCTGTGCTTCCGGGAGTGGTACAGCTTTATTATGCGAGATTTTTTGCAGAGGATGTTTTCGGGATTGAATTACCGCATAATGAGGTAAAAAAAGTTAAATTTTCAAATATTATGAAACCTGAACACAAGGTTGTGTTAAAGCTTACAAATAAAGATAAATCTGTAGAATTTACCTACCTGTCGGATGACAAAATATTTTCTTCAGGTATATTTGTTAAGTAGGTAAGGCGGCAGGCAGGAGAGTTAAGAAATGAATTTTGAAGCAGAAACTTTTATAACAGTACAGTTCTATGATTTAGACCCTATGAATGTGGTATGGCATGGAAATTACATTAAATATCTGGAAACAGCACGCTGCGATTTACTTGCTAAAATCGGTTACGACTACAATGATATGAGAGAAGACGGAATTGCCTATCCTGTTGCTACTATGGATTTAAAGTTTATAAAACCTTGCACGTTTAACCAAAAGTTAAGAGTCGTTTCTTCTGTCGAAGAAATCGAACCATGTCTGATTATCAAGTATATGATTAATGATGCCGAAACCGGCGAAAAGCTTTTTAAAGCAAAAACAATGCAGATTTGCGTTGATGTGCATACAAAAGAAAGCGTCTATTCTGCGCCGGAACGTTTGAAAGAAAAGCTTGCTTGTTGTAATCTTTAATTATGAAAAAACTTTTAGGATTAATTTCAGGAATTTTGATTGGCAGTTGTGTAATGGCTCAGGATGTAATTTTTCAACATCCGTCAACTCCGGATAAAGTATTTGTTCCGCAATATAAAAATGTTTCCTGCAAATTTACACAAACAAAAACAATTCCAAATTCACAGGCTTATGTAAAATCCGGCGGAAATTTTAAATTCAAAAGTGAAAACGGCGTAATATTTGAAACGCTGTATCCGATAAAGACAACCACTTCTTACACAACCGGACAGAACAAACGTATAAGTGATATAATTACAGCAGTTTCCAAAAAGGATTATTCATATTTAAACAAAAATTTTGACTTATTTTACATAAAAAACAATGCCGGATGGAAGCTGGCATTAAAGCCAAAGACTTCATCTAAAGCCGGCTCGGTTATGAACTCGATAATCATCTCCGGCGGACAATTCATTAACCAGATAGATATTAACACACTGAACAGCGGTAACACCAATATTAACTTTACAGAATGCTCTGCATATTAGACGCATGAAGCAAAAGGGTTAGGGAAGTATGAAAAAATTTTTGAGAATATTATATATTGTTGTTTTTGTAATTGCCGGAGTATTTGCATTCACTCATCCGGTAAAAACAGAAACCAATATTTTGAGAGCAGTATTTTCTGACAGTATGGAAGATGAAACTATAGTACAACTGAGCGGCCGGTATTCTTCTAAAATTAATGTTCTCATTGAAGCAGACGACCCGGAAACTGCATCGGAAAAAGCTCTGGAATTTTACAATGCTGTTGATAAAAATTCTTTTGAAATAACAGATTTTAATATTTCCCAAATTCTTGAAAAATATAAAACTTACAGCAAAAATCTCCTATCCTTACAAACAGCATTAAAACTTGAAAAACACAAATATAATGAAGTAACCGGTGAAGCTTTTGCAAGGCTCTATGATCCTATGGGGTTTATGCTTATGCCGCTGGATGAAGATCCTTTCATGCTTTTTACTGATTACGTAAAATCGTTCGGAGAAGGCAATCCTGATGAATTTATATTCAATGACAAGTATTACAAAATAATATCCCTTGAGGTTAAAAATGATACTGCGCTATCTCCTGAATTGCTGAATGGAAAAGTTAAAAAACTTACTGAAATCCAGAGTAATATATCAGATAGCAGTGCAAAAATTTATTTGACAGGGGCTCCTGTTCATTCCTTTTACGCAAGCTCAAAATCAATGATGGAAATTAATATCATTTGTATTTTGTCATCGCTTTTTGTAATCCTCCTCTGTTATTTCTACTTTAAAAGCCTTAAACTGCTTCTTCCAATCGGTATAAGTCTTGGCTTGGGAATGCTTTCCGGTTATATTGCCGCTTCAATAATATTCAAGTCCATTCATGTTCTCACATTTGTATTTTCCACAACGTTGATAGGGATTTGTGTCGATTATTCACTCCATTATTTTATCGAAAAAGATTTATCAAAAATATTAAAAAGCCTTACTGTAAGTATGATTACCACAGTAAGCGCATTTGGAATTCTGTTCTTTTCCGGTGTTGAACTTTTAAAACAAATTTCCATTTTTACCATGACCGGATTATTCAGTGTTTATCTGATAGTAGTACTTTTCTATCCGCTTTTAAAATTTGAATATACTCCCCGCAGGCTTAACTTTTCTCTTTCAGCCAATACTAAAAAGATTATTGCATTTATTGTAATTTTTGTATCTTTTGCTGGAATATTTTTCCTGAAGTTTAATGACGACATAAGAAACATGTATGTACCGTCAAAGACTCTGCTTTCTGCCGAAAAACTTTTCGCAGACGTTACAGGCAGTAATAAAAAAGTATCTTTTGCGGTTATTGAGGGAAGCAATATTGAGGAGATGCTGGAAAAAGAAGAACAGATTGCGCGTTGTTTGTCTGATATAAAATTCCAGGCTCTAAGCAAATTTATCCCTTCAGAAAAACAGCAAAAAAAGAACTTTGAACTCAGAAAAGCCCTATATAAAAATTCCCTTAAAACTTATGCGGCATTTTTAACAACGAAGCAAATAAATAATCTTTTAAATGAAAAGGATTTGCCCGGATTTTTAAAATTTGAGAAAAATTCCCCGTTTTCAGATTTTCTGATTGGAGAAAACACCTCTGTAATGCTCCTCTATAACTTTGACAACCCTGAAATAATTACACAAAACGGAGGAAGATATGTTGATGTACAAAAGGATATTTCCGAAAAAATAAAGGACTGCCGTATTGCCTGCGTTAAAATGCTTGCACCTGTTTTTATCCTGCTGTTCCTGCTTCTTTCTATCATATATAACCCTCGTACGGCAGGGAAAATTTTAACACCATCAATACTTGCTTCTGCATTCTCTATCGGACTATTAAGCATTACAGGGCAGCCTGTTAATTTATTTCATATACTTGCAATCTTTCTTATAATCGGTTTCGGGCTGGATTATTCTGTTTTCAGAGCAGGAGGAGTAAAATATTCATCGGATGCAGTTCTTCTCTCCTGTACAACAAGTGTATTTTCATTTCTTCTTCTTGCATTTACAAGTTTCAAGCTCATAAGCTCGCTGGGCTTCATACTGTCTGCGGGGCTTACGGTTTCATATATTACAAGTCTTTTATTCAGCTATCCCGAAGCCGCAGCTAATGCCAAGGGGGATGAGTAATGAAATGGTATCAGTTAAAAGAACAGGCTGCCGGAGAAAAAAGACTTCTAATCACATGGAAAATTTATAAGCTTTTTGGCAAAAAAGCTGTAAAAGTTTTAGCATTTTTTGTAACTTTTTTTGCCTTTATAGGAGCAAAAGAAGCCAGAAGATGTTCTGAAAAATATCTTGAAATTATAGGCTTAAAACCAGCATTAATAAATCAATTCAGACATTTTCTGGAATATTCCTATTCACTTGTTGACAGAATGGAAGTTTTTTCAGGAAACTATGATTTTAACAAAATTATATTTGACAGTGAGGACGATAAAAAAGCTTTAATGGAGGATTTTCCAAAAGGAGTATTCTTTATCTGTTCACATCTTGGAAATATCGATGTAATGCGTGCATTTTTGAATAAATATCCAGAACGTCATGTTAATGTGTTTCTTTCCGGCGAACAGTGCAGGATTTTTAACAGTTTTATAAAACAGATTGAAGCGGCTATGCCGGTCAGTACATACCCTGTGGAAGAAATTAATATTGATACTTCGATTGAAATAAAAGATAAGCTTTCTAAAGGTCAAATAGTGTTTATGGCAGGCGACCGGACTTCCAAAAACAGCAGCAATTCAGACATTGAACTTTTCGGACATAAAGTAAAATTTCCGCTTGGAACCTTTAAATTTGCGCAGTTAATGGAAAGCCCGGTGTATTTTGCATGCTCTATCCGCAAGGGCGAAAAATACAGGGTATATTTGAAAAAGTTCATCACGACTTCAACAAAATCAGCATCAGTATTAAAAATGCAAAAAGAATTTGCAAAGTTTCTGGAAGATTTGACCCGACTTTATCCGCTGCAATTTTTCCATTTCTACGATATGTTTGATTAAGCATTCTATTTCCAGCAATTCCCGGCTATATTTGGGATATGCCGGCTAAATTTATGCTAACAAGATTTCTTCATCCTGTTCAAGCGGTAATTTTGTAAGTCATGAAAATCCCAGTTAATTTCACGTTTTACAATTTTTGCAGGGTTGCCGGCAACAATAACATTAGTTTCATCAAATTTTTTAGTAACAACACTTGCCCAGCCAACAATACTGTCATCGGAAATTTTTGTATTCTTGCCGATTTTTACATCTCTACCGACCCATACATGATTTCCAATCTCAATGCTTTTGCCAAAATTCAAAGGATTGCCGTCCAGATCAGTAATTGTATGAACATCTGTACACCAGACATCAATTCCCCATGAAAACATACAGTCATTCCCTATTTTTATTGAAGAATTATCATCCTGTAAAAATAACCTTGCACCGCATACAATCACGTTATCACCTATATATATACGGCAATTGCTTGCAAATCTGTTTACACCAGGTTCAATAGTATCCTCCGGAGGGTTTCCTATATTTATTGCCAGCCCTGTAAGCCCCAGAGGTTCATTAACAGGACAAAGAAGCTTCCCTATATTAACTGTATTATTATGTCCATACATGTACAGTGCAAAACCTTTTTTACTCAAAAATTTCTCAATATCCTCCCTATTTTCAACTTTGATGCTTACTATATTATTGTTTCCATGCACTAATAAAGAGAAATTTTCAATCAATTTCTCCTCTTTTGTAGTAAATTCTGTAATTTCATTACCATCTTTTAATACAAAACTAAATTTATTATTTTCTCCGATTAAATTTTTCATGATTAAGACCTCCAATGAAAAATATTATAAAACCTGATAGTAACTATCAGTCAAGAATAAATTTTACAAAAAATACTCTTTCTGGTCTTTATGTGGAGTAAAATAGGCGATACTGGATTATTATTTAAACAATTCATAATAAAATTAAGTTATGATGATATTGTTTCAATAGCTTTTATAAATAGCAAAAAATGCTCAAAGTTATTTATAAATTAATTAAATCTCCAAGTAAAAAATAGGTTTGTATTATGCACATTTGAATATCATTAAATTTTATAGAGGAATTGTGTGTGCCTTTTGACAACAAATCATGTATTTTTTGAATTCTAGTTTGCAAATCAGAAAATCTGCATTCTAATAATATTTTTTTATCACCATCTATATTAGAATCAATATAAGCAATAATCCTATTTTTGTAATGATTGTCTTTTACTTCGAGTTCTTTCCCATTTTTACATTTATACTTTTCATTTGAGGGAGGAAAAACTCTATCGGCAAAACATTTTATTATATTTCTACACGTAGACATTGCTTGAGACCATTCTATATCATCATTTGCCGATAATCTTTCATAAACAGAAACAAACTGTTTTAAAATATCAGGATTTATTTCATATAGTTTTTCATCAACTTCTTTTTTTAAATTTATAAATAAACTCTGTGTATAGTTTTGGAATTTGGTTTCGTAGTAAATTTTAATAACGTAATTATAAAAATTTGATTTAACTTTATTTATTATATTAACGTTACTAGTTATAAATTTGCTACTTGCAGCCAACCTGTCTTCAATTTTTTGAATAGCAAGCAAAATCATGTTTCCCTCAAAAGATGTGGGAAGCTTAATGCTATTCATAATCTGCTTTGTAGTTTGAATTTGGGCTTCTAGTTCTGGAATGGATTTGAAAAAATACATTGTTTGAACTTCACCATTTTCATCTGTTTTATTTTCAAGCCTTCCTGACTTTTTTAGTGCATTAATTTTTTCTACAGAATTATCATTTTTATCACTGTAACCTTGTATTTCATAATTCAACCAAGAAATTGCTTCAAAATCATTTTTAAGTCTTGCAAGTCGCAATCCTTTAAAAAGTATCTTATCAAAAGACAATTTATCTAGTTCTATGTCATTTAAAATTTCGGTTGATAAGTCTAAAATTTCAGCATGTAAATCCCTTTGTAATTGCATTTTTCCTCCGTATATATATAAACTATCTTAACACAAATAAAAGGAAAAATTTTATGACAACAAAGAAATCTAATGACATTTTGGACAATAAAAAAGAAGTCGTAATGACTTCCTTTTACATGGTGGAGCGTACGAGATTCGAACTCGTGACCCCGACACTGCCAGTGTCGTGCGCTACCAACTGCGCTAACGCCCCATGCACGGGTTTTCGCTGATTTATGTGGGTCGTACGCAGAACACCTTCAAATTTGATACTAATCAAATTTTCGGGTCCTTGCTAAAACCCCACGATTAACATTTATTCAATTATTAAAAAAGACCGCAGATGCGGTCTATTTAATGGTGGGCGTTAGAAGACTCGAACTTCTGACCCTCTCCTTGTAAGGGAGACGCTCTACCAACTGAGCTAAACGCCCTTGTTCATATTAAATTATCAACCCGATATTTTGCTCAGTCAGGAAATTATGATATGCCTCCTACTTCGCCGGGCAACCGAGCTAAATGCCCTCACCCCTTGGGGTTTTGTCTTTCGACATTTATTATAGTAGCAAAAAAATTTTTTATGTCAATAACTTTTTTTGATTTTGCCAAAACAATTAAAATTTTAAACTTTAAGGTATAATAAAAATATGAATATTAATGATGAATTAAAAGTTAAAGTTGAAAAAATTTCTAACCTTGGTACAGGAATTGCCAGGGTTGACGGATTTGTCATTTTTATTGAAAATGCCTGTCCTGAAGATGAACTCAAAATTAAAATCACAAAAGTTACAAAAAATTATGCAAATGCAAAAATTATCCAAATTATAAACCCATCTCCGCACAGAGTTGAACCATTCTGTGCTATGCAGAAAGTTTGCGGGGCATGCCAGCTTCAATTTATAGATTATGCCTACCAGCTTGAGTTAAAAAGGCAAATTGTGGAAGATACAATGCGCACTATAGGCGGGTTAAGTATCGAAATACCGCTGCCGGTGCCAAGTCCGCAAATAAAAGCTTACCGTCATAAAATACAATATCCTGTATCGCAGACTAAAGTTTCTAAAAGAATCCTTGCAGGATATTACAAACCGCAAACGCATGAAATAGTTAATATTAAACATTGCCCGATACAACCTGAATTATGCGATGAAATTATGGAATTTATTAGAGTAAAATCGTTTGATTTCGGGATTTCCGGCTATAATGAAAAGAAACATGCCGGAGATTTAAGACATGTTGTTTTAAGAGTTTCGGCTGCAACCGGAAAGATATTGGTTACTCTGGTTGTTAATTCAAAAAAAGTTTTTCCGCGATTAAAAGATTTTTGCAGTGAAATTTTTGCTGAATTTAAGGAAGTTTCCGGAGTTTGTGTGAATTTTAATACCAAAAAGACAAACGTAATTCTTTCTGATGAAACAGAATGCGTTTGCGGGAAAGATTTTGTAAAAGAAAGAATTTTGGATAAAACATTTAGAATAGGTGCAAATACATTTTTTCAGGTAAATCCTAAAAGTGCAGAAAATATATTTGCTTATGTAAAAAAATATATTAAAGAAAATTTCGAAAACCCAACAATACTTGATGCCTACGCAGGCGTAGCAACCTTTGGAATAAGCGTATGTGATGCTGCCGAAAAAGTTATTTCTGTAGAAGAAAATAAAGAAGCAGTTGAAAAAGCAAGAGAAGTTCTTCAATTAAATGAAATTCATAATGTAGAACTCCACAATATGGACACTGCTTTATACTGTAAAAAAATTAAACGCAAATTTGATGTAATTATTCTGGATCCGCCAAGGAAAGGCTGCAGCACCCAGTCACTTGACGAAGCATTACGGCTTTCAAAAGGAACCATAATATATGTAAGCTGCAATCCGGCTACACTTGCGCGTGATTTAAAATATTTATGTGAAAAAGGCTGCAGTGTAGAAAGCATACAGCCTTTTGATATGTTCTGCCACACTTATCACATTGAAAATATTGCAATTATAAAAGTTTAAAATTTTATTTTTCACCGAATTTTTTAATTGTAGCTTTAAGCATTTCTTTTATAGTTGCAATAACACCTATATCATCAGCTTCATATTGAGTTAGAAGCTTTTTAAGAACTTCTCTTTTTTCTTTAATTTCTTCCGGAGTTATTGTTTTATCTTCTCTGAGTTGATATGAAGCAGAGTTTTTTATTTGCGTAATAATAAATTCATCATCCTTTAAGCGTTTGTTCAAATCCCTATAGTACATAGGGATTTTTTGCCTTATACCGTATACATATCCATCAAGCATATCACAGTGAATTTTACTTATTACAACAGGAAGTTTTGGTTCTTTAACTTTATGTTCAGCGTTATAAGCATTTATAAATAATGGCTTAGAAATATCTTCCCGTAATCGTGTTTTAATAACGTCGACGTTATTTGCAATTCTTCTGCCTGGAGTTTTCTCTTCAAACGTCTGGTCTAAATTTATATGCAGACGGTCAAATTCACGCGCAATATTGTAGACATATTTTGACTCAAGTTCTTTTGCTTTTGCGTAGTGCGGACCGTAAAGCATAATCAATTCAAGCAAAGTATCCTTCTTTCCTTTGCCCTTAGGCATAAACCTCATTTGGTAATCCGCATATGTACTGCTGCGTGGTCTGGAAATTTCGGCATTGCTTAAGAAGGTTCCTAATATTCCTAAATCATCTTTAGTAACATTATACTGACGTATTTCTAAATCAGGAAAACGCTCAAATTTCTTTGTTTTTGGATTCATAACCTTTACTTTTGCAATTGCATATCCTTCCTCTTCCATCAACGTCAAAAACTCTTTAAAACTGCCAATATCCTGTTGATTTAACCAGTATACAGTGGCTCTCATTTTATCAGAAGCTCCTCCCTGACGCAGACATTTATCCATAAAAGAATCCAAACTTTTAACAGGATGTTTAGCGTTATACTCCTCATCAAAAGAAAAACCTCTGTCTTTTAACTTTTCAGACACTCTTTTCAGGGCACCATGGAATTTCTTAACTTCAACCATAAATTTAGTTTCATTATCCAGGTATCCTTGTTTTATGGCGTTTGTTATAAGACTGGGAGTATTCTCCGGTAACACTTTACCTGAGAAGGAAACACTATCTGCAGCCAAAGTATGTGAATACTTTGGCTGAATAATAGTACTATTATTCAGTTTTTCGTTTTTTTGAAAATTTTTATTAAATTTTAAATTCGGGATAATCGGCAGTATATTCATATAAAATCCTTTCATAGCTCTAACTTTTTTAAAGCGCCTGAATAGAAAATTTTACTCTTCAATCAGTAAATAATCTATATTCTTAACATAAATTTACAAGTCCAAAATTTTGTCAAAATAATATGTTTGTATTAAAATGTAGGGGTGGTTATAATTAAGTATAGCAGATAAACAAGGAGGTTAGGTAATTATGCCAGGAAAAACTATAACAGTTGATGGTAACTACGCTGCAGCGCATATTGCTTATGCACTTAGCGAAGTATCAGCAATTTACCCTATCACTCCTTCATCTACAATGGGTGAATGGATTGATGAATGGGCTTCCCAAGGTAAAAAAAATATCTGGGGAAAAACAGTTAGAGTTGCCGAAATGCAATCAGAAGCCGGTGCTGCAGGTGCAGTTCATGGTTCTTTGGCTGCCGGTTCTTTAACTTCTACATACACAGCATCTCAAGGCTTGCTCTTGATGATTCCTGTAATGCACAAGGCAGCAGGTGAAATGCTCCCTCACGTAATCCACGTTTCAGCAAGAGCATTGGCTGCACAATCATTAGCAATTTTCGGCGACCATACAGACGTTATGGGCTGCCGTAACACAGGTTATGCAATGCTCGCTGCTAACTCTGTTCAGGAAGAAATGGATATGGCTTTAGTTGCTCACCTTGCAACTTACAAATCTAAAGTTCCATTCCTGCAGTTCTTCGATGGATTCAGAACTTCTCACGAAGTACACAAAATCGAAGAAATCTCTTACGATGATATTGCAAAATTAGTTGAACCTAAATATATTGAAGAATTCAGAAACAGAGCAATGAGACCTGAAGCTCCTATTTGTAAAGTAGGTGCACAAAACACTGATGTTTACTTCCAGGGTCGTGAAACTGTTAACAAATACTATGATGCAGTTCCTGATATTGTTCAGGAATATATGGATAAAGTTGCTGCTGTAACAGGCAGACAGTATCATCCATTTGATTATGTCGGTGCACCTGATGCTACTGATGTAATCGTTGCTATCGGTTCAGGCTGCGAAACTATCGAAGAAACTATCGAATACCTTAACGCTAAACGCGGTACTAAATACGGTTTGGTTAAGGTTAGATTATACAGACCATTCGATACAAAACGCTTTAACGAAGCTCTTCCTAAATCTGTTAAACGTATTACAGTTCTTGACAGAACTAAAGAACCTGGTTCTATCGGTGAACCATTATACATGGATGTTGTTGCAGCATTAGGAAATAAAGACGTTAGAGTAATCGGCGGACGTTACGGTCTTGCATCAAAAGAATTTACTCCTTCAATGGTTTATGCTGTTTACAAACATGCAGAAAACAACGGCTTCCATGGATTTACAGTTGGTATTGAAGATGATGTAACTCATAAATCTATTGAAGTTAAAGAACACATCGTTACAGAACCTGAAGGTACTACAAACTGTATGTTCTGGGGCTTGGGTTCAGATGGTACCGTTGGTGCTAATAAAAACTCAATTAAAATTATCGGTCAATATACTAACAAAGATGCTCAGGCATACTTTGCTTATGACTCTAAAAAATCATTCGGTGTTACAGTATCTCACTTGAGATTTGGCGACAAACCGATTAAATCAACATACCTTATCACAGCTCCTGACTTTGTATCTTGCTCAGCTCACGCATACATCGGCAGATATGACCTGTTAAAAGGTATTAAAGAAGGCGGAACATTCCTCCTCAACAGCCCATACTCTAAAGATGAAGCTTTTGCTCACTTAACAAGAGATATGCAAAAAACTATTATCGATAATAAAATCAAATTCTACAACGTAGATGCTGAAAAACTTATCGAACAACAACCTGGCTTAAGAGGTAAAGGTGCAAACACAGTTATGATGGTTGCATACTTCAAAGTTTCTGGAATTATTCCGTTTGAACAAGCTCTTGAAGGTATGAGAGAAATGACTAAGAAAACCTTCAAGAAAAAAGGCGATGACGTTGTTAACATGAACCTTGCATTAATCGATGCTGCTGTTGACGCTACTGAAGAAGTACCTGTACCTGCATCATTGGAAGGCGTTGGATGTGTTGATGATGTTAAATTAATTTCAGATGACGCATCTGACTTTGCTAAGAAAATCATTGAACCATCAATGAGGCAAAAAGGCGATGATATTCCTGTTTCAGCTATGTCTGTTGACGGTGTTATCCCTACAGGAACAGCATGTTTGGAAAAACGCGGTATCGCACCTCGTGTTCCAAAATGGAATTCTGAAAACTGTATCCAGTGCGGCATCTGTGCTTCAGCTTGTCCTCACGCAGCTATCAGAACTAAATTAATTGAAACTAAAGATTTGAAAGATGCACCGGCATCATTCAACACAATCGCAGCCAGACCGGCTCTTGCAGATGAACGTTTCAAAGTTCAGGTTTACTGCATGGATTGTACAGGCTGCGGAGTTTGCGTAGACCAGTGTCCTGCAAATAAAAACCCTGAAAAACAAGCTCTTACATGGTCAACAATTGAAAAAGAAGAAGAAGCTTGCGAACTTGTTAACGAAAAATTCTTTGATGAATTACCGGATAACGTAATGGGTAAAAATACAACAAAAACAATTAAAGGGGCTATGCTTAGAAAACCTTTATTTGAATTCTCAGGCGCTTGCGCAGGCTGCGGTGAAACACCTTACGTTAAATTAGTTTCACAGTTATTCGGAGAAAACATGATTGTTGCTAACGCAACAGGATGTTCTTCAATCTACTCCGGAACATTCCCTACTATACCTTACACAACTAATAAGGAAGGCAGAGGTCCGGCTTGGGCTAACTCATTATTTGAAGACAATGCTGAATTCGGTTTTGGTATGAGATTGGCTGTAGATCAGAACAGAAGCACTTTGAAAACTTACGTTGAAAAAGTTGTAAATAATGAAAAAACTCCGGCTGATTTGAAAGAAGCTCTTGAAGCAGCAATTTCTCACTTTGATAATTCAAAAACAGAAGAAGCTGCAGCAGCTCAAAATAAAGCAAAAGAAGTTCTTGCTAAATACGCAGATGTTGATTGTCCGGATTTAGCAAAAGTAAGAGAACTTCAGGATTACTTCACAGATAAATCTGTATGGATTATCGGTGGTGACGGATGGGCTAACGATATTGGCTACGGCGGTATCGACCACGTACTGGCACAAAACCAGAACGTTAATATCCTTGTTCTTGATACAGAAGTTTACTCTAACACTGGCGGTCAGGCTTCTAAATCAACACCTACAGGTGCTGTTGCGAAGTTTGCTACAGGCGGTAAACCTACTTACAAGAAAAACATGGGCTTGATGAGCATGTCATATGGTTATGTATATGTTGCATCAGTTGCTCTTGGTGCTGACAGAGCACAAACTCTTAAAGCATTCCAGGAAGCTGAAGCATATGACGGACCATCTATCATCTTTGCTTATGCACCTTGTATCGCTCATGGTATCGATATGAGCAAAACCCAGACAGAACAAAAACGTGCTGTTGAAGCAGGATACTTCCCGCTTTACAGATACAATCCGGCAAACCCTGAACAACCGTTCTCTTGGGATGCTAAAGATCCTAAAGGCAGCTATCAGGACTTCATCAGAAGCGAAGGTCGTTACAAATCACTGATGAAAACAAACCCTGAACATGCTGAAGCACTTTATGAACAGGCTGAAACAGATGCTGCAAAACGCATGTCTGTTTACAAAGCAGTCGGTGAATTGATGAAGTAATTAACTTCGGATATAAACTAAAAACGGAATACTCAGAAGAGTATTCCGTTTTTTATTGTTTTAGTAATAGAAAAATTTCCAAGGCTCGCAGCTTTCAACCGGCTCAAAACAGCAATACTGCTGCGGGCTGCTCTAGAATTCCAACCTCATTATCGGATTTGAACTTATATCATACAAAAGTCAAATAGATTAAAAATGGCTTTATGATAATTTTTTCTGGTATTTTCTAATAATATTTAAAATATCTTCACCATAGCGTTCAAAAATATTGTTTATGGTCTTGGCTTCATTATCTCTGATAGGATGCTTGTCCGCTCTATGGTAATCATAAGAGAAAATATCCCCCTTTTTAAGAACACCGCCATCCGTCATGACAATATCGAATTTTGAAGTCTTAGGCGATGAGTATTCAAAATGGCATAAACTAACGGGGTCTTTACTGCCTTCCAATCTGAATTTTTTAGGTCTGATTGTAAGAGATTTTACATCATCAAACCGGATATTTGCTTCAGGAATGGGGTCTGCAATATTTTTAACGTTCAAAGCTCCGCTTTGAGTAGCAAGAGATTTTTGCTGATTTTTGAGCATATCAGAAACTCCAGCAAAAAATTCACCCAGCTTATCAAGCAAACCAATATGCTTTACCTCTATAGGTTTAACATACTTACCTACAGGGTTAGCCTGAAAAGAAACCGGAGTTTGTATAACTGCAGGTCGGCACTGAGCTGTAATATTATTAGAAGTCATTAAAAGAGAACTAATCATAAATTATTATTCTTCTACCGGATACTGTTCAGCAAGAGCAGCAAGTACATCATCAGTTCTGCCCTGTGCAGCATATTTTACCATTTCAAGGTTAGCTTCATTTTCAGGGAATTGCTTCAAAAAGTCATTTTCCATTTGCAATTCTCTAACACGCATTTTAGCTATATTTAATTGTTTTTCTTTAAGATTTGAATAGTTTTTGCTATATTCGCTGTTTTGACGGTAGCCGCTGGATAAAGCATGAATCAATGTACCAAGAAGCATTGCATCCGGAGCCCATGAAACAGCGACTTTACCGGCTTCTTTAAGAGCGGAAGGTGTCTTTTTAGCTAAACTTCTAAACGGTTTTGCAATTGATTCCAAAAATTTAGATTTATTAATCTTATCACCCGCTTTACCAATCCGTTGGGTTATTTTAGCCATTTTTTCAGGTTTAATTTTAGAAAGCAATTTTGAGATACCCTTAGGTGCATAATATAAAGCCGCAAGAGCAACGCCTAAAGTTCCAAAGAATGAAAGAACAGGGTTTTTGCGGTCGAACTCATTAACAGCTTCTGATTTACGTGAAAGCAAGTTTTTAGCCCCGATAACTGCATCAGCCACGCCGAGAGTAACAGCCCATGCTGCACCGGATTTTAAACCGTTAGCAAGTTTAGCAGCTTTTCCGGAAAGTTCTTTAGTCAATAAAGTTGTTTTACCTTTAGTTAAAATTGCAGCAGATAAACCTGCAACAACAGGAAGAGAGTAAAACATTGCATTTGTTATTTTACGGTTTCTTTCCGGATCAACTTTTTTCAAAGTTTTACGTAAAGCAACCGATCTGATATAATTGTCATCCTGAGCAATCATATCATCTCTTTTTGAGGTAAATCCTGTATTAGACCTTATAGACTGAACCTGCATATACACACCTACACTTTCACATAATTGATTATACCATATTAAAAACCGGAAGTAAATTTTTTTGCTAATTGTATATATGATTTTAAGAAATATTTACAATAGAATTTATTTTATATATTATACAGAAATGAGAAGATTTTACATTCACACAATGGGCTGTAAATCAAACCAGTTTGAAAGCTCTGTAATAATAGAAAATTTAGAAAAAAACGGAATTGTTAAAACTGACAATATAGATGATGCAGATATTTACATACTTAATTCCTGCACTGTTACTCATAAAAGCGACAATGAAGCGCTTTACCTTTTGAGAAACGCAAAACACAAAAAGCCGGAAATTCTAACAGTTTTAACAGGATGTCTTGCTCAGATAGAAAAAGAAGAACTCCTGAAAAAGGAATATATTGATTATGTTATTGGCAATAATGAAAAACTGCATATATTTGATTTTCTCGAAAGTAACGAAAGATGCCACGCTGACGACATTATGGAACTGCAAAACTTTACAAAAGCAGAACTGATAGATACAGCGAAAACCAGGGCAAGCCTAAAGATACAGGATGGTTGTGATAACAGATGCTCATATTGTATCATTCCTTTTGCCAGAGGGAAAAGCAGGAGCGCCGATATTGATTTTATAATAAATCAGATAAAAGAATTTGAAAAAAAAGGATTTAAAGAAATCGTTTTTACAGGTATTCATATTGGCTTGTGGGGACGTGACTTTGGGCTTACGCTTTTGGATTTATTAAAAGAAGTTGAAGTAAGAACATCTATTGAACGCTACAGACTGGGGTCGCTTAACCCGCTTGAGATAACAGATGACTTATTGGAATTTTTGCAGCATTCACAAAAATTTTGCCCGCATTTTCACCTCTCGCTGCAATCTGCTTGCAATAAGACCTTAAAATCAATGAACAGATTTTATAAAGCAGAAGACTATCTTGCACAAATTGACAAAATCAATTCCATGTTTGACCTTCCGTTTCTCGGCAGCGATATTATAACAGGATTTGCCGGAGAAAGTGACGAGGACTTTGAAATAACACGCAATAATCTTGAGGCATCCGGCTTGTCACAAATTCATACATTCCCGTATTCAAAAAGAGCCGGGACTAAAGGTGCATCAGCAGAAAACCAGGTTGATGACAAAATCAAAGAAAAACGTGCAGATATTGTAAAGGCAATTTCCAAAAAGAAATTAACAGAATTTATAAATAAAAATATAGGTACAACACGAGAAATTTTAATAGAAAAACATCCTGATAAAAATGGATATATAAAAGGGGTTACAAGAAATTATCTGACTGTAATAACAAATTCAAAAGACCTGACACTATGTACAACGCTGCAGAATGTTAAGATAACAAAATATGAAAACGGCAAACTCTACGGAGAGCTTATCATTTAAAAAATTTAGTACTAAAAAAGCTCCCATAAATGGGAGCTTTTTGTTTGTCTATCTATCTCGTAACTTTGCAAGCAGCCTCAAAATTTCAATATAAAGCCAAACAAGAGTAACCATAAGACCAAATGCGCCATACCATTCATATTCTTTTGGCAGCATTCGCTGTGCACCCTGTTCTATAAAGTCAAAATCAACAATTAAATTTAACGCCGCAATACCGACAACAATTAGACTAAATCCAATTCCGACAGGACTTGATGTGAATATTTGAGGTATTCCTCGTCCAAACAATGAAGCCACAATTTGTATCAAATAAATTATAGCAATAGATAAAGTTGCGGTAAAAATTACTGCCCGGAATTTATCTGTACATACAATAACTTTTGCCTTGTAAAGCAGCAACATGGACAACATAGCGCCAAAAGTTGCAGCTATAGCCTGAATTACAATTCCGGCATAAGAAGCTTCAAAAAATGCTGAAATACCTCCTACGAAAAAGCCTTCGCATATTGCATAAACAGGTGCCAAAACATTTGCAAACTTTCTTGCAAATGCAAGTATTAACGCTACAACAAAACCTGCAATTGCACCTCCTATACAAAGCATCATTGCTTTATCCATAAATCCCTGAAAAACCAGCGACCATGTGTAAGCTGCAGGAAGTAGTACCAGTGCAAATAAAATAAGTGTTTTATTTATTGCACCGTTAACTGTCATCGGCTGCGATTCTAACACAACTTCAGACTCAAGAAATTTATCATTCAAAATAGGATTTGACATACACACTCCTTTCTTTATCAAAAAAATATGATATAATACAATTATTATATCACAATTTTAATTATTTAACCATATTGGACAAAGGAATAGATGTTTATAGAAAATTTCAGAAAATTTATTGATTATTTTGGGGAAAAGAGAAAACTTAAATTTTGCGGATTTATTATTTTATCATTAATTGCAGGCTTTCTTGAGTTTATCGGGATTGCTCTTATCTATCCGTTTATAATATTGATTGTCCGCCCTGAAGCAATTATAAACACAACCCTGTACCAACACCTTACTTTTTTGACACACAGCAGTAATACAACAATGAATGCTCTGGCTTTAGGCGCATTGGCTTTATGCTTATTTATTTTTAAAAATATTTACATGATTTATTTTTACTTTCTGCAAAGTAAATTCATTAATAACTGGAAGCGCGATATTTCTAACAAATTTATGCAATACTATATTTTCTCCAGTTACAAAGACAGCATTAAAAGCTCGCAATCCGATAAATCTTATGTATTAACGACACTATGCCCACAGGCACTCAATATTTTTATCTTCAGAATAATTGCATTAATAACAAATACAATTATCGTTTCCATGATAATTACACTAATTCTTATAAAATTTCCTGCAGCTGCATTGGTAACGATTACCTTTATAATATTAAGCATGCTCATTCAAAATAAATTCTTTAAGAAAAAAATGTTTAAAATTAACAGGCAGATGAACAAAGAAAACCGTATCTTTAATGATATAAAATACACAAATATAGAAAATCTTAAAGAAATTAAAATTCTTTCAGCAGAGCAGGAATTTTACGAAACATACTGCGATCAGTCTGAAAAAATTAACTATTATCAATGTATGGCTGAATATTACAGCTCAATACCGCCTTATATTATAGAAATTCTTATTGTCGCAGCAATGATTATTCTGGGAGCATTCCTTTCTCTGGGTAATATCAACAACCAGCCTGTGATGATAGCATCATTCTCTCTAGTTGCAGCTGCTATTTTCAGGATAGCGCCTGCATTGAACAGAATACAAACTGCTATCATAAATATTTCAAACGGAAGAACCTTTGTAAAAGCATTGCTTCTTGAATACGAAAAATGCAATATTAAAGACTTTAAACCTGTTTATACAAAAGACAAGAACAAATTTGGCTTTACTAAAAAAATTGAATTTAGAAATATAAACTTTGAGTATAAAGAAGGCAAACCTGTACTTAAAAATATTTCATTTGAAATAAATAAAGGAGATTTTGTAGGCATAATAGGGCTTTCCGGAGCCGGCAAGTCTACTATTGCAGATATTCTGATGGGATTGCTCCCGCCTTCTTCCGGGGAAATATTTGTCGATGGTAATAAATTAAATCCGGAAGAATTTGCGAAATTTCGTCAGATTATCGGATATGTGCCTCAGGAAATAAAGGTTTTAAATAAATCATTCAAAGAAAATGTAGCATGGGGAGTTAAACCGGAAGAAATTGATATAGACAGAGTTACAAGGGCTCTTTACGATGCAAAATTATATGACTTTGTAAAACAATTTGAAAACAACATAGATGCAGTTCCTTTTATAGGTTCTACAGGAGCATCACTGGGACAAAAACAACGGCTGGCAATAGCAAGAGCATTATATAAAGAACCGGAAATATTAATATTTGATGAAGCGACTTCAGCATTAGATGTGAAAACTGAGCATGAAATAACAGACATGCTGACAGAACTCGGGCATGACAAAACAATTGTGGCAATTGCCCACAGATTATCTACTTTAAAATCATGCAATAAGCTAATTTATATCAAAGAAGGGGAGATTGTTGATATTGGTACATTTGAGGAGTTATCTTCCAGCCATGCGGATTTTGAAAATTTAATAAAATTATCAACAATAAAATAAGAAAAAAGACTTTACAATAAAAATTTTTTATTTTATAATAAACACATAAGCCCCAGATGATTTAATTTGCGGGTAAGAATAATAAAGTAATAATCCTCAGTAGCTCAATGGCGGAGCAACCGGCTGTTAACCGGTAGGTTGTTGGTTCGAGTCCAACCTGGGGAGTTTTTTATTACATAAAAGGGGGGGGGGATTAGGCTCTAGCCCTTTTTTAATACCGTTTTCCAGAGTTCGATTGTTGTCCAAATTGGAGCGCAAATTGTACTGATTTTCTACGATTATTTGAAACACCGGCTTTAATATCAGGTTAAAACTTTTGTCTTTGTATCTGATTTTTTCGCTGATAATTCCCAAAATTTCTCTGCGTTGAACAATATTACCCTTTAAGTAATAAATTATGAACTTCCAAACTTCTGAAATAGCTTTATCAATCTTAGTTTCATTGGGGGTGTTGTATGCTATTCCGAATTATTTTTTCAACCGGTAGCAAAAATTATTTTGTCCGTACTTTATCCACATATGAAAATAAATAACTCTTATGATTATAATTATACCCCGAGAATATATACCCTTTCTGATATAATGGATGGCAAAGTAACAATTCCGCCCCCGCCGCCAACCCCTCCTGACAGTTTTGTGAAAGCTAAAGTAGAAGCTTATGAAGCAATGCAAAAAGAAAATAAAAAAATTTTTCTTGAGTATATTTTTGCTCCCTCTAAAAAATATATTGAAAAGTTTTTGTCTTTACCTGACTATGGTGACTACATACTACCGTTTCTGACAGACCAAAAACCGGCTGAACTCGCTTATCTCTATAAACTGGCCTCAATGAAAGACAAAAATAATGAATTGCGCATACCTGGCGTATGTTTTCCGTTCTTTTCCGAAATACCTGCCGAACGGCTGAAGATGATTGAGCCGATAATCACATCGAAAAACTATTTGGGCGAATGGAATTATTCCGCTAA
Organism: Brachyspira sp. CAG:484; assembly: GCA_000431315.1. Taxonomy (GTDB): domain Bacteria; phylum Cyanobacteriota; class Vampirovibrionia; order Gastranaerophilales; family Gastranaerophilaceae; genus Scatousia. Next base: position 55,292 of record HF989734.1, read on the forward strand.
TTTTATAACAAAACTTGACCAATATCCCGACAAACAGCTTGAATTTATGGCAAAACTCGCAAAATATAAAGTAAACGGTTTTAATCTTCAGCGTATTGCATCAATTCCGCCGTCCATCCTTGACTGGGACAAAGTCATTGAAAAGGCAGAAACTCTAAACAAACTCTACGGGAAAGAGCTCAGAGAAATTGAGCTGTTTGTTAATGAAAACAATGAATTTTATATCAGCGCAAAAATCTCGCTTCCGGACAAAGAGTTAAATAAAGAGAATTTCAAAGAAGTTTTTGCACATATTGATCTTGACCTGAACCCCGCAAATAAACCACAAAATGAAAATTTTGACTCTACTGTTGACACAATGACAAAAAATCTTGAAACAAAACTCTGCCTGTTTAAAGAAGAAGAGCTGGACAGAATAGGGTTAAGTATACTCAAACAAGTTCCATCCGCTACAGAAGAAGAAATTTTTATAGTTATGCAAAAGCTCACACAGTTTGCAAACTATTCTTGCATACAAAAAATTTCAAAAGAACTTCAAAAGCTCAACATCGGAAAAATCCCTGCAATCGGTGATATAAATCCATATTTTGACTATTTCGGGAGTAGTAAAAAGTTGTTTCCGCTGTCAAAGTCGCAAGATGCAAACTATGCTTTTTTTATAACCAAAAAAGATATAAACAACAAAACAGAAATGAAGTTTATAAAAGAATGGCTAGAAAAAGGAGCAATGAAAAATATAAAATTCATAAACCTCGAAGGCTGGTCTGACGGAGTAAATCTCCTGACTGACGACAAAAAACTGGAAGAAAAAACGAAACAGATTCTTTTGAAAGCGAAAAAACTGACAGAAAAAGATAAATACCTGACTTTCAGGGAAGCAGTAAGCAAAGTTTTAAACAATCATATTGAAACTACAATGAAAAACCTCGGTGCAGATATTACAACAATCAGCTTAGACGCCCCGGCTGCAAAATCCGTAATCATTGACCAGATGAAACCGGATTATCCATCATCAGACCTTTTAAAGTCAACTATAGAATCTATATCAGAGCATTACACATCAAACGAAAATCTAAAAAAAGGACTGAGCGAAAGACTTGCAAAATATTTTGCTACAAATCTAAATGTCTATTCAAAACAGAGTATTATTGAAAACTTAAAAATTATTCACAAGAAAATCGATGATTATCTTGAAGCAAACGAGCTTCCAAAAGAAAATCTTTATTTCATTACCCCAAAACGAAACTATAAACGCAAGAGTTTTGAATTGATTACGAAAATGTATGCAGAACTCTATAATGTACCTGCAGAAAAAATTTTTTCTATAACTGATATTTGCCAACTGAACAAATTTCCCCCGAACTCCACTTTTGTTGCTATTGACGATATTGTCGGAACAGGAAAATCAATGACAAACATCGGCGAATATTTGTTTTACGGAAATACAGTAGACGAGGACAAACATATACTCTTTGCGCCGATTTCAGGAACAGACTTTGGAATATCTTATATAAGAGGCATAATAGCTTCTATC
>HF989734.1:56854-107463 GCA_000431315.1 Brachyspira sp. CAG:484
TCGGAAGAGAAAACAATGACAAAGTAATCTACATAGACACGAACATAAAAGAATGCACAAGCCTGAAAGATGTATTCAAAAACCTTTATTACAAAATAGACAACCCATCAAAATATGTATACGGGCAAGAAGGATATGACGACAGCAACCAGTGTACAGCATTCCCGTACATGACTCCCGACAACAACTCTATTATTGCAAACGATATTACAAAATACTTTGTCGCTAATTATAACTGCATTAAAAACCCGAACACTGAGATGTTAAAAATTGAAAAAGAAACCTATCACAACAACATCTTCGGCTCGAAAAACAATATTATTATTTAGTTTTGGTCATTAAGCAGCGAATATAAAGTTGGGATGATTTTTGTTTCATCAATTTTTGATTTCAAAAATTGTTTTGCAGTTTCTAAATCATCAAAATTATAGTACTTATCTTCTGTGATTATAGGCTTATTGTAATAATGCCAACTTTCTTGTTTATTGCTTTTGAAATTTATATTAAGTTTATTTTCAATCTTTTTAATAAGATTTTTCCTATCAAGTTCAGAACCATTTTCCGGAGTAACTACATTTATACAAAAACAATACCCACCTTTATTTTTTTCCAGTTGTAATAAAATTATATCTCTACCATATTTACTATTCCCTATTTGATATTTTTCTTTATTTTTAATTTTTTTGAGAGCAAACATGCCATCAGATAAATATTCTAAATCTTCATTAAATAATTCCTGTATGTTTTCTGTTAATTCATCAGTCATATTAGAACAACTATTGATTAAATCAATCGCCTCTTTATGTTCCCTATAAATTTTTCTACAAGAATTTAAAACGTCTTTATCAATTTGTCCCATAATATTCCTTTCTACCATCTTTTTATAATGTTCAATAAAAATCTGTACTCCGTTTGCCATAATACTTGACCTGTGCTGCAGTGTTTTTTCAAGAGCTTTTAAAACTTTGTCATATCCAATTTGAATATAATATGTGCAAATTTCTTGACTATCAATTTTACATTTACGTTCCAGAAGCGGCTCTGTTGTTGAAGTTGGTGTTAAAAATAAATATAGTTTCTTATAGCCGGCAAATTCTTTATTAACTATTTGTGCATAGCGTTCAAGCTGTTCATCATGTTCACCGGACCAAATTTTATTTTCCAATACACAAAGAAATTTATTATCCGGGTTAATAATTAATATATCAATATTCTTGTATTCACGTCTTATTTCACAGTCCCAATATCTAGCACCTAATATATCAACAGGATTAATTTCAATTCTATTGTCCTGTATATAATCTTTCATTGAAAGTTCTAAAAAAACTTTTAAGAAATAATCCCCTATGTTATGACTTTCTCGTGGATTCATTAACCACGCGAGAAAATTTGAGTGCCTGATTTCTGTATTATCCAACTTTAAGGCAGTAAAAATATTGAATTTTTCAATTCTTTTTTCTAATTCATCAAGAGCACAAGACATCCACAAATCACATAACTTGTTCATTTGTTCATCTTTTGACATATAATTCCTTTCCATATTTGAAATATAATATCAGTTAATTATTTTCTATCTTCACTGAAGGATGCAAATTTCATCCGCTGCCGCTTATAAAACTTTAGGGAGTTTTTCTATCATAAAATTACAAACTCTAAATATGTATTATTTTTTAATTAACTTGTCAGCCATTACTTTAAATTCATCATATGCGGTTAAAGTATTTGTAATTCTTCCTAAAGGATAAAGCACATAATAGGTTATTTTAGTTTTTAATTTAGGTTTGCAAACCCCATCCTGGCACTTTAGATAACCGATCTTTTCCCCATCTTCAAAACGTCTTTTTACATATGGTCTAAAGTATTCATCATTAAATATTTCAACAGGAATTTCTCCGCGTTCAACGGAATAAAAATAGATAAATGAGGATAAACTTCTATCCATAGTTACCGGTCCAAAGTAAATGAAAAGTATATTAAATAATATATATGTAAAGATTACAAGAAAATTTTCAAAGAGATCTTTGTTCTTGGTGTACCACAGCCCCCAGCCTGCAATAGAACTTACGATGGCTATAAAAAATGCACTAAAGAATAATACACCGTGATCTTTATTCAATGTATAGATATATGTTACAAGCAGCATAAAAAATGTTGACACTATAAGACATAAACAATATTGTAACAATTTTTTATAAAATAGCATAACCCAGCTCCTCTTAGTATAATTAAACATATCCTTACTTTAAAATAACATAGAATTATGAAAATTAAAACAACTTTAATCGATAAACTTACATATATTTATTTAAGTATTCCACTTTTAATATTTTTATCAACCTGGTTGAATCCATTCTTTGCTGTAATAAGCGTAATTTCACTTTTGGCAATTTTGGGTTTAATTTTCTGCCAGCTGCCTTCAGGCAAGCTCGAAATTCCGGGCAAAGTTCTGGCAACAACAATTGCGGTATGTTCATTATGGTGTATTTTATCCGGTATTGGCGGCTATTTTTATCAAAATTCCGATTTTCATCTGCGTAATGCACTGCTCAGAGATTTAATTAATTTTTCATTTCCGGTAAGATACGATAACGGCTCGGCAATGGTTTATTATATGGGATTTTTAATGCCGGCTGCAGTTTTCGGGAAGCTCATGCTCTGGCTGGGAGCACCAAATGAAATCGCATTTAAGCTCGGGGATACATTTAATTTGTTATTCTGTATATGCGGAGTAATACTTACTGCACTCCAGCTTTTTATTTATACAAAATCTAAAAAATATCAGTTTTATATTTTACTTTTTATTTTCATATTCTTTTCCGGACTGGATATACTTTACCCTAATGTAGATAAAGAATATTTGGAATGGCATGGGCTGCTTCAATATAGCAGTAATACAACACTGCTTTTCTGGGTTTATAATCAAACTATTGCACCATGGTTAATTACTACTTTATTTATAAAAAAACCTTTCAATTTTAAAAATCATATATTTCTTGCAGCTTTAACATTATTCTTCGCACCTATGTCATTTCTTGGTCTGGGGATTTATATTTTCTTTTTGCTGTGCTATGAATTTATAAAATTTATAAAGCATAATAAAACTGCTATATTTTTGCAGAAACTTTTCAGCCCGCAAAATATATTGTCACTATTGATTTTATTACCTATACTTATTTTATATTATAAAAGCAATAATACCGTATCCGAAGAAGGCTTAAGAGTATTTTTATTTAATATTAATATACTCATATTCTTCATACTTGAAGCCGGACTATTCCTATTCATAATATTTTATAAAAATACAAAAAATCCGGTATATTACATTACATTTTTATCCTTGATGCTCTTCCCGTTTTTAAGAATTGGTACTACACCAGACCTATGTATGCGAGCATCCATACCTGCACTATTTATATTAATGGTATTAGTAATCAAATTTCTTTTTGATAAATCGGCAAATAAAACAGCAAAAATTATATTGGCAGTTTTATTATTAATAGGCATTTGTACGCCTTATTCAACCTTTTACAGAGGATTTTATGTAATGCTGCATCCAAATATAGAAACGCCTGTTAAAAATGATATAGTTACCCTCAATAATAAAATTAAACGTCCTTGTATATACCAGCTGACGAACCCAAATGATATAACGAAAATTTATACTAATTTTTGCAACTACGGAACGTTAGATGCTGATAATACCGTATTTTTTAAATATTTTGCATCCAAAAGAAAAAACAATGGAGGATAATAATGGATATATCTAAAAATAAGTTAGAGGAAGCATGTTTGAAAGGTATAATTTCGGAAGAACAGGCAGAAAACCTGCTGAAATTTTTCACAGAAAATAACCTGAATACTGAAGAAAGACAAAAATTCAATATCGAAACAGTGTTATATTATGGAGGAAGTATCATTGCATTAGGCGCAATGGCTTATTATATGCACGACCTGGTAACGTCCAGCACATATGGATTTATTCTTTTGTTAAGCATTATTTATTCACTTGTTTTTTATTTTGCCGCAAACTATATGTGGAAAAAAGAAAATAAAACCCCTGCTGGTCTTTTATATATTTTATTTATGTTTTCCGTTTCTTATATAGTACTTGTTATTACAAAAATGACCGGAGTATATCCGAAATTTTCAGAAGCACATAACTATACAGACTTTTTTGCGGCATCAAAACCTGCCCTTTACACAATATTTTCACTTACATTAATTGCAAGTATTGTGTTAATAAAAAAAAGACCTTTATCAATACTTACGCTGCCGGTGATAGCATCATTATACAGCATTTGTTATCTGTTTATACCCGATATATTTGACAAACTAATAGTAAAACACCATCATGGCGAACTCTATTACGGCATACTCTTTTCATGTATCCTGATAGCTGCAGCATTTAAAAATGATAAGTTATATAGTATCGACTACTCAAAATGGATGTATATAGCAGGCAGTTTAATACTTTATTACTGCTTTACCGATTTTTCACACATATTTTTTGGTATAGACGGGCACAATTATGTAAATAGAATAGTACTATTAATATTCAATACAATATTTATACTCTTATCAATTATACTGCGCCGGAAAATATTTTTGCTTTTAGGGGGAATCGGCTTTTTCGGCTACCTTGTATCACTGGAAATTTCCTTATTAACATCTGTTAAAGCAGACAGCCTTATTAAAATAAGTTGCATAATTATAACCGGATTGTTAGCAGTATTTGCAGGGAATTTATACAATAGGAACATAAAAAAGATAGAAGCGGCTGCTGAAAAAATTCTACCAGCAAAATTTCGCAAAAATTTACCTAAATACAGATAAAATAAAAATTAAGAGTTGCATTTTAAGGACTTTTGTATATAATAAATATTGTTACTCCCGGATCGTCTAGTGGCAGGACTGAAGATTCTGGCTCTTCCAACGGTGGTTCGAATCCATCTCCGGGAATTTTTTATTGCTTAAATTTTTGCTGGAAACAACGGATTTATAAGTATATATGCGAAAATCATTATGCCTTTTACCTCTTGCACTCGGCACTTTTGGGCTGGGAATGACTGAATTTGTTATGATGGGAATTTTGCCGGACACTGCAAAATCAATGTCGGTATCAATTCCTGCTGCAGGACATTTTATATCATTTTATGCTCTGGGAGTTGTTTTTGGTTCAATATTGCTTGTTTTACTTGCAAGAACGAAACCTTTGAAAAATATCTTAATAGCACTGGTTACAATTTTTACATTAGCAAACCTTGCTTCTGCATTTGCTACAAACTATAATATATTCTGCCTGCTGAGATTTATTGCAGGACTGCCGCATGGGGCATTTTTCGGCGTAGGCGCAATTACAGCCGGGAAGCTCTGTGAAGCAGGAAAGAAAAATCAGGCTGTGGCAACAATGGTTTCAGGCATGACTATTGCAAACCTTTTCGGTATTCCGATGGGTACATTCATAAGCCATAATTTTTCATGGCGGATAACTTTCCTATTAATAGGTTTATTCGGACTTTTAGTTTTATACTCTGTCATAAAATTTATACCATATATAAAACCTCTGCCGGATACAGGATTTAGAGGTCAGTTCAAATTTTTTAAATCACTTGCCCCTTGGCTTCTTATATTTGCCGTAATAATGGGGAATGGCGGAATATTCTGCATGTACAGTTATATTAATCCTCTACTGGTTAATGCGTCAGGAGTTGAACCCAAATATGTATCATTTCTGATGGTACTGGCCGGAGCCGGCATGTGCTTTGGAAATACTTTTGGAGGAAAGCTTTCTGATAAATTTTCGCCGGCTTTAATTGCAGGAAATACCCAGCTTTTAGCAGGAATAGCACTTTTAATGATGTTTTTCCTGACCGGAAATCCGTTTTTGGCAGTATCTATAATGTGCATCTGCACAGCATGTCTTTTTGCAGTATCTGCACCACAGCAGGTGTTGCTGATAGAAAATGCAAAAGGCGGAGAGATGCTCGGAGCCTCATGCTCCCAAATTTCATTTAATCTTGGGAATGCACTGGGAGCATTCATAGGCGGACTTCCTGTTGCCCATGGACTTGGATATGAATACACAGCTTTGCCAGGTGCATTATTTGCATTTATAGGTTTTTCTCTTTTGTTTTACTTTTACAAAAAATATGAAAAGATTAAATATCAGCAGTCTAACTAATCACAAGTGCAAAAATTTCCCTGTCCGGATTTATTATATATATGATTAAACTTATAAGCAGAGTAGGTCCTGAGGCAAAAATCCCTTACAAAGTCTGTAAAGGGTCAGTTAAATGCAGAAATAAAATGGCGCAGAGATTGTACAAAAAATTTTGCATTGAGCTTGATAAAAATGCAATCGAATCGGTATGTGCAACAGAGGATTTTACAACAGCATTAAAAAATACTCTCCATCCTTACAAAATAGCATTCAACGTCAATGCCGAAACCGGCTCTAAGAATAAGGGGACATTAACGCCTCAGTTTTCAGTAAAAAATTCCGGTGCAAACTCAGCAGTAATAAGCTGTGAAAGCTTCAATCTCAGCCTGCCGATGGATGATGATAAAAAAATTATCATAGATAAATACTGCGCTGCACATGAGGTACGGCATTTGTTTGACCATATTTTTAACCCTAAAATGTCGCTGGCTAGATGGACAAACCAATTCAATAATCAGCATTATGACACAAATATTAATATCGTTAGAGATAAACTTTTCAATGAATTTGATACTCCCTTAAATATACGGGAACTTGAAAAAGAGATAACAGGGCTTCTAAGTTCAGTTCCTGACGAAATTTCAGTAGAAGTTTTACAAAAAGCACGCTATCAATTAAAAACAGAAATTAATGCCTATAAAAACGAATTAAATTATATGAAAAAAGGCTTCGGATATTTTAAAAATTTCGAAAGAATTATCTATTTGGAAATTTCTCTTAAACAAAAGGCTAAGTTTCCGCAAAAACTAAAATTTATCAACAGACTTTTGAGGGAAAAATTGGCAAGCATTAGAAGTGCTAATAAAGAGCTTTTAAATTAATGTAAAGTTTTATAAAATTAAACAGCAAATAAGTTAATTTTATATTATCAGGAACATTATGAGAAATATGAATATAAATATACAGCAATTTAGCCCGAACTATTCCCGATATACACCCAATTTTAAAGGGAAATATGAAGTGGACACTTCTACTGCAATAAGCAGAAATCAAGTGTTTACACTCGGTATGCTGATGAATAATTTCTGGATTTTTGATGCACGCAGCACTTTTAACCGTATCAGATATAACAGCGTTTACGGAAAAGCAACCGTAAATGTTAATGTTGATAAAGAAGCACTTTTTGAGAGAATTTTAAAAATGAATAATATTAAATATACTAAACTTGACCAGACAGTTTAATTTTCAGTTCTTGCAAAAGTATGCCTGTCCAGCAGAACCATAAGCACTGAAATATCAGCAGGCTTAACCCCGCCTATACGAGAAGCCTGAGCCAGAGTTTTAGGTCTGATTTTATTTAATTTTTCTTTTGTTTCTGTTGAGATATGCTCCATTGACATATAGTCGATATTATCAGGTATCTTATATTTTTCAAGCTTCCCTGCCTGATCCACCTGAAACTCCTGCCGCTTTAAATAGCCGTCATATTTCGTAAGAACTTCAACCTGTTCATAGACATCTCTTGGAAGATTAAGTTCTCTGGTTGTTTCATCAACTTCCTGAATAATATTATAATTAATATTCGGGCGTTTTAAAAGGTCTGCAAGCTTAATCCCGCGTTCTATATGCTCGCCGTATTTTGCAAGAATAGAATTAACATCTTCAGAAGGTGACAATTTAGCCTCTTTCATTCTTGAAATTTCACGTTCGATATTTGCCTGTTTTTCTTTAAATACATTAAACTGAGCATCATCAATCAAGCCAATCTTATGTCCGGTCGGAGTAAGCCTTGCATCAGCGTTATCCTGACGAAGAAGCAGCCTGTATTCAGAGCGGGAAGTAAGCATTCTGTATGGATCATCAATATCTTTTGTCACCAAATCATCAATAAGAGTTCCGATATAAGATGAACTTCTCGGTAACTCAAGCATTTCTGTGTTATTGAGATAATTCATTGCATTAATACCTGCAATTAAGCCTTGGGCAGCAGCCTCTTCATAACCGCTGGTTCCATTAATCTGACCGGCAAAGAACAGACCTTTAATAGTCTTTGACATTAAAGAATGAGTTGTCTGAACAGCAGGAACATAATCATACTCAACCGCATAAGCAGGTTTTATAACATGAGCTTTCTCTAACCCCGGAAGCGTCCTGAGCATTTTAAGCTGAACATCGGCAGGAAGAGAACTTGAAAATCCCTGAATATACACTTCATAAGTATTCAACCCCTCTGGTTCAATAAAGATATGGTGTGAAGGATTTTCACTAAATCTTACGACTTTATCTTCAATAGAAGGACAATAGCGCGGACCAACTCCATGGATTAAACCTTTATACATAGGAGATTTATCAAGATTAGCTCTGATAATAGCATGGGTTTCTTCGTTTGTTCTTGTAAGATAACAAGGATATTGAGGTCTGACAGGTCTATTCGGCTTAAACGAATAAAAATTCAAAACCTCATCACCTGGCTGGATTGTCATTTTGGAGTAATCAATAGTCCGTTTATCAACTCTTGGAGGAGTACCTGTTTTTAATTTTTTAATGTTAATACCGAGCTTCATAAGTGAATCCGAAAGCCCTATTGCGGCTTTTTCACCTAATCTGCCTGCGCTGTATGATTGAAGCCCGACAAATATACGTCCGGACAGCGATGTTCCTGTTGTTAATATAATTGAACGGGCTTTGTATTCTATACCAAACTCATCAACTGCACCGCAGACAACGCCATCCTTTGTAATTAAATCAGTAATACAAGCCTGACGCAGAAATATATTTTCATTATTCTCAATAATATTCCGCATGCAGTCAATATATTGCTTTTTATCAGATTGTGCCCTGAGAGCCCTTACAGCCGGACCCTTTGAAGAATTTAGCATTTTCATCTGGATATAAGTTTCATCAGCAACCTCGCCCATCACACCGCCAAGAGCATCAATTTCGCGCACAAGTGTAGACTTTGCAGGACCGCCGATTGCAGGATTACAAGGCATCATAGCGATATTATCAACATTTAAAGTTGCAAGAAGAACCTTAGCTCCAAGTTTTGCACAGGAAACTGCAGCCTCACATCCGGCATGTCCTGCTCCAACTACTATTACATCGTATTCGTTATTCAAATATCCCATACCATCATTATAATACAAAGGAAAATAAATGCAGAGTATCTTTAAAACCGCTTATCAAACAATAAATAGATCAAATATTATATCACCCGATTATCTAATACATTTAGAGGATATTTTGTAGAAATAATAAAGATTGAAAAAAGATGATTCGATAAAAGTTATACACATATTTTATTTGGAGCTCACAAATGTCAGAACAGATTTTAGTACAGCCGGTAACGGCAGCAGACAGCGAAAAAAGTAAAAAGGCGCAGGAAGCACTTGAAAAAGCCCGTATTGCGCATGAAAAATATTTAATAAGACAGGATAATAATGATTTACAGGAAGCAATAACAAATTATATTGACGCTGTAAAATTTGATCCGTCAATTCCTGAATCTTATTACCGCCTGGCAGCATTAATGTGGGAACAGGGGCAAATAAGCGTCAACACTGCAATAGACCAGTGCAAAACCGCAGTTTCCCTGGCTCCAAAAAACATGAATGCACATCTATATACAGGTTTCTTCATGAAAATGGCAGAGAATTACCCGGAAGCCATGGATGAGTTTAAATCTGCAATAAAGATGGGCAGACTTAAATCTGCAAGACCAAGACTTGTCTTATCACAGACTATCTTGCAGAAAATCAATGCAGAAAACGGCTCAGTAGCAGATTATATGCAATTTTTATACTACTTCCTCTCCGGAAGCCTTATGCTGGCGTGGGACAGACCGTCTTTAAAAATGTTTTACAAAAATATTTCAGATGACTTTTCTGTATTCACATTTAATACAGTTGGAAAGTTCCTCGAAAAATTTAAGCTCTATCCAGTAGCTGAAAATATTTACAGAAAAGCAATAATTGAAACAAACCACAGTCAGATCTTTTATAATAAAATGGGAGATTTGGCGCTTAAAAATAATGAAATTGATTTAACAGTAGATTGTTACAAAAAAGTACTGGAAGCTAATCCGCTTAACAGGGAAGTACTTGTAAAATTAGCAACCGTATTACAGACATATTTCCCTGAAAACACAGATGAAACAATTGATTGTTACGAAAAACTTCTTGAATTTGATATAGATACAGCTCAAATTTACTATGAATTAGGTCATTTATATCTCAAAAAAGAAGATAAAATCAACTCAATCAGTGCATTTAAGCTTGCTCTTGAAAGAGATACAGAAAATCCTTTTTATAATAATTCTCTTGCATATGCGTTTTCTAAAGCTGAATTGTACGATGATGCTATAGAGTTTTACCAGAAGGCAATAGCGATAAATCCTGATAATGAATGGACCGCAATCGTATGCCAGGCACTCGGAGCAATTTACGGAGAAATAAAAGGAAATATTGAAGCCTCTGTCGCAACATATCAGGCTGGTATAATTTTAGATCCAAACAATTATGAATTACATATTTCCCTTGGTGATATTCACATGGCAGAGTATGATCTTGATAAAGCAATAAGAGCATACTGCGATGCAATTCTGCTTAATCCAGAAGATTACAGAGGATATTTTAAGGCTGGTACGGCTCTGTGGGAAAAGGATTACCTTGAAGAAGCCCTTGTTGCCTATCATAAAGCAATTGAATTAAATCCGGAAAATGCTTATGCCCAGAACAACCTCGGAATTTTATACCTTGACGGGCTTGGTGATGCAGAAGAAGCTCTGGAATATTTTGAAGAAGCAATTGCACTAAATGCAAATTATACACTTGCTTATTTTAATGCAGGCAGGGCAAGCCAAATGCTTGATTTTACAAATGATGCTGCTAATTACTATCAAATGGCAATAGACTTAAACAAAGTTACAAATGAACTGGATGAAGAAGATATAATAAGACGGCTTCATAAACTCTTTGAAGCGTAGAAAGGAATAATATATGCAAAACCCAAGCTATAACACCATTTTCCCTGAGGGGGGGTGGGCAAACTAATCTTAGTACCATAGCTGCAAAAGTTGTCAAAAGAAGTCAGCCGCCGTAAATAGCGTGCTGATTTTTTAGTGCAAAAACCTTTAAATAATATAAGTTAAATATTAAAAAATATAAGTTATAACATATAATAAAAATAAAGAAAGGAACTTGCAGATATGAAGAAAGGATTCACGCTAGCGGAAGTTTTGATAACACTCGGCATAATAGGAGTAGTTGCAGCAATGACACTACCTTCTGTCATCAATAAATATAGAAGAAATGTTGTTGAAACAAGACTTGCTAAATTTTATTCTATTATGAATCAGGCATTAGCCAGATCCAAGTCAGAAAAAGGTGAATTATTATTTGAGCAGAGAGATTTAACAGATTCTAAATATCTGGAAAGCTGGTACAGGGAGAACGTAACAAAATATATAAAAACCATCTATGAAGAAGGATCTGAAAAAAATAATACCTATTATAAAGCAATATTTATAGATGGCAGCGGTTTTAACAGTTACTTTTCTGGCACGCTCCCGGATGGAACTCCAAGTTTAAATAATTTATATATTTTTTACTGTATAGACTACAAAAACTGCAAAAACGGGCATTTTGACGGAATAAACACCTTTTTATTTATAGGTGATATAGAAAATGCGAGAATAAATACGTATGGTACTAACCAATCACATGAACAGCTCACAAAAGATTGCGCAAACATTAAGAGAAGCTGGGGATGTGCAACTCTTATAATGCAAAACGGTTGGAAAATCCCCAAAGATTATCCTCACTTAAAATAAATTCAACTGTTTTTGCTTTTCAAAATGTTTTCTTAAGAACGATGGGCGGTGAAATTCGGTAAGTCCATACTTATCAATTGCCGCCATATGTTCTTTAGTCAAATATCCTGCATTCTTTGCCCAGCCATAATGCGGGTATTTTGCGTCTAACGCTTCCATATACCTGTCGCGGGTAACTTTTGCAAGAATACTTGCAGCTGCAATAGAAGCTGAAGTTCCATCACCTTTCACAACATACTCCTGAGGAGCTGTAAAGTCTTTAATAAGCTTATTACCATCTACCAGCACCAGAAGATTTTCATATCCAACCTTTTCAATAACCTCTTCACATGCAAGCTTCATAGCCTTTAAAGAAGCATTAAGGATATTTATCTCCTCAATTTCTGCAACCTCAATACAAACAATAGAATTTATTGTTTCGTTTTTAATTATATCGTAAATACTCTCACGCCTTTTCTTTGAAAGTTGTTTACTGTCATTTAGAACAGCAAGTCTTTCTATCAAACTGCCGGAATTTTCAGGAAAAGTTACAGCCGCAGCAAAAACTCCGCCGGCAGCAGGACCTCTCCCTGCTTCATCTGTTCCTATTATTTTTTTCTTAAAACTGGTATCGAACTCAAATAAATTTTTACTGCTCTTCAAAGTCATCTAAAATAAATTTCCCAATCTTTCCTTCTCTAAAATCTCTCAATATATAAACAGAAGTTCTTTCTATATCAGGCTGTCCGCCTGCAATAATCCAATTTCGCTTAAATGCGATATTCTCAACTGACAAATCCTCTGCGCCAATTCCATAGTATTCTCTGACCTGTGCTGAATATTTCCTATCCAAAATCTCAAGCAGTTCATGCGCAATAATTTCATTAGTATAAGCATTTTCGGATATTGAATTTACAAAAGCTAATTTTTTAGCAACCTCCTGATCATCCTGCCTCATCGGAATAATTCCCGGAGTATCAAGCAGTTCAAGCTGCGGATTAATACGGACCCACTGCTGCTGACGGGTCACTCCGGCTTTTGCACCGATTTTAGTTTTTGAGGATTTTGTAAGTTTATTAATAATACTGGATTTTCCAACATTTGGCATACCCACAACCATAACTCTTGCCGGACGCCTTAATAAGCCTTTTTTCATCAAAGCCTGAATTCTTGGCTCGGATAATTCAACCGCTTTTTTAACAATTATGCTTAAATCCTTTGAATTTTTGGCATCAGACAAGATAACCGGAGCATTAAACTTATCCTCAATAATCTTCGCCCACTTTTTCAATTCACCAGAATCTGCCAAATCAGCCTTATTAAGCAAAATTAATCGGGGCTTCTCACCAAGAAGCCCCGTAATATTTTTATAAATGCTTGATAACGGTAATCTAGCATCAATAACTTCAATCACTGCATCAACAAGAGAAAGCTGTTCTTTTAATTTTCTTTCAGCTTTAGCAATATGTCCCGGATACCAGTGAATATGAGTCTTATCTTTTTTCAATTTTTTCCTTGATACGAGTTGCCTTACCTGAACGTTCTCTTAAGTAGTATAATTTAGAACGTTTAACATCACCGCGTCTTACAACGTTAATTTTTTCAATTCTTGGAGAGTGGAGAAGGAACACACGTTCTACACCAACACCCTGGAATACTTTTCTTACGGTGATAGTTTTATTAATACCTGAACCATGCTTTTTAATAATAGTACCTTCAAAAGCCTGAATTCTTTCTTTGTTACCTTCAACAATTCTTACAAATACTTTAACAGTATCACCCGGGTTTACGTCCGGCACTTCTTTTTCCATATAAGGTTTTTCTAATTCATCAATAATAGGGTTCATTTCCAATTTCCTTTATAATTTTTACTTAATACTATTTGTTTAAATTCCTTAATCGGCTGTTAAATATTTTCCACAAAAATATACCGACGCACGTAAGTATTTTAATAGTAGGACAAAGTAGAAAATTTTGCAAGCAGCAATTAATAAATATTTACTTTGTGCTATCATTTAATTATGAAAAGTTTTATCGACAATATTTTAAAAAACAAAAAGAAGAAATTTACTGTCAATACAGAAACTATGGGGGTAAATATTGATAAAAACGAATTTTACGAAATAAAACTTTCCAATTCTGCACACCCCGAAAATTTTGACAGAAAATAGATTATGGAGAGCTGGATATGAAAAAAATTTTTATTGTACTTGTAAGTATGGTGCTGCTTTTATCGCCATGTATTGCTGCTGAAACCAACAAACGCCAGACAAAGGATGAAAATGTCATTCGCGGCATTATTAATTCTCCTTCCGGAAGGTTATCAAAACATTATGTATCGTTTAGGGAAGATTATTTTCTTTATAACAAAGGTGATAAGTCATCAGTTTATTATTCTATTGTAAAACTTGAAGAGAAATACAATAAAAAGAACGCAAAAAATGCAGAAGTAAATCTTGAATATATTAACAAGGTAAAAGATTTATATGAATTTCTTGTAAAGTATCCATCTGATAAATCAATGACCACAGGATTTGTTCAAGAATTTGACTCCAGAAAAATAATTATACCAGATAATGTGTACGACAAACTTGATGAAGATTTGGTGACATTTATTACTCTTGTCAATGTGTATAAATAAAATATTAAAATAAGGGAAAACATATGTTTCGTGAGATGCGACGTGCAAAACAGCAATTAACCAAGGAAGAATGTATCAGAATTTTAAAAGAGAATAAAAGGTGTGTACTTGCAGTACTTGGTGATAGCGGGTATCCTTATGCGATACCTCTGAATTACTTTTATGATGAAACAAGCGGAAAAATATACTTCCATGGAGCAAAGTCCGGACATAAAATTGATGCTTTGCACAAAAACAGTAAGGTTTCTTTTTGCACATATGATAACGGCTATATTGAAGAAGGCGACTGGGCTTATACAGTAAAAAGCGTGATTATCTTCGGGAGAATCCGATTTATTGAAAACCATGAGGAAACAATAAATCTTGTAAGGAAACTTGCCCTAAAATATTATCCCACAGCTGAAGAAGTCGAAAAAGAAATTGAAAAAGACGGTAAATTTGTCCAGGTTTTAGAACTTACTATTGAGCATCTTTCGGGAAAACGTATTCACGAAAAATAAAAATAGAACTTCTAAAAATCGCCTGCTAGAACTTAGAATTAAAGGCCAAGAAATTGGTCTTAACCCTTGCCCCGCCTTTTTCTCAAGCTCAAAAAATAAATGGACAGAATTTGCATTCTGTCCACGTATCTGGGCCCGGAGAGACTCGAACTCTCACACATCGCTGCGCTAGATCCTAAGTCTAGTGCGTCTACCAATTTCGCCACAGGCCCACACAATATTTAATTTTCATTACCTGCGGCTCATTGCTAGACGGCGTCTACCTCCCTCCATAATTTGATACTTAATCAAATTACGGAGCCTTGCCACAGGCCATATAATATTTAATTTTCACTACCTGTGGCTCATTGCTAGACGGCGTCTATCACCTTCCATAATTTGATGCTTATTCAAATTATAGAGCCTTGCCACAGCCCCTTTTGCTTTATGCAAAAAAGTTACATTTATTACTCTATCTGAATAGAATAATAAAGTCAAGTGTAAGATTATAATTTTTGTAAAATTCATACCTAGTTTCTTGATTAGACAGAGTATTCCTGTTAAGTTAAAAAAACAAAAAGGATTTTTATGCGTGTCACTCAAGTTAGCAATGTTTCAAACAGAAAGTTTGCAGTCTGTCCAAATGTTGCAGAAAACAAAAATAAAACTTATATTAATAAAAATATTAACCCTGCAGATACAGTTGTTTTTGAGGGTAAACTACACTTAAAGCAGTATAATCCTGCATACAGATTTTGCATGAAACTCTTTGAGCGGTCGCAAATTGCATCAAGAAGACGATTTTCTCCGCCTATAGCTGAACTAAAAGGAAAAATAAACGAAATACAAATTCCGCTTACCGGGCGCAGAAAAATTACAGCCTATGATATTAACCCTGATAACACAGATAAATATATCATTTTTTTTCATGGGACATCACAGAATATCTCAAACTGCCAGCAGATTTATAATGAATTTTTAAAATCAAAATATGCAGTCCTCGCACCTGAATACAGCGGCTTTGGCAAAAATAAAACCCGAATGGCTGATGAATATACTTTGGAAGAAGATATTGCCGGGTCAATTAGATATTTAAAGAAAAAGAAAATCAAACCTGCAAATATAGGAATAGTTGGACACAGTCTTGGAGGGTTTGCTGCTACAAGGGTTGCAGAAGAAATTCCGCAGGCATCTTTTCTAATTCTAATTTCTCCGGTAAATACACTAAGCTATGAAGTAGATAATATCGTCAATAATAAAAAATTCAAAATTCCAAAACTTTTCCAATACATATATAAACACTATCCAAGAATTTTAAACCCGCTTGAAAAAATTTTCAAAACAGAAGAAAGAATCTCCAAAACAAGGGTACCGTTATACATAATCCACTCAGCAAACGATAACCTTATACCGGTTAAGTCATCAAAAGCTCTTGCATTAAAATCAAAATCTCTCAGAGAACTAGTTATTCTTGATTCAGGCGGTCACAGGCTTGATGAGAGCAAACTGAAAACTATTCACGAGATTTTAAACAAAATTTAAAGCTTATTTACCTATGCAGTAATACTCAAATCCTCTGCGTTCCATTCTTTCAGGTTCATACTGATTGCGACCGTCAAAAATGACAGGATTTTTCATCAGGCTTTTAATTTTATCAAAATCCGGTCTTCTGAACTCATTCCATTCGGTAAGCAGCAGCATACAATCTGCACCGTCTAAAGCATCATAAGCATTATCTGCATATGTTATCTCATCCCCCCAAAGACTGCGGGCAAAATCAAATGCCTTAGGATCATAAGCTTTTACTTTCGCACCGAGAGTAAGCAGTGCATTTATAATTGTAATGGAAGGTGCCATACGCATATCATTGGTCTTTGGTTTGAATGCCAGCCCCCATACACCAAATGTCATGCCTGCAATATTTGATTTAAATCTTTTCAAAATTTTATTTATAAAGATTACTCTCTGTTCTTTATTAACCTCATCGGCAGCCTCAAGAAGCTTATAGCCGCAGTTGTTGTCTTTTGCAGTTTTCAATAAAGCTTTAACATCTTTCGGAAAACAGCTCCCGCCGTAACCAAGCCCGGGGAATAAGAATTGTGACCCTATACGCTTATCGGCGCACATGCCAATTCTTACCATCTCTGCATTAGCTCCGACTTTTTCGCAAATATTTGCAATTTCATTTGCGTATGAAATTTTTACAGCTAAAAAAGAATTTGCCGCATATTTTGTCATCTCGGCAGACTTGACATCCATAATTATTACAGGGTTTCCGGTACGCAAAAACGGAGAATACAGCTCTTGCATAATTTCGGTTGCTCTCTGGGAGTTTGAACCTATAACAACCCTATCCGGCTTTAGAAAATCATCTACTGCAGCACCTTGTTTTAAAAACTCCGGATTTGATACCACATCAAAATCGTGCGAGGTTTGCCTTTTAATTATTTCAGTAACTCTGTCTGCAGTCCCAACCGGAACTGTGGATTTGTCAACAATAACCTTATAGCCGTTTACAGCTTTACCTATACTTTCGGCAACAGCTTCAACATATTGCAAATCAGCTGCCCCGTCTTCACTCTGAGGAGTTCCTACTGCAATAAAACAAACTAAAGCCTTTTCAACAGCAGATTTTAAATCAGATGTAAATTGAAGTCTTTTTTCTCTGACATTTACCTTGATTAATTCATCAAGACCCGGCTCATATATCGGAACAATACCCTTTTCAAGCTTTGACAGCTTTTTCAAATCATTATCAACACAAGTTACATTATTACCCATTTCAGCAAGGCATGTACCAACAACAAGCCCAACATATCCTGTTCCAATAACACAAATCTGCATATATATATTCTCCTTAGGCTACTCTCATAAACAAATTGTAACACAAAGAAATAAATATTTTGGCAATTTAAAATTTTTATGGAATAATGGCTATTAGTTGATTAGTTTACAGAGGGCTTAAAAATAATGTCAAATACGTACAGATTAAAAGATACAATATCTAAGGACGCATTTAAATACGGTTACCTTTTAAAAAAGATTTTTCCATATATAAAACCGGTAATGCCAAGGGCAATTATGAACCTGATTATAGCTATCCCGCTGGGCTTGCTTGATGGTGTCGTGGCCCTGTCGCTTAAACCGTATCTTGATCTTGTAATTAACGGTGACCCGGCAAAGACTTATACAATTCTCGGGCATGATATTCATATTCAGGCAGCATTTGCTGCAATCATACCATTTGGTATTGTAGGGTTTGCATTATTTCAGGGCATTTTAAAATACGTAAGTAATTACCTGACTGACTGGACAGGAAACAAAATTTCCAACTCTTTAAAAATTGATTTATTTAAAAAGTTAACTAATCTTGATCCGCAGTTTTATGATGTAAACTCATCAGGTCTTGTTTTAACAAGATTTTTATCCGATCCTGATGCTGCTTCTAAAAATATTATTGAAAGCTTAAAATCATTTATTGCAACAGCATTCGGGCTTGTAGGGCTTGTCGGAGTTTTGATTTATAACTCATGGCAGCTTGCAATAATCGGGGTTACAGTTATGGGTATTGCAATTACTCCTGTAACCTTAATCAGGAAAAAGATTAAAAGCGTTTCCAATGCAAGCATGGTTGTCGGCGGCAATATGACAACAAACTTTAACGAAACATTTGCCGGCAACAAAATTATGACTGCTTATAATTTACAGGAAGCACAGAACAACAAGTTTGAAGATCAGATTCACCAGCAGTTTAATCTTGCCATGTCGTTAACAAAACGAGTAGGATGGATGTCACCTATTATGTATTTCGTTTGTTCAATAGGTATTGCACTCGTAATGGCTTATGGAAACCACCTTATACTTTCAGGTCAGATGTCAGCAGGAAGCTTTGCTTCATTTGTAACATCATTACTGCTGCTCTATAAACCTACCAAAACTCTCGGGAATACATTAACAAGCCTTCAGGGCACCTTCGTTGCGATGGGACGTGTATTTGAATTATTTGACTTGCAGCCTCATATTAAAAATGCACCTGATGCTGTTGAATTAAAAGGCTTTAATAATGCTATTGAATTTAAAAATGTTAACTTTGAATATGAAGAAGGCGTTCCGGTGCTTAAAAACTTTAATCTTAAAGTTAATAAAAACGAAACCCTTGCGCTTGTTGGAAATTCCGGCGGAGGAAAGAGTACTGTTGTAAGCCTTATACCTAGATTTTATGATGTAACCAGCGGTTCTGTTGAATTTGATGGTATTGACATAAGACATTTTGAACTTCATTCTTTGAGAAACCAGATTTCATTTGTATTTCAGGATAACTTCCTTTTCTCAGGAACTATCAGGCAGAATATTATGATGGGTAATGAAGATGCGACAGAAGAAGAATTAGAAAAAGTTGTCAAAATGGCTCACCTTGATGAGTTCACAAACTCTCTTGAAAAAGGTCTGGATACATATGTAGGAGAGCGCGGAACAACACTTTCCGGCGGACAAAGACAGCGTGTGGCTATTGCAAGAGCTATGCTCAAAGATGCACCTATAGTTATACTTGATGAGGCAACCTCTGCACTTGATAATAAATCAGAGGCTATTGTTCAAAAAGCTCTTGATAACCTTATTCAGAATAAAACAGTCTTTGTGATTGCACACAGGCTTTCTACAATAAAAAATGCAGACAGAATTGCAGTTGTAAACGAAGGTGTACTTGCAGAACTAGGAACGCATGACGACCTGATGAAGCTTGAAAACGGTATTTATAAAAAATTATACGAAATGCAATTCAAAAAACAGGAAGAAGCTAAAGAAACCGCAGGAGTATAATGTCACACATAATTATAAAAAAATGGATTGAACCTTATGTGCTTCTTGAAACAGCTAAAAGCTGCTACTCAATGAAAGACTTTACTTTTGACGGATTTTCAAAGAAAAATGTCATGGCAGAGTTTTTACAAGCGTTGGAAAAGCCGAATACATTCGGACTATATATGAAGAATGTAAATAAATTCTACCTCTTTTCCGGAGAAAAACCTGTTGACTTAAAAAGCTTGTATAACTTTACAGACAACGATTTTGAGCTAACTGAGGATATAGCCAAACCATTTTCTCTTGTTGATTTAGGTAAAGCAGAGGCTGGTATTATAAAAATTAGTTAATATTTGCGCAATTTTTTTAAAGAAAAAACGTTTATATAAATATACAGGGGATATTTATATAAAGGGAAAAGTTTTGTTTGGCAGCGCACTGGTAAAAATGAATACCTCATATATTAGCAATAATACGTATGGCAGCGGATTTAATATGTCATACGGATATTCTATGCCGGCATTCTCCTGTAACTCTGTATTCGGTATGGGTATGAGTTTTGCACCTGTGAGCTTTGCTCCTGTAATGCCTATGCCAATGTTTGGAGGCTGCTGCGGAGGTTTTGGAAACTTTGGCTGGTTCGGTGCAATGCCGTTCTTGCAGAACTTTATGGATATGATTACTGCATTCAGCACTCTTAACACAACAAATAAAATTATTAACAATAATACTAAATCAACACCGGCACCATCTAGTAATACATTTACATCCTGGATGCCGACATTAAATACAAATTACTCATACAAATCTAAAAAGAAAACTTCAAACTATACATTCCATACATCATCATTTAATACCAAAACAAATCTTCCGGCTTTGAAAGATGTAGGGTATAATTCAGAAAAAGGCTATAATCTTGCAAAATCCGCAGCAGGCAATGCAGTTGGCTTTACTCATAAATGCGCAAAATATGTAAGAATTGCGCTTGAAAACACCGGTCTGTCAAACGGACAAAGAGGTGACGGTTATCAGTATGCAGATATATTGAGCAATAACTCAAACTTTAAAGAAATATCTGCAAACAATATAAATCTTTCATCACTTCCTGCCGGATGCGTACTGGTTTATGACAGAGGTGTTGCCGGATATGACAGCAGTGCTGGTCACGTAGAGATTACACTCGGTAACGGACAGGCAGTCAGCGACGGCGTAACAAATAACATAAGGCAGGGGGCTCGTGTATTTGTTCCGGTTTAAGAATATAGCGCTAAAAAAGACTTAACCGAAATTTCAAGCTCCTCAATCGTACCATTATTATAAATCACATAATCGCAAAGCTCTTTTTTCTCATCCTGGGACATTTGAGCAGACATACGTTTATGTGCATATTCAACACTGAAATGATTCCTCGAAATTAAGCGCTTCTCGCGTAAATTATCATCAGTATAAATAAGAAGAGATTTGTCAAATATATTCTGCATACCGCTTTCAAACAAAAGCGGTATGCCTGTGAATACTAAATCTTCATTTTTATTTTCTTCAAAAAATTCTAAAATTTTCCTTTTAACCGCAGGGTGAATAATATCCTCAAGCTTCTTTTTTAGCCCCGGACTATCAAAAACAATCTGCCCAAGCCTGCTGCGAGAAACTTTTCCATTTTCGACAATATCAAAATCTGCAAAGGCTTCTTTAATTTCTTCAAGTTCATCCAAGAGAACATGAGCCGTCTTATCAGTATCAAGAACTTTGTATCCGTACCGTTCAAGTATAGACTGTACTGTTGTTTTGCCGCTTGCAATATTACCTGTTAGTGCAACTTTAATCATTTTGAAGCAATCCTGTTAAGGAAGTTCCGCAATTCTTTAATCTGCTGAGGCTTAATCGGCTTGAACTGTCCTCTTTTCAAACCATCCAGACTAATTGTAGCATGTTGTATACGTTTTAATGACTTAACTTCAAAACCCAAATGTTCAAACATTTTTCTGATTTGTCTGTTTAAACCCTGATAAAGCGTAACCTGCATCATAGTATGTTTGTTATCAGCCTCTAAAACCATAACATCGGCATAAGCAGTCTTGCCTTTTTCTATTTCTATACCGGCAGCCATCTGATCAAGCTGGTGAGGATGAATTCTGCCGTCAATAGACACCAGATATACTTTCGGAACCTTTACTGACGGATGGGTTAAATCATTAATTAATTCACCGTCGTTTGTCAAAATTAAAAGACCGGTTGAATCTTTATCAAGACGCCCTACAGGTTTCAATCCGTACAAAGTTTCCGGAAGAAGGTCATATATTGTTTTTCTGCCTTTTTCATCATCACTGGTTGTTATATAACCGGCTGGTTTATAAAATCTGTAATATTCATGCCTTGCCGGGTGAATAAGCTTCTTATCAACAAAAACTTTATCTTTATCCTGTACAAGAAAACCCAGCTCGGTAACTTTTTTCCCGTTTACTGAAACAACACCGCTTTCTATTAATTCATCGGCTTTTCTACGCGAACATAAGCCGGAAGATGCAATATATTTATTTAAACGGATACCGGACATTTCAACGCCCTTTCAAAAACCTGAGAAAGAACTTCAGGCATCCTTCTGTACAGCTTGCCGGAATTAGATATTGCAACAACATCAACTTCGGCTTCAATGAAGATTTTTCCTGTTTCTTTTGAGGTAATCTTTTGTGCAAATGTCACAGCTAATCCGTTAAACTTTGAAACGGTTGTTTCTATAACAAGTTCATCATTCAATCTGGCTGACGCTTTATAGCGTATATTAAGATTAACAACAGGAAGAACAATATCCATACGCTCAAGTTCGATAAGATTATGCCCTGTCATTTCGCACCACTCTACACGCCCCATCTCAAGCCATCTTAAATATGCCCCATGCCATACAACTCCGTAAGCATCAGTATCAGAATAAAAAACCTTTTGTTCAATAATATTTTTCATAAGACAATTGTAGCACAAAATTAGAAAAGTATATAAAATGCAAATTTTAGAAAAATTTTATTAATAAAATAAAAAAAAGCTATTGACTGAAAAAAATGTTTGGGTTAGACTTAAGAGGTGCGCTGAATAAGGTGAATATAAATTTAACCCTTTGAAGTGTTGATAATTTAATATAACGGGATGTGGCGCAGCTTGGTAGCGCACCTCGCTTGGGACGAGGGGGTCGCACGTTCAAATCGTGTCATCCCGACCATTTAAAAAAAGCTTCACATTTAAGTGAAGCTTTTTTAGTTATTTAATGAACAGATAATTGTTATTTTCAAACTCTTTTTTTATCTTATAACCTAATGGTTTAAGAAGTTCTGTAACAGCATTTAAGTTCCCGGTTTCCACAAAAATTTTCGGGCTGTACTTTTTCAAAGTATTCATAGCTCCATTTAATACACACAATTCATGTCCTTCCACGTCAATTTTTATAAAGTCAACTCTATCTTCTTCAATTTTAATATTATCAAGCATATCAAGCTTTAATTTACCTAATGAGGATTTTTTAACTGAAATTCCTCCGATATTTGTTTCATAATAAGCTGAAACATCTGCATAGCAAATTTCATCACTCAATCCGATATTAAACAGTTTTACTTTGTTTTCAAGATTATTAAGACTTATATTTTTTGAAAGTATATCAAAAGTAGATTTCACCGGTTCAAAAGAATAAACCGTCTTAGCATCACATAACGCAGCCCAATACAAAGTGTGATTACCGATATTTGCGCCAATATCCAAAATTACGGCATCATGCTTTGGAATATACTCCAAAAGTTCAAGAAGAATATTTTGCTCAAAAAATTTATTTCTCTCAACAATATACCTTTGTATTAAATCCTTATCATATTGAGGTACAAAAAACAGGATACTTCCTATATTAGCAATTTTATCAATCTTAAGAAGTCTTTTTTTTAACAGCTCTACCTCATCTTCCAGCATTTTTCCTCCATACCTGATTTTAAACTTCATCTTTACTCCCAAAAAGTTAAAAATCATATGATTTGAAGCTTTAACTTTTTCAAAATAAAACAGATTTCTAAATTTCATATCTATAACTCCATTTAAACTACCTATTGAATATATTCTATAGATTATATTCAATACAATAAATTCAATATATTTTAAAATTAAAATATATGCAAGACCTTGATAATGATAATCAAAAATTTTATAAGGAAAAGATTTTAAACAGTCTTGGCTATATTGTTCTTGAAAATAGAAAGAAAACCGGAAAAGGCATAAATAAATTCTCGTTTGAATATGATATAGGAAATGGTCTGCTTTCTAAACTTGAAAAAGGCTATATAGATGCAAGACTTACAACGGTCTGGAAGCTTGCTAATGCTTTCGGAATGAAGTGCTCTGACTTTATTAAGCTTATTGAAGACAGGCTGGATAACGATTTTAACTTTTATAACTAATTAAATTCAACGGGAGCATTCATTTGACTTTACGCTTCTTTTATAATAAAGTTTTGGAAGAATGTTTTTTATTTTTAATGAGGATTAGGGAAATTGGATTTTGTAACTTTAACTATTGAAATATTAAAAGTGCTGGCTTCTTTTGTTGGAAGTTACGGGCTTGCTATTGTTGTATTAACATTAATTGTAAGAGCAGCACTATGGCCGCTTAATACATCACAGCAGCGTTCTATGAGAATGATGCAGACATTACAGCCTAAATTAAAAGCAATACAGGACAGATACCAGAATAACCCGCAGGTTATGCAGCAAAAAATGATGGAATTTTACAAGGAGCATAACTTCAACCCTATGGGCGGCTGTCTGCCTTTATTAATCCAGATGCCGATATTTATTCTTCTGTATTCTGCATTAATGAGCCCGCAATTCATCCAGATGGCAGGAAATTCAAAATTCCTTTTTATTAACCGCCTGGATACAACACTCAGAGCGAGTGCCGGAATTTCAAACGACGGGGTGATGGGAATTTCAAAATATGACGTATTTGTCCCTGGTAAAACTGCACGTGTATACCTGCCGAAAGAAGTTATTGATAATGTAAAAATTAATAACCAGAAAAAAGCGCTTGAAGTTCAGGGAGAAATTAAACCAGGAGAAAATCTTGATTTAAAAATGAGCCTGGACAATTTAGGTCTTAAGTTTAACCAGCTTGATCAGATACAAAAAGCAGAAATTACTGTTACAGACCAGAATACAAGAGAAAATGAAAAACTTACATTTACCAGAAACGGCGGTTATCTGATAACTTCAATGCCGACAGTAGAAGTAAAAAAATCATTCCACTGGGATGTATTTGCTCTGATAGTATTATTTGGTTTATCAATTGTACTTTCGCAAAAATTAATGATGGCAACATCCAATAAAAACAAGGATTCTATGGATCCTACACAGGCAGCCATCCAAAAATCAATGGGAACATTCATGCCGATTATGATTATCGGAACTTTCGTAATAATTCCTATTCCTGCCGGTGTTTTGATTTATCTAATCGTAAGCAACGTTGTTCAGGTGCTTCAGACTGTTCTTATCAACAAACAAATGGATATGGAAGAAGCCAACAAAAAAGTAAAAGCAACCGACGGTTCAAAAGTTATTGAAGCAGAGGTTGTAGTAGATGGTCAACCTCAGCCGGCAAGCCTGCTTGATAAGCTGAAACAAATTTATAAAAAATAACAGAGGCAGTAATGAAATTATCAGATTATGATTACAATTTACCCGAAGAACTGATTGCCCAGCTGCCTGCTGAAAAACGTGAAAATTCAAGAATGCTTGTACTTAACAGGGACAAGCATTCTATTTTGCACAAACATTTTTATGACATTGTTGATTTAATAGAACCAGATTCTATGCTGGTTTTAAATAATACGAAAGTCCTGCCTGCACGCCTCTACGGAATGAAAGAAACAGGTGCCAAAATTGAAATTTTCCTTTTGAAACAACTTGAAAATGATGAATGGGAAGTATTGATTAAGCCATCCAAAAGAGTAAAAAACGGCACAATTGTCAGAATAAGTTCCGAACTTTCAGTTGAAGTAATAAAAAGACTTGAAGATGACGGAGAATGGCTTGTAAAACTCATCTATGAAGGAAATATCCTTGAAGTTCTGCACAGAAACGGTAATATTCCGCTTCCGCCCTATATTGAAAGAAAAATGCAGAATGAAGATATTAAAAAACTTGACTTTGAAAGATACCAGACGGTTTATGCAAAAGATGAAGGTTCTGTTGCTGCACCGACCGCCGGACTACATTTTACAGAAGAGATTTTAAAGAAATTAAAGGACAAAGGTGTTGATATAGTATACGTAACATTAAATGTAGGACTTGGAACTTTCCGTCCTGTAAAATGTGAAAATATACTTGAACACAAAATGCACTCCGAAACTTTTGAAATTACACAAGAAGCCGCCGGGGCAATTAACACAGCAAAAGCAAACGGAAAAACAATCATAGCAGTTGGAACAACTACAGTGCGAACTCTGGAAACAGCTTACAGCAAATTTGGAGAGCTGAAAGCCTGCCACGATCACTCAGAACTGTTTATTTACCCTCCATATGAATTTAAAGTCGTTGATAAATTAATAACAAACTTCCACCTGCCCAAATCAACACTCTTAATGCTGGTAAGCGCTCTTGCCGGAAAAGATTTTATATTTGAAGCTTATAATGAAGCAATTAAAAATAATTATCGTTTCTACAGTTATGGCGATTGCATGTTCATAAATTAAGCAGTTGCAAACATGTTGAGTGAAACATTTTGACTTCCCGCAAAAAATCATTAATTCAAATGATAACAGGGTAGTAGTTTAATTCTATAATATCATTATTGGACAAGGGAAGAGAATTATGTTTTCACAATTTATTCAAGGTTTATTATCAAGCGGCGGGAAATCTGCAGCAATGCAAAGATATGCAGCGTTAAATAATCAGGTAAATTATATAAACAGAAACGAACACCCTGCATCTTTAAATCCGATTGATACAATTTATCCCGCAAATAATCCTAACACCATAGAATCTTTTGAAAACATTCTGCAATCAACAACAAAAAGTAACTTTGGCACATTGCTGCTTGGTCCGCAGGCGATGAAAGTTAATGCAGATATTGTAAAAAACAATTCAATGAATTCCCTTACAAATGCCCTCAGTGAAATAAACGGTACAACAGCAGCAAATGCTTACCATTCAGCATCAGGTACCGCAAACAAAGCGCAGATACTAGGGATGGTATCAAGAGTGGCTGAAAAATACGGAGTAGATGAAAAACTTGTAAAAGCTTTGATAAAACAGGAGTCAGGCTTTAATCCTAATGCAACCTCAAAAGCAGGGGCAATGGGGTTAATGCAGCTTATGCCTGCAACAGCAAAACATCTTGGCGTCAAAGATGCCTATAACCCGGTACAAAATGTAGAAGGCGGTGTTAAATATTTAAAATCAATGCTTGATAAATATAACGGAAATATTATTTTAGCCCTTGCAGCATATAATGCAGGTCCGGGCGCAGTTGACAAATACTCTGGAGTTCCTCCGTATCAGGAAACCCAGAATTATGTTAAAAATATCTTAGCTAATTATTTATAATTTTGCATTAATATCTTTTTTCTGCTACACTTGCTTTATAATCTGTTTTAGTAAGGAAAGGTAGCTAATGAAAATATCATCATCATTTAAAGTAGGTCTTTTAACTCTTATAGCACTGGTATTACTTGTCGGTGTTGTGTTCAGAGTTAAAGGCAGAGCCTTTTCTTCTGCTGACAGAATTGAAGTCCAGTTCAAGGATGTTAACGGCATGCGCCCGGGTTCAGGCGTCCAGATGATGGGGCTTCGTGTCGGTCAGGTTGAGGAAATTACGCCTGTAATTAACGGTGATAACAGCTACGTAAATGTAAAATTCGTTATAACCGAACCGGATATTGAGATTCCTACAGCATCAATGTTTTCAATACAACAATCCGGTCTTATCGGGGAATTATTCCTTGAAATTACTCCTCCTAAAACAAGAACTCTGTATATTCCAATGTATAACAAAGACGTTCTGTTTAAAGACGATGCTGTACAAATGAAACTAAGCGATGAATATTATGATGTAGGTAAAATAAATAATATAGAAGTTGTTCCAAGTGATGCAATACCTTATAGCTTCAGGGACAGAATTAAAACAAAATATGCCTATAAAGTTGATTATATTGTAAACCTCCCTGGGCTTATACTTCCTGATTTTATAAAAGGGGAAGCAGTTAATTGTAAAGATAATGTAAAAAAATTAAGGATCTCAACCCTTGATAACACTGTCCTGCCATACCCGCAGCAAAAGTCAAAATATACAATTATAGAACCTATGAGAATTGCAGACTTTATGGATTGGCAGTATAAAGCAGCAGAATCCCTTACGGAAACAAACCAGAAAATTAACACTCTGCTTTCAGACCAGACTATTGCAGAACTTAAAGATACGGTTAACCATATAAATGATTTAACATTAAGCGCAAACTCTACAGTTGAAAAAGTAAATAAACTTCTTGATGATTCAAGAAGCGATATTGACCAGCTTATGGCTCTAATGGAACAGGCAACAGCCGACTTTAACAAACTTTCAGCAAATATAAATGCTCTTATAGGAGATCCAAAATTCAAGCAGTCAATATATACTACAGCAGATTCTGTTGATAAAATGGCTAAAAACTTTAATAAGATTATGGGTAATGAAGAAGAAGCTGAACAAATTGCAAAAGACATCAGAACAATTTCCCATAATATAAATGAAATAAGCACATTTGTTAATTCAATGACCAAAGATACACACCTCAAGCGTCAACTGACAGATACTGTTGAAAATGCTAACAAAGCTATGGTTCAGATAACAACGACACTTGCAACAGTGAACCAGGTAACACCTGAAAATAAAACACAATTGCAGACACTTCTGGAAGAAACAACTGCAACAACCTGCAATTTGAGAAAATTCTCTGAAAAATTGAACAAGAGATTTTTACTTTTCAGATTGATGTTCTAATTTGTTCCTTTTACTTTTAAACTACACATAAATTTTTATAGTGAAGGTGTTTGTTTTAGAAACAATGGCAAATGAACGTATAGAAACTAAACTTCACCTTACAACTTAATAACGAAATAAATTTATGAAAAATCTAAAAACTGAAATAACTAAAATACATTATGACAAAGAAGCAAAGGGAGCTTTTGTAAAAATTTTGGAAATTGCCTCAATATTTTACGGCTTCGGAAGCGGTTTAAAAAATATGTTATACGATAAACATATATTGAAACCAAAACACGTAAAGGCTTTTGTTATTTCTGTAGGAAACCTTACAACCGGCGGGGTTGGGAAAACTCCTGTGGTTGCAGAAATTGCAAAATATTTAATATCATGCGGGCAAAAACCTGCCATAGTATCCAGAGGTTATGGCGGGAAACTCTCTAATAAACAGATAAACCTTATTTCAGACGGAGAAAAAATATACTATAATGCAAATCTTGCAGGAGATGAGCCGTTCTGGCTTGCAGAAAACGTAAAAGGTGCAGTTGTGGTAACTTCAAAAAACCGCTTCAAAGCTGCTATGTATGCTATAGATAACTTAAAAGCAAATTATATTATTCTTGATGATGGCTTCCAGCATAGAAAATTATACCGGGATTTGGATATAGTTCTTTCAGACAGTGAAAAAGGCTTTGGAAACGAAAAGCTGCTTCCGGCAGGACCGCTGCGGGAAGGTAAGGAAGCTTTTTCCAGGGTAGATAAACTAGTTGTTGTAAGTAAAAATACAGACCATACCCGCGCAGAAAAACTGGCAAAAATTATGGGGAAAAAATTAAAACTGCCGGTATTTATATGTAAAACAGAACCGGCTTATGTTTATAACATAAAAGACGGAGAAATCCTAAAACCGGGCAGCAGTATAACAGCACTCAGTGCAATCGGGCAGCCTGAACAATTTTATGCTTTTTTAAAGGGTTATGAAATAAAAGATAAAATAACTTTTGATGACCATCACCAATATAAGCCTGCAGATATAAAAGACATTTCCGGAGCTATTGTTACTACAGAAAAAGATGCAGTAAAATTAAAAAGTTTCGGGTATGATAATATATATGCGCTAAAACTCAAAACAGAAATAAATGTTGGAGAATTATTGAATGGCTGAACTCGATATAGATAAAGTTGTAACACTTTTAAAAGACGCAAAACAACAGCAAAGTGATTTTGTACATTTAATGGATACGTTTAATGACCCGTATCTGGTACTTATTTCGTGTATACTAAGCCTGAGAACAAACGACAAAACCACATATCCAGCAACACTAAGAATGCTGAAAATCGGCAGAACACCCGAAGACTTTGCAAAATGTGATGTAAAAACTTTGGAAAAAGCAATCTATCCTGTAGGATTTTATGCAAATAAAGCAAAACAGATAGTGGAACTGTCTAAAGAAATCGTTGAAAAACTGGATGGAAAAGTTCCTGAAACAATTGATGAACTTATTAAATTTAACGGAGTTGGCAGAAAAACTGCAAATCTGGTAGTAGCAAGAGGCTTTAATAAACCTGCAATCTGCGTAGATGTTCATGTGCACAGGATTTTTAACAGAATGGGATACGTGAAAACAAAAACGCCGGAAGAAACAGAATTTGCTCTTCGCGAAAAACTACCAAAAAAATACTGGATTGATATTAATACACTTATAGTTACCCATGGCCAGAATGTGTGTAAACCCCAAAAACCAAACTGTGAAGTATGTCCGGTAAAAGATTACTGTCCAAAATTAATATAAATATACAAACTAGCAAAAAAATTTATGATAGCTTTTTATCCTAAATAAAAAAGCTAAAGGAGAAATATGAAAATAGGAAAAATTATCAACAAAATTCAAAATAAAATTGATGCTAATAAAATAGCAAGTCATCAAAAAACTATTAACCGTTTCGTGAATACAGAAGGAATGGATGCAGCATCAGAAGCATTTAACCAGGTAGAAATTGCAAAAGAAACTATCGCGAATTTTGCCAAAAAACATTGTGTAAGTGTAGATATTTTTGATA
Source organism: Brachyspira sp. CAG:484 (assembly GCA_000431315.1). Taxonomy (GTDB): domain Bacteria; phylum Cyanobacteriota; class Vampirovibrionia; order Gastranaerophilales; family Gastranaerophilaceae; genus Scatousia. Next base: position 87,790 of record HF989734.1, read on the forward strand.
CATCTAAGTCAATTTATTCTAATGATGAAGTTCAGCAGAACCTGAAACAATCCTTAAAAGGGAATTTAAGTGTACGAGTTGCAAATATCATAAACGGGCGCTCAAAAGAAGCCATTATCTCTTCTGATGTAAATAAATCATATATACACTCAAAATCAAATCCAATGCTTATAACAGATCCTGAATCCGGAACTGACCATATCTTTACAAGCCATTTGTGTTCAGAAGACAACTTTATAAGATATTTATATAGACATATTGCTAAATTAACATCTGAAGTAACTTCTAAAAAATAAATCTTAAAAACTTGATTTTCTATTACCAATATGCGATAATCTCACTAAGATTGTATAAGTTTGTTTTTGGGTTAATAAAGATACAATCGTCGTATAAATAATATGTAATAGGAGTTCGAGATGAGTGTAGACAATCCTCAGAGAATCGACACATCCAAATTAGACGAAATTATTAATTCTTATGATTGTAAAAAGTCTAATTTAATTGCGATTCTTCAAAAAGTTCAGGAAGTGTATAAATACCTCCCTGAAGATGCAATGATTTACATCGGAACCAAAATTGAAGGTCTTTCACCTGCAACGGTTTACGGTGTTGCAACATTTTATGCACAGTTTTCACTGGAGCCTAAAGGTAAATATGAAATTAAAGTATGCGATGGTACAGCCTGCCACGTTAGGGGCTCTATGCCTGTATTAAACGCAATCAAAGCAAGATTAAGCCTTACAGACGGACAAATGACAACAAATGACGGAATGTTCTCTTTGGAAACCGTAAGCTGTTTAGGTGCTTGCGGTCTTGCACCTGTTGTTGTTATTAACGGTAAAGTTTATCCGCAGATGACTTCTGATGCTATCAGAATAGTTCTCGATACACTTTTGAAAGAGGGCAGATAATATGGAAAAAACAGCTTTGAATATTGATATAAAACAAGAGCAGCTAAAAGCTCAGGAAGAATTAAAAAAACAGGGACTTAGAGTTCTTGTTTGTGCAGGAACCGGCTGTGTTGCCAATGGTTCATTAAAAGTTATCGAAAAATTTAAAGAACTCGGAGCAGATGTTTCTACACTAACAGAATACGACAAAATGACAACCGTACCAACCGGCTGCCATGGTTTCTGTGAACAGGGTGTTCTCGTAATCATACCGGACAAACACGTTACATATGTAAAAGTTAAAGTCGAGGATGTTGAAGAAATCTACGAAAGCCATATAAAAAATAATAAACCGGTAGAAAGGCTTCTCTACACTGATCCTAAAACACATGAACATGTACATAAAAATGAAGATATAAACTTTTATGCAAAACAAACAAGAACAGCCCTTGCAAACTGCGGACACATTAATGCAGAATGTATTGATGAAGCTGTTGCCGTAAGAGGATATGAGGCGCTGGCAAATGTTCTTGAAGCCAATAATCCCGATGCGGTTATTGAAGAAATTGAAAAATCCGGTCTTCGCGGAAGAGGCGGCGGCGGCTTCCCTACCGGCAGAAAATGGAGATTTACAGCAGCAAACAAAGGCGGAAAATCTTACGTTGTATGTAACGGCGATGAAGGCGACCCGGGTGCATTCATGGATAGAAGTATTATGGAAGGCGACCCGCATAAGCTTCTCGAAGGTATGGCAATAGCAGCCTTTGCTATCGGAGCTGACGAAGGGTATATATACGTACGTGCAGAATATCCGCTTGCTATTAAACGCCTGAGAAAAGCAATTGCAGATGCAGAAGAAAGACATTTCTTAGGTAAAAATATTATGGGAAGCGAGTTCTCATTTACTTTACATATTAAAGAAGGAGCCGGAGCATTTGTCTGTGGAGAGGAAACAGCCCTTATCGCATCAATTGAAGGAGAACGGGGTATGCCAAGACCCAAACCGCCGTTCCCGGCTAATAAAGGTTTGTTTGGACGTCCTACATTGATTAATAACGTTGAAACCCTGGCGAACGTACCTGTGATTATGCTAAAAGGTGCTGACTGGTTTGCATCTTTCGGTACAGAAACTTCGAAAGGGACAAAAACTTTTGCACTCACAGGTGAAGTTAATAATACCGGTCTGATTGAAGTTCCAATGGGTACTACATTAAGAGAAATTGTTTTTGACATAGGCGGCGGTATAAGAGGCGGTAAAAAGTTTAAAGCCGTACAAATCGGCGGACCTTCCGGCGGATGTTTAACAGAAGAACATCTGGATCTTCCTATGGATTATGACAGCCTTATAAAAGCAGGTGCAATGGTAGGTTCAGGCGGGCTTGTTGTAATGGCCGAAAATACTTGTATCGTCGAAGTCGCAAGATTTTTCATGAACTTTACCCAGCACGAAAGCTGCGGTAAATGCGTTCCTTGCCGCGAAGGTACAAAAAATATGCTAAAAATCCTTGAAAAAATTGTTGCAGGGAAAGGGGAAATGAAAGACTTAGACACCCTTGAAGAACTCGCTTTATCAGTAAAAGAAGGTTCTTTGTGCGGTCTTGGAAAAACTGCACCAAACCCTGTACTTTCAACTTTAAAATACTTTAGAGATGAATATATTGCACATATTAAAGATAAAAAATGTCCTGCTGGAGTTTGTACTGCAATGAAGAAAGTAGTTATTCAGGAAGAACTCTGCAAAGGATGTACAAAATGTGCAAGAACTTGTCCTGTCGGAGCTATTGAAGGTACGGTTAAGCAGCCTCATCATATTAATCAGGAAAAATGTATTAAGTGTGAAGCCTGCCTAACTAACTGTCCGTTTAGAGCGATAGTATTAGAGTAGCGGATTTGGAAAGTGCGCCTGTGAGAGTAAGCGAATCAGGCGCGCCCAGGTGAAAGACAAAGCGAACCAACGGACTGATGAGTTGTGTGAGCCTTGTCCCAAATGGGAAACCGCCAATAATCCAAGACAAAAATTATAAGGAATTAAAATTATGACAGATAAAAAATCATTATTCATAGACGGTAAAGAAGTTGAATTTACAGACGAACCAAATCTGCTTGAAGTAATAAGAAAAGCAGGTATGAATGTTCCTACATTCTGCTACCGTCCTGACTTAACACCATTCGGCGCATGCAGAATGTGCGTTGTGGAAGTCGAAGGCAGAGGGATTCAATCCTCCTGCACAATGCCGCCTGAAAACGGTTTAAAAATACATCTAAACACAGAAAAAACAAGACGAATTAGAAAAACAGTTTTGGAACTGCTTCTGGCAAACCATGATAAAGAATGCCTGACTTGTGAAAAGTCAGGAAACTGTGAGCTTCAGCAATATGCTGAAGAATACGGCATCAGGAAAATACGTTATGCGGAAAAACCGCTTGAAGAATATCTTCCTGTTGATGACAGCAGTCCTTCACTCGTAAGAGATCCTAACAAATGTATACTTTGCGGAGCCTGCGTAAGAGCGTGTTCGGAATTTCAAGGACATGCTGTTCTCGGTTTTGCTAACAGGGGCTCAAAAACTGTTGTTCAGCCTATGAATGGCAGACCGCTCGGTCAGGTTGACTGTGTAAACTGCGGTCAGTGTGCAGCAGTATGCCCTACCGGAGCACTCACAATAAAATCCGATATTGAAAATGTTTGGAGTGAAATTACTAACCCTAATAAAAAAGTGGTTGTTCAAATGGCTCCGGCTACCCGCGTTGCTCTTGGTGAAATGTTCGGACTAAAACCAGGGGAAAACTCAATAGGTTTGATGAATGCAGCACTTAGAAAAATAGGATTTGATAAAGTATTTGATACAAACTTTTCAGCAGACTTAACTATTATGGAAGAAGCAACCGAATTTTTGGAAAGACTTAAATCCGGAGAAAATCTCCCGCTGTTTACTTCCTGCTGTCCTGCCTGGGTAAAATACCTTGAAGATCAGCATCCTGATATGCTAAAACATTTATCAAGCTGCAAATCTCCAATGTCAATGCTCTCTCCGGTGCTTGTTGATTTAGTTCCTAACCAGCTTGGTATTGAAAGAGAGAACCTTGTGGTTGTTGCAATTATGCCTTGTACAGCTAAAAAATACGAATGCAAACGTCCGGAACTCGCACGAAACGGCAGACCTGATACAGATTATGTATTAACAACGCAGGAACTCGGTAGAATGATAAAAGAAGCCGGAATCAATTTTAATGCGCTTGAACCGGAGGATCATGATTCTCCGTTCGGAGAATACACAGGTGCCGGAACAATTTTTGGAGCTTCCGGAGGTGTTGCAGAAGCGGCTGTTAGAACGGCATATGAGTTTGCGACAGGCGAACCTTTAAATGATGTTGATTTTAAACCGCTAAGAGGAACCGAAAACCGCTCAAGAGATGTTGAACTTGACCTGAAAGGAACTAAACTTGTAGTGAGAGTAGTTTCAACATTAAAAGAGGCTGAAAAATCAATTCAGGAAATCAAAGAAGGCAAAGCACCTTTCCAGATGCTGGAAGTAATGGCGTGCCCTGGCGGATGTATCAATGGCGGAGGACAGCCAAGAAGCTGTGATGACAGCAGTATTAAAGGTGAACGTGCCAAAGGTTTGTATAAAGAAGACCAAGCTCTTCCTCAACGCAAGTCACATATGAACCCTTATATACAAAAGCTTTATCAGGAATATTTGGAACATCCTAATTCCCATAAAGCACACGAAATATTACATACAGTATATTCAGACAAATTTACTGGTTCATACAAAGACATTTAGCAAACCTAATATCGAATTCTCAGTCTTGCCATCGGCGGGGCTGAGAGCAACAGAAAAAGCCTCCTTGTTTAAGGGAGGCTTTTTAATAATTAAAATTAAATTTAAAAATTATTTTACAGCTTTAATAACATTAGATGTAATATCTGTACCGCCGTAAAGTACAACGCCTTTTGCAAGAACTACATCATATCCGCCGTTTTTAGCTTCTACTGCAATTTTATCAGAAATACTTTTGTCAATTGCTGATAGTTTAGACGCATAATCTTTTTCTAATTTATCTCTTTTTGAAACAAGTTCTTTATTGTACTTATCTTCAAGAGCTTTCTTTTTCTTTTCATCAGTAACAGAAGCTACATCTTTTCTTGCTTTTTCAACATATTTAATAATTTCAGAAGCTTTAGCCTGCTGTTCTTTCTTCAAAGTTTTAACCTGAGAAGATGAAGCAACAACCTGCTGCACATCAACTACTGCAATTTTTGAAGGAACATCAGACATAGCAAAATGCTGAACTGACATACCAATAACAAATGCTGAAACACCCAAAACTGCAAATTTAATCTTGTTCATATTTTCTCCTTTTTAATATATGCGATTGTACATTCAACCTACAAAGAAATTCTACACTAAACATATTAAATTTTACAATTACGTACTTCATTAATGTGAACTTTTTATAAAAATCTTTACAAGGTCATGAATATACAATATAATAATAACAGCGGAATAGTGAATTTTGCTTAGTATTATAAATTTTTGTAAATTTTTTAGCAACAAAAAAATTTTCTAGGTTTTTATTATCAACAGAAGGTGAATAATGAAAAAGAACAAAAAAAGTATAAACTTTATAAAAGCAATACTCGGAATATCAGCCCTTTGTGTTATTGCTTTGCCTGCATCCAGCGCCCCTGACTTAGGAAATATTAATCCAACCAGTATTATACAAGATGTAAATTCTAATTATACACACGATATTAATTCTATCAGAGATAGACAGTATCAGCAGGAATTAAAAGAAGATTACCAAAGGTATGAACAAAAACGCGAGTACCAGAATAATCCGTCTAAAGAAAACCAGATTATAAAAAATTACAATCCTAACAGCTCTTTTATGCAGGCTCAGGTAGAAGATATTGACACAAAAGGTGTTTATATCGATTCCGTTGAAGTCGCACCTTCCCAGATTTTATCAAAAGAAGAGATTAACAAAATTGTTCAGCCGATTGTCGGTAAAAATGTATTTATGAATGATATTGTTAATGTCATAAATGAAATTAATAACTTGTATGCAAGTAAAGGTTTTGTAACAGCGAAAGCATTCCTTCCGGAACAAACTGTTACAAACGGAAAAATTTATATTGAACTGGTAGAAAGTAAAGTTGGTAATATAACTGTTAATCAGAACAGATGGACTAAATCAAAATATATTACTGACAGAATGCCTCAAAAACAAAATGATTTGTTTGATATTGTTGAATTAGAAAAGGATATTCTTGATTTCAACAGATACAATGAGGGCGTTAACTTAACAGCAAACCTCAAAGCAGGTGAAGAAGAAGGTACTACAGATATTGAACTTACCGCACACGAGAACTTCCCGTTCCACCTTGTAGGTATATTTGATAACGCAGGCCGTTACTCAACAGGAAGCCTTAGAGGCGGCGCAATGTTATATGCAGACAGCTTATTCGGACGAAGAGATAGAATGAGCATCGGTTCATACTTCAGCGGCGGCGCCATAAGCCCGTTCTTTGATTACAATATCCCTGTAAACAAACGCGATGGACGTATTGGATTTTTGTATTCTTCCAGCTTTGCAAAAATCAGATACGGCGATTTGGCTGATTTAGATTTGAAAAGTAAATCATACATGTATTCATTGTACTACTCACAGCCTCTTATCAGAAAACAAGGCTTTGAGTTAAAAGGTTATACAGCCTTAAACTACAAAAGAGCCCGTACAAGTGTATTTGATGATATTATTCAGTTAGGTACAGATGAAGTTACCAGTATTGATGTAGCATTAAATATGCGTAAAGATACTAAATATGGTATTTGGTACTTAAATCAGGGTGTAGGCTATGCAGTGCCGATTCTTGGAAAAGAATCCAATTATATAAAAATTTCCGGTGGAGCAGTAAGATTACACGACTTCTCTCATGGCGTTATAGGTCAATTGAGAAGCAGTTATCAGGTAATTCCAAACAACAAACATATTCCATACCTTGACCAGTTCCAGGCCGGCGGTCTTGCTACAGTTAGAGGTTATTCTGAAGGTTTGATGATTGGTAAAAACGGTTACTACTTAAGCGGTGAATTAATGTTCCCATTGCTTCCTAGAACAATAACAAGCCCTAGAAGCGGTGAAAAAGTTCCGTTTATCGGTAAATATGTAAAAGGTGCGGTTTTTGTTGACCACGGCGGTATATTCCCGTCAACCGGTGAAGACTACTATGATGATAATTACTTTATGACATCAATAGGTATGGGTTTAAGAGTACAATTGCCGGGTGATTTAAGCGCCAGATTATATTGGGGCTATCCGTTAATCAACCACTCTTGGGAAACTGACCACAAAATAGGTCGCTTCCACTTTGAATTAACAATGGAACCAAACTTCGATGCCTTGCTTCGCAACAGGAGTACAGTTGCCAGAGTTGAAGAAAAACACGTAGAGGCTGAACCTGTTAATAACTATGATGACATTAGACACTACGATTACTTTAACGATGGCGGCGGCGGATCGCTGTAATAAATTTAATTAACAATACTTGAAAAATAACACCTTTAGTTCTAAACTGGAGGTGTTATTTGTTGGAGATGAAAATGACTAAAGGGATATTTGTTACAGCAACCGGCACTGATGTAGGAAAGACATTTATTTCTGCATTACTGGTGAAAAAAGTCCGAGAGAGCGGTATTAACTGCGGATATTACAAACCTGCTCTCAGCGGGGCGGAGGTTATCAACGGGGAATTAATCCCGGGCGACTGCGCTTATGTTGTTCAAAAAGCCGGATTACGGGGAAAGCCAGAGGATTATGCCTCTTACATATTTAAAACTGCCGTATCCCCTCATCTTGCAGCAGAAATTGAAGGAGTAAGTATTTCAAAAGAAAAAATCAAAACAGATTTTGAAAAAAAGAAAGAAGAATTTGACTATATTGTTGTTGAAGGCGCAGGAGGAATTATCTGCCCTTTTAATCTAAAAGAAGAAAGAATTATTCTGCCGGATATTATAAAAATGCTAAACTTAGATGTAATTGTAGTTGCATCAGCTGAACTTGGCTCTATAAACAGCGCTGTATTAACAACAGAGTATTTAAAACAATCAGGTATTAATATCAGAGGTATTATTGTAAACCGCTGCAAAGAAGATGATTTTATGCAAGAAGATAATCTGAAACAAATAGAAAATTTAACAGGTATAAAAGTTATTTCAGTAGTCAAAGAAGACGAAGAAGATTTAAAAATTGAAAACAGTAAGCTTTTATCCATATTTAAGGAGATATAACATGACAGTATGTGAGAAAAAAGACTGGGCTAAAACAGATTTAAAATATATATGGCATCCTTGTTCTCAAATGAAAGATTACGAGGAATTTCCTCCGATAGTAATTGACCATGGTGAAGGAATTTACCTTTACGATACAGAGGGCAGCAAATATATGGATGTAATAAGCTCCTGGTGGTGCAACCTTTTGGGACATTGTAACCCTGTAATTAATGCCGCGGTAAAAAAACAAATAGATAATCTTGAGCACGTAATCTTTGCAAATTTTTCCCATAAACCGGCAATAGAACTCTGTGAACGTTTAGCTCAGGTACTGCCGGAAGGTCTTTGTAAATTCAATTTTACAGATAACGGGTCCTCTGCGATTGAAGCTGCAATGAAAGTTAGTTTTCAGTACCATGAACAAACCGGCAACCCTCAGAAAACAAGATTTATGGCGCTATCAGAAGCTTATCATGGCGAAACTATAGGAGCGTTATCAGTTGGGGATTGCGATCTTTATACAAAGCTTTATAAACCAATTTTGATGGATGTGATAAGGATTCAAGGTCCGGATTGTTACAGATGTCCATACGGAAAAGACCGCAACCACTGCAATTGCGAATGTGCAGAAAAAGCTGCCGATACATTCAGGAAATACGGAAAAGAAACTTCAGGGCTTCTGGTTGAACCGCTGCTTCAAGGGTCTGCCGGTATGAAAGTTTATCCTCCTCTGTATCTAAAAAAATTACGTGAATTATGCGATGAGTATAATGTACACTTAATAGCAGATGAAATAGCCACCGGATACGGCAGAACCGGAAAAATGTTTGCATTTGACCATGCCGGAGTGTCACCTGATATAATGTGCCTTTCAAAAGGTTTAACCGGCGGCTATATGCCTATGGCTCTATTTGTAACTACACAGAAAATTTATGATGCCTTCTATGCTGATTACAATACCGGTAAAGCATTCATGCACTCGCACACGTACAGCGGAAACCCTCTTGCCTGCTCAGCAGCAATCGCTGTTTTAGATATATTAAAAGATGGCACTGTACTCAAAAAAGCAAACGAGAATGCTGAATATTTTACCCGCATAATTAAAGAAAAATTCGCCTCACATAAGAATGTAGGCGACATAAGAACAATAGGATTGATAAATGCAATTGAACTGGTGAAAGATAAGAAGACAAAAGAGCCTTTTGATTCTAAACTAAGAACCGGATACCAAATTTATAGAAAAGCTTTGAAAAAAGGAGTTCTGCTTAGACCGTTAGGTGATGTAATATATTTCAACCCGCCGCTAATTATAGAAAAAAAAGATATGGATATTGCAACAGATGTTGCTCTTGAGTGCCTAAAAGAAGTACTTCCTTCTTAAAAATGAGCGTATTACACCGGAGCGCTTATGAATAAGCGTACAACTAACACTTTTAAGAAACCATACCCTCCTACCTGGCGGTGAAAAAAGTTGAAACAATTTCACACTTCACTACGTCTAAAATTTTAGTTAATTAAGATTCTGTGGTTAATTCTTCCCAGATGCTTGGCACTACGATTAAAGCAGTGTACACAATGAACCCGAAAAGAATCAAATTAATAGCTTCCATATAAACTCTCCTATATAGTTTACATGTATATTATGCCCATAATTATAAAAAATGTAACGCAGTATGCTAATCTATTTAATGTAATTTTAACCTAATCTAATGTATAATAAGAAGAAAGAGGAAAGAATGGAAAAGAAATTAAAAGCACTATTTTCAAATCTATGCTGCTCTCATTGTAAAGCAGACTTTGATGAGAATTCTTTCATAATAAAACGCGAAGAACCTGGATTGACAGTTACCCATCTTGTATGCCGGCATTGCGGCAAAAATTTCGGCGTAGCTTTTCTTGGCTTTTCAGGAATTGAAGTAAAAAATGGTGCGGATCTTGCGCTTGAAGTACAGGAAGGTCCAGAACCAATTTCGTATGATGATGTAATTGACGCGCACAGGTTCATCAAAAATCTCGATGAACACTGGGCGGATCACCTTCCGAAATAGAATTTTATTTCCACTCTTCGGAAATATCACGCCTTAGGTAATCCATGTTACCTTTATTTAATACCCAAGCAGTACATCCTGTTCCGTTACCGCCGGAAGTTCCTTTATATTCACAAGTATACCCGTTAGCCCCGCCATCCCAGCCGGCAAGTCCCATAGGCGTTATTCCTTTAGTTGTTATAAAAAAGCCAAAATAATCGACTCCTGCCTGATTTGGCTTCTGATACCCATTTAAATCTACATACAAAACCCCGCAAATATTCTTATAAGTATTGTATTCATCTTCTAGATATTTACATCCTGTTCCATGAGAAGGCATAGCAAAAGCAACACCGTTAACAAGAATGCCTCTTGTATACATGGTATGATTTTTAGGAGCAAATTGATAAACTCCGCCGCTTAAGGTTTTATAGTCATCGACAAAGCAGCCGTTTTCTCCTCGGCAAGGTTTTCCCTGCATAATATAAGGTGCAAATATATCATATAATTTTTCAGCCCCCTCCATTGTAACGGGTTCGCCTATATCCCATGAATCCGCAGGACCGTTCTCCTGTACAGCTCTCAAATATGCTTGCGAAAATATAGAATAAGTCTGCTTTAAACGTTCAACCAAAACTTTTTCCTGATATTTTGAAACAATAGCCGGTAGTGTCATTGCTGCTACTATTCCTATTATTCCAAGAGTTATTAAAACTTCAGCTAAAGTAAATCCGTAGTTTTTCATTTATACCTCCTTATATCTATTTACATTATACAACAAAGTGGATTTAAAATCCATTTTGTAATAAATTATATAGGATTATTGTTAAATGAATGAAGAAATTCTAAAAAGATTTCGCAGGAATTTAGAACGCTTAAGGAAACGCTACGGATGTTCTTGTAAACAGCTATCAGAACTTATCGGATGCGATTCGTCCTATATAAGCAAAGTAGAAAACGGTAGAATTATTCCACCGTTAGACAAAATTATTTCTATTGCTGATTTTTTTGAAACTGAGTTTATAGAAATGTTTAAATAATAATTAATTGAACAACACCCCTGCAATCGCAGCAGACATATAACAGGTTAAAGTTCCGCAGATAAGCGCCCTTACTCCCAATCTCGCCAGATTTTTACGCTGGTTTGGTGCAAGTTCGCCAATACCACCGAGCTGTATTGCAATTGAACCAAAGTTTCCAAAACTGCAAAGCGCAAAACTTGCAATTAGGAAGCTTTTTGGAGATAGCATCTGAGGCAGGTGCATAAGGTCTACATATGCAACCATCTCGTTTAATACAAGCTTTGTTCCCATAAGGCTGCCTACTGTAGTTGCCTCATGAAGAGGAACCCCCATTAAAAAGGCAAATACCGCAAATAGCTTTCCTAAAATTAATCTTAATGAAAGCTGGTTCAGGTCAAAGCCTGCTGATGCAAAGTTTATATGCAGATATTTAACAACAGCCGCACCTAAACCGCCTAAAAACCAATCAATCATAGCAACAAGTGCAACAAGTGCCAAAATCATTGCAATAACATTTATCGCAACTTTCATGCCTTCAGATGCGCCTGATGAAATAGCATCAAAAACATTTATATAAGGTCTTTTTCTTTTACTGTAAGTTATAGAAAAGTTCTCGCTTGTTTCAGGAACATGTGTTTCAGGATAAACTATTTTAGTAATAACAAGCGCCCCGGGAGCCGCCATAATAGAAGCAGCAAGAAGATACTGTGCAGGAATCCCCATCCCTATATAAATAGGCATCGTAGCACCGGAAATACATGCCATACTTCCCGCCATAGAAGCAAGAAGCTCGGAACGTGTCAGCTTTGCAAGATAAGGTCTGATCATAATCTGCGCAGCAATCTGCCCGACAAAAGCACTTGCAACATTAGAAAGTGCCTCTGCTCCGCTTACAGACATCAATTTGTTCATAGCCCGCCCAAAGATAGGCACGACTCTCTGCATAATTCCGTAATAGTAAAGAATATTCACCAGAATCATCATGAATATCAAAGATGCAATAAGCTGCAACGCAAATATATTTGCCCCGCTGCCCCAAACAAGACTAAGCCTGATATTATCCATAAGCGGTCCAAAAACAAAAGCCCCGCCTTCTTTGGCAAAATCAAGAATTTTCTGGATAAACATCCCTATATTCAGAAACAATGCTCTTCCAAACGGCACTTTAAAAACAAATACTGCGAGAAGAACCTGCAATGCAAAGCCTGTTCCTACTGTTTTATAATTTATAGCTTTTCTGTTATTAGACATTAAAAATGCAATTAAAAATATAAATACTATCCCGAAAATTCCAAAAAATCTGTCCATTTGTTCCCTTTACTTAACTACAAAATAATTTTACTTTAAAGTAACAAAAAAAACTTTAATTATTGAAAAAAATTTACTTAACAAAACTTCACAAACAACCTCTTAACTGTTGAAAAATATTTTGTCAGCATTTTACTATATAGGCAGAAAACAAAGAGTTTCTGCAGCATGGTAAAAATAAAGTATAAAGTTTAATAACAGTCAGAAAAAGTAAAGGGGTTCACTATGCGTATTATGCCTGTCACACAGCAAATCCAGCTTAGAGGGGGGGGGCTTCACAGTTTAGCCGCAACAAATTCAATTAAACAAAACAACCAAAATACAGTTCAACAAAAACCGACATTAGTACATGTTTCATTTACAGGAGTTCCGGGGAAAAATGTCAAACAGGGTATTTCTGTTTCAGTGGAAGACGGTTATATAGGACTTGACATGTATAAATCAGGAGGGGCAGGCGGAGTTGCAGACCAGATGCCTACTGCGCTGAACAAAGACGGATTGGATTTTAGACATGTTGTTCCGCTGTATAGTTATAATAACCCTAAAGGACAAATAAAAGTTCTTGTTGTTCCGAAGGATGTTGAATATAACCCGCGTAAACCTATGCCGGAAAACTGGTTCCTTTCCTATCCGGAAACAATGACAAAAGAACAGATTTCTAAACAGCTGGGCACTACAGAAGACCGAATAAAATTTGTAGTTCAGGATACGCCGGTTTCGCCTAATGATGAACTAAGAGAGTTATATAACCTTACAGGTAAGAGTGAAACAATAAAAGTTTCTGAATTTAGAGAGCTTATTCCAACAGAAACAAAAGGGGTAATCCAGAGAATTGATGAAAGTGATTTAAGTAAGATAAAATCAATTCCATACAAGGTATACAGAATGGTAGTTCCTCTTAGAGACGGAACACTGGATGATAAGTCAGTATATTGTATTCATACACCTGACCTTGCTAAGTTTCAGAAAGCTTATACTTATTCACCGGACTTAAAAGACCATCCGCATGTAAATTTATTTACCCGCGACTTTGGTGATGCAGCAGCAGACATGCTCCCGAAAATGAATACTGCCGAACATGGCAACTTCAATCCTGCAAATGTTGTTGCACACTGTAGAACAGGATTTCCGATTACAGAGTCTATAATTAACCGCTCAGTCGACAATGAATATTACAGAGGCTTTAAAATAATTGATATATTCCACAATCCTATGCCTGATTATCAAGGTACAGTAGGAAACCCTATGGACTTTTTAAGATACAAAGCTACACTAGGGGATTATATGAAATTATCACAGATGCCGGAATTTCCTGAATTGATGGCGCTTGATAAACACAGATATAACCTTTCTTCAGAAGAAGCAGCCCTTGTGGATAGAATTATAAAGCCGTTCCTTCAGCACTATGTCGATGATAACGGTAATTATAACCAGTCAATAACACCTTTACTAGCACGTAAAGCAAATCCGGCTGCAGTTTCCGCAAACCATGTGTCACATACATTTGCAAATGAGGTTATTAAATATAACGACATGGCAAGAGGTTTAACGTCACTTTTCAGAGAAGCTGAAGCTGAAGGAGATAAAATTCCGGGCAGACCTAACGGCTGTAATATCCAGGGTATGCAAATAAACAATCCTAAAGGGAAAATGGGTAAAGATAACGGCTTATCTGCCGACATGAGCTGGTATACAGCATATGATCCTGCAGCAGATCCAGCGGAAAAAATAGTTGCTGCTAAGAGAAAAAATACCGAAGCATTCCTAAATATGGTAGGGGAAGCAACTGAAAAAAGACTGGATAAACTTGGAGATTATACAAATGCCAGTGTTGATGATGCACTTAACCAGTTACTTTATTCAAAAGATTTAATTGAAAAGAAAAGGTATGTTCTCGGTGGGCTTTCAAAATTTGACCCAAAAGATATATTATTAATGGGCTGGGGACGTTCTGATGCACAAAAAGGTTATCCTATAACATTAAAAGGGTTTTTGAAATTTTTAGAAAGACCAAATGTTCCTGCTGAGTGGAAAAAACATTTTAAAGTTGCCTTAGGCAGCGGTCCTGATCCTTGGAAAATGGATGATGGCGGTTCCGGAGATTTCCACTTAATAAAAGATATAATGTATAAAATCCAGCAGCTTGATAATGGGGCTTATAAGACAAACTGTATGTACGGTAACGGCTTCTTCCCTAACCGCCTTGTTACCTGTGCAACTTATGGCATCTTTACCTCAAGAGGCGAGCCGCAAGGGTTATCAGTACCGGAATCTCTTCAGTCAGGTACACCAAGTGCTTCCCTGAACACTGGCGGAGCAGGCGAAATGATTATAACTGTCGGCGAAAATGCAGAAAAAGCCAACGGATTTAAAACAGTTGATGCGTTTATGCGTGACGTAGAGGATTTGCAATGGCCGGAGGGTACTGACATTTCTAAGCTTACCGGTGATCAGATTGACAACAGGCGTATTGAATTAGCAGCAGAACAGGTTGCTGATATGTATGAAGATATGGCTCGTGTTTATTACGAAAATCCTGATTTATACGCAAAAATGGCAGAAAACGGCGGACGTTCAAAATTTGATTGGCATAATAACCATACACTTAACGGCGGACGTTCAACACTGCAATTATACACAGATAACGACCTGGAAATACCAAAAGGCTGGGCAGGCAGAGATAAAAATCCAATGAGAAGACTTGTAGGCGAATTTGGCGGCAAATTTGAAAAACTTAAACGCGTCACCAGAACAGCTGTTGAAAATGCAGCGGAAACTGCTCAAGAAACTCTCACAAAACCATCCGGTTCAAAATGGCAAAAAATTAGCGCATATGTAATACTTGGAGCTATAGCTGTTGTTGGTGGCGGAGGGCTCTATATTCACAGACGGAACCAGATAAAAAAAGCTTACAACGGCACTGAAAACAACCAGTTCAGAAAAGTTGGTTAATAAAAATAAGAAAAAACTATTGACAATAAAATTTGTTCTTGCTAAATTAATCTTACGGGGAATGAAAACCCCGTAAGAGAATAGCAAAAAACACTTTTTGCCGAAATAAAAAATCAAATAATATATGCGCTTGTAGCTCAGCAGGTAGAGCACTCCCCTTTTAAGGGATAGGTCGCGCGTTCGAATCGCGCCAAGCGCATATTTTTTCGCTCTATTGAGCTCAAATGCTCACATTTTTTATATAAAAATTTTAAGCATGCCTAACATCATATGAAAAAATTCTATTTTTCTGAACCAAAACTCTGCAATGTTTGCAAAAAATTTGCAAAAAAATTTATTGAAACAAACAATGAATTTATTTGCGAAGCTTGTTTTCTCAAACAGGCTGGCAGCAAATCCCGCCAAGCTTGTTCAAGCAGAAAATCTCAATCCGAGAAAAAGCCAAGAAAATTGTTTGCAAAACTAAAAAACAATCAAAATCTTAATGGACGTAATATTTATGCAATTCATGGAATAACATCTGTTATTAACGGAGGATGTACCAATTAAAAATAAAAAAAGAGCCTTATAAAAAGGCTCATTGGAATTAAGAATAGCTGGAAGTATGAAAAAGATTTAATTATATTAAACTAATTACGTTAAAAAAATACAATCACCCATTTGGATATATTTTTTATTGAAGATTAATATATTTTTTTGCGCAGTCAAACATCGCGTTAATTAACGCTGCATTAGAATAAATATTCATGCCGTTAGTTTCTAATACCTGTTTCATTCTGCGTTCCCACATGTTATAAATTTCGTCTTTATTAAGCTCTAAGACCTGTGCTATCATTGTTAATTCTTTATAATCTATAGGCAGCGGAAGATTACCGCGTAAAATATCAACTATTTCAAGCCGTTTTTTGCGCGGAAAGGCTTTCAAAAAATTAACAACTGACATATCTTTAGACTTCATTTCGTCTTTTAAGTATTCAACAAAATCATCAATTACCCTTGGTTCTTGTGGAATTTTGTATTCTTCAAACTCTTCCGGTTCAATTTCCATAACAGTAGCTATACGTTCTAATGTTGTACCGCGGGTGGAAAAAGGGATAGTATCATCTATAAGGTTATACACGTATGAAAGGGTCACACCAATCATTTCGGCAAAATCCTTTTTATGAAGTCCGTTTTTATCTAAAAACTTTGCTACTTTTTCGGAACTTTTTTCCTGAATAATGGGTTTGTCTTTTGCACACATATTTTTATCCTCACAATGTTTAAATTCATTATCAAAATAAAGCTATTTTATCATTTTGTTAAGCCGATACCTGGCAAACTAGGGCGGTAATATTTATTTAGGTTAAAATAATAAATATAAAAGGTGAAAAATATGAAATTAATAGCAGGATTAGGAAACATCGGGGATAAATATTGTTTTACAAGGCATAATGCAGGCTTTATGGTGCTTGATAAATGGATGTTTAAAGAAAATATATCATTTAGACTGGAAAACAAATTAAAATGTCTTGTAGCGCGTTACAGATACGGCAGCGAGGATTTAATTCTTATTAAGCCGACAACTTTTATGAATTTATCAGGAGAAGCTGTAAGAGCTGTCATGGACTATTATAAAATTGACATAAAAGATGTCTTAATAATCTATGATGACATTGCACTTGATCTGGGTCGAATAAGATTTAGAGCAAACGGCTCTGACGGAGGACATAACGGAATTAAATCCATAATAAAACACCTTGGCACAAAAGACTTTGACAGGTTAAAAATAGGTATAGGACCGCAGATTGGACCTTCTGAAAATTATGTTCTGCAAAATTTTCCAAAAGAGCAGACCGATGAACTAAAAGAAGTTTTTACAAGAGCTGTAGAGGCTGTAAAATTCTATCTTGAAAACGGCATGGAAAAATCCCAGAACACATATAATTAGCCTGATTGGATAAGACATAAGCTGTTTTTTATATATAATAGTAAAAAAGGAGTATTAAATGAGTATACAGACTGCTGAACAATATGAAGAGAATGAACAATACGAACAAGCTTACGAAGAATACAAAAACTTATATGAGAAAAAACCTGATGATTTAAATCTTTTAGAGCGTCTTGGACATCTTTCAATGATGCTTGATAAAAAAGAGGAGGCTGCCGAATATTACACCAGAATGCTTGAGTTTGATGCGACCAATACTCTTTGCTATGAACAGCTTATGGACATATATGTAACCACTGACAAGTATAAATATTATATTTACAGAGGCAATATGCACACTGTAAGTCATCAGCTTGAACATGCTATTAACGACTATAAAAAAGCATTAAACCATGCTGAAGATGACCACCAGAAGGTTTGTACAACCCGCTTTGTGCTTGGAACCCTCTATGAGCAGACCGGAAATCCAACAAAAGCTATTGATGAATATTTAAAAGTTCTTGACTATGACCATAAACAGCAGGAAGTTTATATCAGGCTTGCAAATATATATGCCAGGGAAGATGCAGTTCCTAGTGCAGTAGAAACTCTTGAAAGAGCAATAAAAGAAGGCTTTGATACCGATAATATCCGTGAAAACCTTGCCAATCTTTATCTTAAAAATAATCAGCCTAAGAAAGCCGGCGAAATTACAAGAGATGAGCTTACAAAAATAAAATGCCTTTTAACAGAAGGCAAAACATCTGAAGCGTTTGAAGCACTAACAAAAGCTGAAGAGAAATATAAAGATAATCCAAAATTATATTCTTTGAAAGCGGAGTATTACTATCTTGAAAAAGATTTTGACAAAGCAGTGGAAGCTGTTGAGCAATACGATAAATTTCAGCCAAATACAGCACTGGCATTCCAGATGAAAGCCCTGATTTATGATGAAAAACATGACGAGTTCAACTCTTATCTTAACTGGGGAAAATATAATCTTGCGCGCGGCAACAAAGATATTGCTGTAAACGAATTTTTAAATGCTTATCAGCTTAAAGAAGATGACGTTAATCTGGTAAATACTCTGGCTGTTCTTCTTGAGCAGGTTGGTGATAAAAACCATTCAATTGAATTTTATGAAAAGCTATACAGACTGGAACCTGTAAATAAAACAGCCCTTGAAAAACTGGCTGATTTCAGAGAAAGTATAGGTGATGACAGAATGCAGGCAGAATATCTCGAAAAACTTGTTGAACTGGATAAAAGAAACTCAGGGTTAATAAAACGGCTTGCAAAGCTGTATGAAAAGTTAAAAGACAAAGAAAATGCTGTTAAATATTACCAGAAATACTTATCAATCGCTCCACAGTCCGAAGAAGCAGAGAAAATCCGCCAGAAATTAAATAAACTTGAAAATACTGAAATGGTTCAGGAAGAAGGCTTGATTGATAAAATAATGAGAATGTTTAATAAAGGATAAAAGCCGGTTTAACCGGCTTTTATTTTGGAAGATTTTTCCAGTAATCTTTGTCAGTTAAGGCTCTATATGTACAGGAATATCCGTTTGCACCATTGTTGTTGTAGCGGCTGCTGCAAGTATTGCTGACATGACCATCCCATAACGAACCGCTTTCTTCAAGAGTAGAACCTGGTCCTCCGGACGGTAATAATTTTCCCTGATCATTTAGTTCAAAGACAAACAAATCAAAACCCGCGCGATTAGGTTTTTTACCAAATCCGTTTACATCAACTAAGATATAAAGCGGCTGCCCCCAGTATTGATGAATTCTTATAAAACTTCCGTCTGCCAGTATAAAAGAGCCCCATTCATAATAAGAAGCAAACATACCAAAACTGTTCTTTCCATCAAAAGTCTTATATGGATTATTACCTTCTTCAATACAAATTCCGTTTTGATAAAAGGAACCGCGTCCGCAGTCTTTCATAACTTTAAAATAAGGCATTATTGCGTCTTTAAAAGCTTTACCGGTCACAGTGAAATCCGATTTTTTTGCCCTATCACCATTGGCTGCCTGATACATATCAAGAGCCTGAGAAATTGTTGAATAACTTTTTTTCAAACCCGCCTCCAGCTGCTTATTTTGATTATTGTTAACTATTGAAGGCAGGGTCATAGAAGCAACTACACCGATTATGCCCAGGGTTATCAACACCTCGGCAAGGGTAAAACCTGGTTTAATGAATGGGTTTCCGGCAGCGCGAAATGGCTTGAGGTCTGCGCCAATACCTCGTATGGTGCTTAAACTACTCGCCCCCCCCCCC
>HF989734.1:107492-111883 GCA_000431315.1 Brachyspira sp. CAG:484
CCCCCCCCCGGAAAGCCTTGTCTTTACTGCGTTTTGCATAACTTAATCTCCTTTTTTATTTGTAATATTACTTTTTCTCTTTTATTCTATAAATCTTTTGAGAGCACACTCACGCCAGCAAAAGTCGTAATTAACTTTGCAAAACTGAGTAGTGGCGTGCCTCTGGCTTTTTTAATTTGATTATTTCTTTTCGAGTTGACTGTGACACCGCCGTTCGTCACCAGCCCCCTTTTGCTTAGCCTATTACGAGGGTTAGCGCGCAGAGCGTGTTCAAAAATGAATATCTGATGTAAGAATATCTTCCGTATGCTTTTTTTATTATAACATATGCTCAATCATCATTCAATCCTAGATTAAAGACTGAAACATGCTTCCATACAATTGCAGCATTGCAATTGCAATATATGCAACAACAAGTCCAATTATAACAGTCAATGCAGGTTCAAACGCTTTTGCAAGAGCGTCTGTTACCATGTCAAGCTTTTTATCTATCGCAACTGCAATATCCCTGAACATAATACCCAGCCTGCCGCTTTTTTCACCTGTAGCAATCATAACATTAAATGCAGGAGGAATAAACTCTGTGACACTAAAAGAATGTGATAAAAACTGACCATTTGCTGTCATTAATTCAATATTTTTAGCCTGTCTACGGATTACAGAGTTTGATATTGAACAAGCTGATAATTCAATTGCAGATGTTATTGGAATACCAGCCTCATAAGCAACATTCATTACTGCAAAAAATGATGACAAATTTACATATCTGACAAAATCAGCTACAAGCGGAATGTCCAAAAACAATCTATCAACAAACCGTTTTACAGCACTCTGTTCCCACATCTTGATCAGTGCACTTATACCTGCGCCAAGCATAACAATTACAAGAAGCCAGTTATGTAACAGGAAGTTGCAAGTATCAATTACCCAGGTAACGGTAAAAGGCACATCGTCTGCCGCAACATTAGCAGTTTCAATTATTGCAGGAAAAATATAAAAGCCGCACAATAAAAATACCGCAATAATAATCATAACAAGACAGGTCGGATAAATTGACATACTAATTATTTTGCCTTTTAAGTCACTCTGTTTTTTTAAAAGCTCCACCATACGCCCAAGTGTTCTATCAAGTTCACCCGAAGCTTCACCCGTTATACAAAGCCCTGTAAATACTTCACCAAACACTTTTTCATAAGGTTTTATTGCCTCAGAAAAAGCAGCACCTTTAGAAATTTTACTTCTTAAATCCTCAGCAAGAAGTTTTATCTTTTGCTTATGTGCATGTTCTGAGATTACATTGAGTGCCTCGAGCATTGCAATTCCGGCAGAAAGCATCACCTGAAGCTCTGACGTGAAGAAGATTTTTTCATCAAGACTTAAACGATTAACTGCAATATTTGAAACAGCATCATTAGCTTTAATTGGCGTAAAAGGCTCTTCTTCGTATATATTAGTAGGCAGTAAACCAAGCTGTCGGACTTTTTCTCTTGCCTCCCGGGGAGTTTCGGCATCGATATATCCGCTCACCTGCTTCATTTTTTCTTTTGTTAGAGCTTTGTAATAAAACTTTTTCATAACCAATCCTGATATTAATTACTTTAATCTATTTTGTAAGAAATATCAAGAACTAAAAAGACCGCCTAAGCGGTCTTTTTTACTATTTTTAAGATTGTGTAACTTCTGCTTCCTCTTTTGCTTTTGAACGCTTTTTAGGAGCTTTTTCAAAAGTAATTTTATCATCAACAAGAGTTATTCTTATCGTGTCACCTGAAGCATATTTTCCTGAAAGAATTTCTTCAGCCAGATTATCTTCAATCTTACGCTGGATTAACCTTCTTAAAGGTCTTGCACCGTAAGCCTCTGAATATCCGTTCTTAGCCAGATGATCTTTAACTTCATCTGTCACTTCAACCGACAACTCTCTTTCTGCAAGACGCTTAAACAAATCTTTCAACATCAAATCAACGATTTGTCTGATTTCTTCCTGAGTCAGATGAGCAAATACGATTGTTTCATCAATACGGTTCAAGAATTCAGGTCTGAAAGCTTTCTTCATTTCTTCAGTAACTGTTTCTTTAAGTTTTTCGTACTTGTCTTTTGATTCATCATCAGAAGTTGAGAAGCCCAGCTTAGATGTAGTTGTAATCATGCTTGCACCAACGTTAGATGTCATAATAATTATTGTATTCTTAAAGTTGATGTGGCGGCCTTTAGAATCGGTTAAACGTCCGTCATCAAGGATTTGAAGCATTATGTTAAATACATCAGGGTGTGCTTTTTCGATTTCATCAAAAAGAACAACTGAATATGGTTTCTTTCTGATAAGTTCAGTCAAATGTCCGCCGTCATCATAACCGACATAACCAGGAGGCGAACCGATAAGTTTTGCAGTTGAATGTTTTTCCATAAATTCAGACATATCAACTCTTATCATATTATCTTCAGAGCCAAATACAGCTTCCGCAAGAGCTTTTGCAAGTTCGGTTTTACCAACACCGGTAGGACCGCAGAATATAAAGCTTCCGATAGGTCTGTTAGGGCTCTTCAAGCCAACTCTTGCACGTCTTATTGCTTTTGAAATTGCAACAACGGCATCGTTTTGACCAATTACTCTTGCATGAAGAGTTTCTTCTAATTTAAGAAGTCTTTCACTCTCGCCTTCAGTAAGTTTTGTCACAGGAATACCTGTCATAGTTGCAATAACTTCAGCAACATTTTCAGCAGTAACAGTAGGTTTGTTTGCCTCATGCTCTTCTTTGTACTTCTGTGACATTTCGCGGATTTTGTCTTTTAAATCAGCTTCATCGTCACGTAACTGGGAAGCTTTTTCAAACTCCTGGTTTCTAATAGCTTCTTCTTTTTCTTTAATCAGATCACGAAGTTCTTTTTCCAGTTCCTTTCCTTCCGGAGAAAGAGTAGAAACTTTCAAGCGGACTTTTGAACTTGCTTCATCAATTACGTCAATAGCTTTATCCGGCAAAAATCTGTCAGTGATATATTTACTTGACAATTTAACCGCAGCAACAATCGCCTCATCTGAAATAATCAGTTTATGGTGATCTTCATATTTAGGTTTCAACCCTTTAATAATTTCAATTGATTCATCTTCAGTAGGTTCTTCAATGATAACAGATTGGAAACGTCTTTCAAGAGCAGAGTCTTTTTCCACATATTTTCTGTATTCATCAAGAGTAGTTGCACCGATAACCTGAATTTCACCTCTTGAAAGCGCAGGTTTCAAAATATTTGCAGCATCTATAGCACCTTCTGCTGCGCCAGCACCAATAAGCGTGTGCATTTCATCAATAACAAGAATAATATTTCCTGCCTGACGGATTTCATCCATAATTTTCTTTAAGCGTTCTTCAAATTCTCCGCGGTATTTAGTACCGGCAACAAGCAAGCCCATATCAAGCTGAATAACCTTTTTGCCGTCAAGAATATCAGGAACTTCAGCATTAACAATTCTAATCGCCAGCCCTTCGGCAACAGCAGTCTTACCAACACCCGGTTCACCAATAAGAACAGGGTTATTTTTAGTACGTCTTGCTAGAATTTGAATAACACGTTCAATCTCTTTTTCTCTGCCAACAACAGGATCCAATCTTAATTCCTGGGCAGCAAGAGTTAAATCACGACCAAACTCATCAAGGCTTGGAGTTTTAGTTTTTCCGCCTGAAGAACCTGAAGAAGATGATGAGCCTGATGCTCCGGAAGCAGCAGTTTGCGGTTTTGTTTCGCCAAGCATTTTAACAACATTGCTTCTGATTTTATTTAAATCAACACCAAGATTTTCAAGAACTCTGGCAGCAACGCCTTCGCCTTCGCGGATTAAGCCTAAAAGCAGATGTTCTGTGCCGATATAGTTATGTCCAAGCTGTCTTGCTTCGTCCCAGGACAACTCAAGAACTCTTTTAGCTCTTGGAGTAAAAGGTATTTCAACAGCAACAAAGCCGGATCCTCTGCCTATAATTTTTTCTACTTCGGCTCTTGCATCCTTTAGAGTAACCCCCATAGACTTAAGGGTTTTTGCAGCAACGCCGGTACCTTCGCCGATAAGCCCAAGCAGTACCTGCTCTGTTCCGACAAAGTTATGCCCCAGCCTGCGAGCTTCCTCCTGAGCCAGCATTATAACTTTTATAGCTTTCTCCGTAAAACGTTCAAACATTAATTAGCTCCTATTCTCTCTTATATGATATATATTTTACATAAAAACTAAAAATCTTTCAAGGGGGTAAATGTATATTAGAAACTATTGAAAAATACTACTAAATATTGTAAAATTAAATATAAATAATTTAGACCGGCAAATTGAATTATAGAGCCGGGTTAATAAAAGAAAGGATTAAAAATGGCAAAAACCACTAATTTTATTGGCTTCCATACAGGGG
>HF989734.1:111941-121371 GCA_000431315.1 Brachyspira sp. CAG:484
GGCGGGTATTTTAACGCTTCGGGATTGTCCCATGCTTTTACATTAGCGGAAGTTTTGATTACTCTGGGAATTATTGGAATAGTTGCGGCAATGACTTTACCGTCATTAATAAGTAATTATCAACATAAGGTTTTAGAGTCACAATTTAAAAAAGCTTATTCAGAATTATCTCAGGTAATACTTAAAATCCATGCTGATAATGGTTTAGAGCTAATCCCCAACAATTTTTCTAACAAATACAAACTTAGTGATTGTTTAAAAGAATATTATCACATAATTAAGGATTGCGGAAACGTTAATATAAATACAAAAGGGTGTATAAAATTATCTCCTACGGAAGATGATATATGGAATATGGAGATTTACAAATCATATAACGGAAAATCCATTAACTTTGGATACCTTGATGATGGAGTATTAATAACAAACAATGGAACTACCATCTTATTTGAACAGGGCACACAAGCAGCTAGCATGGGACGTTTCTTAATTGGTGTAGACATTAATGGTTTTACTCAAAAACCAAATAGATTTGGGCATGATGTTTTTGTTTTTGAAATTTCACCTTCGGGAAAACTAATACCATTAGGAAACCCTGACGCAAAATGGTGGGGAACCGGAGTTTGTGATGCAGTGTCAAATTCTTCGATAAATGGATATAGTTGTACTTATAAAGCAATAAATGAACCAGATTATTTCAAAAATCTTCCAAAATAAAAAAAATAGTTGACAAGAAATTTTGTTTTGGTATTATAGAAAACGTGGAAAGGGGGCGAACCGGACCAGAAGGGATGTAACAACAATGTTTGCATCAAAATGGAACGGGCGCAGAATTAAGGAAGTTACCCTATAATACAGGCTCCCATCGTCTAGAGGCCTAGGACAACACCCTTTCACGGTGTAGACGGGGATTCGAATTCCCCTGGGAGTACCATTTTAGAATAAGACGCTCTAAAGGCGTCTTTTTTAATGAATATAGTTGCGATTTCAGGGTTTTGAAACTTTGAAAAATCTCCTTTTGTAAGTTCTTTTTACCTCAAAATACTGTTTTACCAGGTCTTATCAATATTTATTTAAATTAATTTTAATAAACTATTGCATTAATGTTACAAAAGTAGTATAATGTTTTTGTAGTGGATAGAAGGAGTATAAAATGATTGGCAGTGTAGGTTTTGGCGCTCTTTATTCTTCATTTTTAAGTCAGCAAAGCCGGCAGAAAAATCAACAAAAACAGGATTTAATCAATAAGAATTATAACGAAATTTATGCGCATGAAGCTGCACATAAAGCAGCAGGCGGTGCTCTTGCCGGAGCTATTGTTATTGAAAAAAATGCGGATGGTATACCCGTAGGTGGTCATGTTGCTATAAAAATGCCATCCTTAAACCCTGCTAATCCGAAAAAAACTATTGATGATGCAAATACTGTTATCCGCTCGGCAATGGCACCGTCTGATCCATCGGATCAGGACTATAGAGTTGCTTCCCGGGCTCGTTCTATAAAAGCACAGGCTCAGGGCATGCTAAACAAAAATCAGGGGAAAAAGCTTGATTACAGAGCTTAATTTTTGATTACCGGATTTTTTGTATTTTCGTAAAACATAAATTTTACATTTACAACTCTGCCATCTTCTTTTTCTTCATAGAAAAATGAACTATACGGTCTATAGCCTTTAAATTTAAAAAATAACGGTTCCAGCGAGCAAACTACCTTATAAGGGCTTTTACCGGCTGTTTGGATAAGCTTATCCTCTGCATCAAAATATCCGCATATTGCCCCATCCACAATATATTTAAAATCAGAGCCGGCTTTGTCAAAGTTTATAACATTTGTTGCCCCCTGCATATCTCCTATTGCAAAAATAAGGTTATATTTATCAAAATCAATATTATTAGAATTTTCAACAATATCAAAATCTATATCATAGCCTTCAAATTGAAGCAGTTTGATTGCAAGAATAGACTCTGACACATTTGACAGGAAGAGAATTTTATTCCTTTTGTCAAACTTTTTAATATTATCACGTATAAGACAAGCCTCATTTAATATCGGATAGTTACTGATAAGGTTTGGATTTTTCTCAACAGCATTATAAAATCCGGAACAATGCGCAATCTCTCTAACTCTGGATATTGAAGCTCCGCGTTTTATATATTTAGAAATTTTATAGGCAGAACGCCCCCAAAGATTTGTTGAAACAAAAATAAGATAGAATAATGCAAAAAATACGATTATAAATTTACCCGGATTATTTTTTTTACAATATGAATAAGCCAGAACAGGAGAGGCCACAATACAGAATGAAGTTAAAAATCGTATGGAAAATATCATATATGCAATTTGAACAGACATAACTGCAATGGCTGCAAATAAAACAACAGCAAAAGAAAAAATTAACCATGCCTGTTTTTTATGCGAAAAAAGCGGCTTAATAAAAGAGAAAACCCAACATGGAAGAAAAACCAAAAACCCGAGAATACCCATACCCATCATAGGCTCAAGCAGAGTTTGATTAAGATATTCAAGCTTTATAGAATACAACCCCTCACTTACTCCTGCAAGCCCGAATGTCGATAGAATACTTTCACGAAATTCATAAATATAATTCCCGACATACTCATTCCAGCGAAAACCTGTAAAATCAAAGAACATAAATATATATTTTATAAAGTTTGCCGGAAGCGCAATCAAGCCATCCTGATTCGCATGAACAGTCATAAAAGGTTTTGAGCCCGCAATATTCCCGAAATCAATGAAGTTCAACACATAGTTATATGATGAGAACACTATAAAATTCAACAGTGAAAAACCCAGAAAATATAACAAAGGTTTATAAAATTCCTTTTTATAATAATAAAACGCCAAACCTGCCATCCATAACCCGACACCGGGAATAAGCATTATTGCAGGGGTTTTTGTTCCAACAGCCAGAGCATATGCCAATGTTGACATAAATACAAGAAAGCCTTTCCCCTTCTTAAGGTACTCCCAGAATAAATACATACTTGCACAGACAAGACCTGCTATGATAATATCGGTTTCAGTACCTGAAATTTGGACAATAACCGAAGAAAAGGATGAAAGTATTAACAAAATCCAGAGCCTGCGCCTAACAGATAAACCTATATTTGAAAGTATTCCCCATAAGGAAAAAAGGGTAAGCAAAAAGCCTGAAAATGACACAGCCCCAAACCACATCTGCTTTTTCAAAAAAATTAAGAGCCAGGCATATAAAATTTCAGAATTAATAGGCATTACAATTGCCCTAATATCTGCATAGTTGAAGTGATTAAGATTATGCTGGGAAATCCAGAATAGGCTTCGCACAACATGGTATGCCTCAGCATCCGGATTAACGACCGGCATAAAAGAAATCAGCCATAAAGAAACCCCGCACATAAATAAAAAAGCACAGCCCAATACAAGCAAATATTTATCCAGCAAAAGTGAATGCCATATGGTTTTAATAAACGGCTTTACATGAAACTCCGGCATAGGTTTATCTCTTTTCAGCCACAAGCCGGCACCTCCCGCAGCCAATAACAGATTTAAAATAAAAATTCCGGGGATAGAAATAGCCGAAAACAGCGAAAGTATCTCGAAGGTTAACACGACATCAGCAAAAGCCGTTAGTAACAAATAAATAAAAAATTTAAGAAAACTTTTCTGTTCAAAACTTATTGCTATAAAATATGACGCTCCGAAAACGAGCAAAAAAGATATTATAAATAAAGCCATTTCTCTCTCCCTGAACAAAATATTAGCAGAGTAGAGAATATTTTGCAATAAAGGCTTTACAAGAGAAATTTTTTTATTTATAATAATAGAACGATGAAAATTTGCATTCAATACCGACGTATAGTGAGTAATATAAAAGGGCTTGTTTAAAAAATAAGACACTTACTTTTGTCGAGAATAAAAAATAAATTCATAAACAAGGCCTTTTGAAAAAAAGGTCTTCTTTTTGTTAAAAAACGTAAAAAATACAATAAAAAAGAGCAATAAAAATTTTCATCAGTGTTAATAAAAAAGTGAAAGGTTAGAGAACATGACAAAAAATTTCCGACGAAACTCAATCATAAAGGCGAATGCCCCAATCGTCAGACTTATGAATTTAATCTGGGGCTTGTAATACACAGATTGAGGAAATTTTGTGCAATCTTGCACAGGATTTCAAAAGGAAAAGGACACAGATAAAAATGATAAGCGGAATTACAAGCAAAATATACTCACAATTAGGAAGCAACACATCATTATTACCCCTTGCAATTAAAGACGTTGCAAACAGTGTAGGCTTAACAGCAGGTTCATATGTTACAGGCCAGGATGTAGAGGGAAAAGACAGATTTATAGATGAATTCGGAACACAGGCAATATGGCTTGGCGCAATTCCTTTTTTCAAAAAAGTCACTGACTTAACTTTATACAAAGTGTTGGGAATTGATCCGAAATTTGATGTAAGAAACCTTAAAAACAAGGATATTCTTGCAAAAGCTATAGAAAAAGCACCTACAGAAAAGATTAAACAAAGTATAATTAAAGCATCTAAAAACCCTAATTATACAAAAAATCTTGCATTAGGGAAATTTGCATTTTCAACTATAGCCGCAATAGGTGCTTATACATGGCTTACAAAATTTAGACAGAAATACAGACTTAACGAGGCAAAAGAAAAATTAAAACAAAACTCTAACCAGAACAAGCAGCACGTGAATATTGAGCAGAAAACTCCTCAAGCATTCAGAGGCGTTCATAAAGATAACAAAGGAAAACAAATTCCTTTTGGCGGTTCGTTGCAGGAATTTATGTTTAATCCGGCAAAAAATATGATGCTTCTTGACGGCGCTATCACAGAAGAAAGATTAAGAAATTCCGAAAGCAAACAGGAGTTTATTAACTATACAATTAAAGAAGGCGGCACCTGGGCATTTATGTACTTTGCCGGAGATATTATCAAAAAGCATCTTGAAAAGAAATCTAAAGTTCCAATTGAACTTGATTCAAGAATTATTGAAAGCAAAGATTTGAAAAATGCGTTTAAGTTAGGAACATTTAAAACAAGTCTTGATGAATTCAATAACCTTGCTGAAAAATTACACAGAACGCCGACAGATCTGGATATTTATAACTTTATCCATGAAAACCCTGAAAACTTTATTGTTAAGATGGCGAAAAAGGCTGATGTTATTAAGACATTAAAACAAAACTCCAAGAAAACCGAAATAATTGATACAAGAGCATATCTTGACATAAACGAATTTAAAGCATTGAAAGATAATCTTGAAAAACTTTATAACAAGGCTCCTGTAGATAAGATGGATGAATATTTGAAAAAAGTAATTAACAGCAAAAGAAGTGCCGTATTAAAGAATATGGGTATCTGCGTTGGTGCACTCGGGGTTGCAGTACCGCTTATGATGATAGCAATGAGATATATTCTGCCGAATAATAAAGAATATAAGGTAATGGAACAGGCTAAAAAAGAAACATCCTCAGCTAAGGCTGCATAACTCCTTATACTTGAAAAATATGACTTCATATTTTATAATAATATATGAAATATGAAAGGAGATTTCTATGCAAAAAGAAGTTATAGCTTCATTCCTGAGAAGGGGGGGGGGGCTTAGGTAACGCCGGCGGGCATTCTCACGCTTCTGGATTATCCTGTAAATCCGCGTTTACATTAGCGGAAGTTTTAATTACTTTAGGGATTATTGGTATTGTTGCTGCTATGACAATGCCGCAGCTTATTACAAATTATGAGAGGAAGGCGGCAGAAGTACAGATTAAAAAGGATTACAGCACTCTTGCAAATGCCTTGCAAATGGCAGAAAACGAATATGGAAGACTAGAAGACTGGACTATAGATAATCCGGATAAAGCTGATGATGAATATTTTAAAAGATTAGCAAAATATCTTCAGCTGGCATATGAACCTTGTTATGACAGAAATAAATGCTATTATGAAAAAGTTAGCTCTTATACTAACGGTGTTTATTTTAGACTAAAAGACGGAACTTACGGAATTTTTCAGGACAACGGGCGTTCAAATGGGGGACACAAAGCCGAATCTCCAAAACAATTCTTTAAATTATACACCCATGGTTATTATATCAGATATTCTATCCTGAATTTAAGAAGTTTGAAGATTAATTCTAGTGTCAGCTGCTCAACACCTATATGCTATTTCAGTACAGTTCCTGACTGCCCGAAAAATTCAGCAGCCTGGACAGATTATAAATGCAGTATCAAATTTGCATCAGACGGCTTTAGCTTCAAAGATGAAAATGTTATAAATCAATTAAAAGTTAATATGCGAAATATGAATTTTAAGGCAAGAGGCTGGCAATAGAAATACTTGCGATATATGCAGTTGACCAGCAGTTTTGGAGGTTAAAGCCTCCGCAAAATCCGTCAACATCAATAACTTCACCGCAGAAATAAATACCCGGAACAATCCTTGACTCCATTGTTTTCGGGTTTATTTCTTTTAAATCAACTCCGCCAGAGGTCACAACTTCGCCATCAGGAACTGTACCTACTGCGGTAATTTCAAAATTCTGAAATGCTGAAAGAATTTTATCACGTGTCTTGCCATTAATCCTGTGTGACTTTTCATCCGGATTTATTTGAAGCCGGATAAGGACAAATTCTGCAAATGATTTTGGCACAAATTCAGAAAGTAAATTTTTAATACTTTTATGCGGATTTCGATTAAGTTCTGCTTGCAAATCAATATCACCGGTAAAGTTAAATTTAATCTTATACGGGAATTTCTCACGCGCTTTTAATGACGATATTTTATAAACAGCAGGACCAGAGATACCTTTGTGAGTAAAAAGAACATCATTTATCGAAACACCGCTTATTGAAGAAAAATCTTCTTTTGTTCTCAAGCCGACAAGAGCCGGACGCGGCTCAATAATATTGTGCCCGAGAAGTCTGGCAATATCATAACCTCTGTGACCGCCTGCTGCTATAATAACTTTATCAAAATGATAGCATCCGGCATCAGTTACAACTTTAAAATCACATTCTGTTCTATCAACTCTCAAAACATATTCTTTTATAAATTTCGTTTGCTTTAGTGAGGCAAGAAACCTTTGCCGTACATCTTTTGCACTGTTTGATACGGGAAAAATCCTCATATCGTCCTGAATATATGTATCAACCCCGATTTTTTCAAAAAACTCAATGGTATCAGCAGTAGAAAAACGAGAGAAAACTGAATATAAAAATTTTTCTCCGCGCGGATAATTTTTAGCAAGCTCTCTGAAATCATATTCGGCATGAGCGAGGTTACACCGTCCTCCGCCTGTAGGCAAAAGTGTAATTAACGGGGATTTTGCTTCAAACACAGTCACAGCGAATTTATCCTGCAATTGTGCTGCGCAAAAGCAGCCCGCAGGACCGCCTCCGACAACCGCAATCCTACATTTCAACTCTTGTACCATATAAAAATACCATCTCCGGATTTTCTAAATCACTGTGTAAATCCATAATAGATTTATGCAAAACAGGATGTTCAAAATCAGGAATAAGTTCCAGCAGCGGCACTAGCGTAAATGCTCTTAAATGTAGATATTTATGGGGTATTACCAGATCCGGCTCATTAATAATCTCTTTTCCATAGAATAAAATATCAATATCTATAGTTCTGTCTAAATACCCCTCTTTACTTTCATCTCTTTCCCGTCCCAGCTGCGTTTCAATTCTTCTGCAAGCTTCAAGCAGTTCTCTTGGAGATAGAGAAGTTTTTATTTCAACAACCGCATCAACAAACCAGGTTTCCGAAGCCATCCCCCATGGTTCTGATTCATAGAAAGCCGAAGTCCTTATAATATTAACATTATCAAGCGCACCGATAAGACTTGTTGCCTGCTGAACATATCCTATACGGTCGCCTTTGTTTGAACCTAAACTTAAATAAACGATTGCCATACCTTAATATTACAGAGTTTTCAAGTCAATGTCAATAATAGTTATTCTGCTGGAAAAATATTGCAGTAATTGTTATTTGTTTAAATTTTTTGTTATATAATTAATGCGAGATGATGTTTTTATATGGAATTTTATCAGGTATAGCTTTTTATATTTCTCTGCCGTTTTATTATACGGAAAGGCTTATGAGCCGCAAATCAGCAGGCTGGAAAGAAAAATTTGCAAACCAGAACATGCCGATTTCGTCTGAAGATAAAGTGATAATGCTGCATGGTGTATCAGTTGGCGAAGTTATTGCACTTGAAAACCTTGCAAAACAAATAAAAACCTCTTTTCCTGAGTACAAGCTTGTACTAACTACAGGAACAAAGACAGGTCAGGAAATTGCACATAAAAAATTTGCAGGAATCGCCGATTATATAACATATTTTCCTTTTGATATACCGCATTGTACAGATAAATTCTTAAAAAAACTTCATCCTCAAGCAGTTCTGATTGCAGAAACAGAACTATGGCCTAATTTTGCATATTCCTGTAAAAAGAAAAATATTCCTTTAATTGTAATAAACGGAAGAATTTCCGATTCAACATTCAAAACATACAAACTTGCAAAAATATTTTTTAAACAGGTATTTAAAAACTTTACGGCATTTTTGATGCAAAGCAGAGAAGATGCAGATAAAATACTTGAACTTGGCGCTGGCAGTGAAAAAGTTGAAGTAATGGGTAATCTAAAATTTGATATTCAAAAACGAGATGCTGATATAAAACTTGGACAGGAAGGTTATCGGGTAATTATTGCAGGAAGCACACATAAAGGTGAAGATGAAATTATTCTGACTGCTTTTAGTAACCTGAAAAAGGAATTCCCTGATATAAAGTTATTAATAGCCCCGCGGCATCTGCAAAGAACGTCAAATGTTGAAACCCTTGTAAAAGACACAGGCTTGTCTTACGGACTACGTTCATCAAATGATAATTTTAAGGAAAAAGATATTATTATTCTGGATACTCTTGGAGAATTAGGTAAAATGTATTCCATATGCAGCTTCGCTTTCATAGGAGGCAGCTTTAACAAAACCGGCGGTCATAATCCCCTTGAAGCCGCTATATATAATAAACCTGCACTTTCAGGACCTTCCATCCATAACTTTAAAGATATTTATGAAATATTAAGCAGGACAAATGCTGGCAAAGTAGTGAATACAGGAAAAGAGCTGGAACTTTCCATGAAACAACTCCTTTCTGACAAAGATTTTTATACAAAAGCCTGCCAGGACTGTGAATCTGTATTTGACGCCCAAAAAGGTGCTCTTGGCTATGTTATACAAAAACTCAACTCTGTTTTAAAATAATATCCTCTAAAAAAATGATTGATTTCAGCAGGTTTCCGCCTAAAATGTTAAGATATGTTACAAACATAGGATAAAAAATTAAAGTTTTACATTCTCTTATCCGTAAATAAAAACATAAGGGAACGCAAAACGAA
>HF989735.1:0-63395 GCA_000431315.1 Brachyspira sp. CAG:484
TCGAGCCATTTAGCACCGCCGGACAAAAAAACGTTAAACCAGGCTTCACGTTAGCCGAGGTATTAATAACGCTGGGTATAATAGGAGTTGTTGCGGCTATGACATTGCCTGCAATGATAAATAAAACTCAGGATAAGGAGTTTAAAGTTGCTTATAAAAAAGCCTACAGTTCATTATCCCAAGCCTTTTTAAGAATGCAGGCTGCAGAGGAATATCTTGATACATCTTCAGTTGTTGATGATGGAACCGGTACGATGACTTCCCCTAATATTGGTGAAAATTTTAAAAATATTGCAAAGTATTTTAAAGCTACCAGAACATGTTTTGATAACAATGCTTCTGATTGTTGGGAACTTGATGAAGGCGAACAAGCTTGTGTTAGTTCAGAAGCGAATAACTGGGTAGGATGTTCAAATGATGAAGCAAGCTATGCTTTTGTCGATGGTTCTGGAATGGGCTGGTATTTATATTCAAATGTTGAATTTCCTGTTATTGTTGATGTTAACGGTAAAAAGAAACCAAATAAACTTGGTAAAGATCGTTTTGTTATGAAATTTGCAACAAGCAAAAATAAGAATGCCAATTATATTGAAAGTGCAGATATGATACTTCCTTGGGCAGACATCATGGAAAAACGACGCTGGTGTCCTTCAGGAAATTGTATGTATCAGACTTGGCTTCTTGAATAGTAAAAATCCGGACTAAAAAAGGTCCGGATTTTTAATTTAGAGCTTTATAATTTATAAAATCCTCTTTAAATTTCTCTTCTGCCTTCCAGCGCTCTGGCGATTGTAATTTCATCAGCATACTCAAGGTCTGCTCCCACTGGCAGACCGAATGCAATTCTGGAAATCTTTATGCCAAAAGGTTTTATTAGTTTGCTTAAGTAAAGACTGGTAGCCTCACCCTCTACAGAAGGGCTGAGTGCCAATATAACTTCTTTTACCTCCTCATCAGTTAACCTGTTGAGGAGTTCTTTTATTCGTATATCATCAGCTCCAATTCCGTCCATAGGGGAAATAAGACCTTGGAGAACATGGTATAATCCCTTAAATTCATTTGTTTTTTCTATTGCAATCAAATCTTTTGTTTCTGCAACCACGCATATTGTTGAACGGTCACGCTTTGTGGACTGGCATATTTCGCAAGGGCTTGTTGAAGAAAGGTTAAAACATACTTCACAGGTGTGAGTATTTGCCTTTGCTTCAACAATACTCTGAGCGAATTTCTGTACCTCTCCCATTGGCATTCTTAATAGATAAAATGCCATACGTTGGGCCGATTTTGGACCTACAGACGGGAATTTCTGAAAATGTTCTATTAATGTTGCAATAGATTTAGGATAAATCATTAGAAACCTAATCCCGGTATGTTTAAGCCGCCTGTTGCCTGTTTCATTTTTGCTTCCATTTCTTTAGAAGCTTTTTCGCTTGCCTGGTTAATTGCAACAGTAATTACATCTTCAAGTTCTTCTGCTGTTTCTGAACTGATAGAAAGAGCTTCTGCATTTAATTTAATAGATTTAAATCTGCCCTGTCCATCGCAGATAACTTTTACTGCACCGCCGGCAGCTTCTCCGGTTATCTCCATTTTTGCAAGTTCTTCCTGTGAAGCTTTTAATTTTGCCTGCACATTTTGAGCTTGTTTCATAATCTGCATAATATTCATTAATATATCCTCCTTAATCTGTATAATATCCCATGTTAAAAGTTTTGTGTAGTTTCGCTTTTTATTATACAATAAAAATATGCAGAGCAAGACTTATGTTTCACAATCTTTAAAAAACGGAAGGCTTATGAGATGGACTTTTATGCCTTTAAAGGTCTATATTGCGCCGATGAAGTTTTACTCAAAGCAGGGAGAGGATTATAAGTACAAACAACTTGTTAAGAGAGCTCTGGATGCCTGGCAGAATGCTACAAAGGGAAGGGTTTCATTTACGGTTGTTCCGACACTGCTGGAATCTAATGTAAATATTGATTGGAAAAGAGTTGAAAGGCAGGCTTTAGGACACTGTTATTTCTCTTTTGACGGAGCAAACAGACTTTATGGTGCAGAGGTTGCAATAGGACTGACCGATGGGCTTATTCACAGTTCATATGGAGATGAGAGTGAGGTTTACCATACTATTTTGCATGAAATAGGTCATGCCATAGGACTTGGACACAGTCCTTACAAAACTGATATTATGTATACTCCGCACCAAAAAGGAATTCATAATATTTCGGAAGGTGACATTTTAACTGTTAACTGGCTGTATAAGCTCCCGCAGGGAGCAACTGTTGCTGAAGTCGCATCTATGTATTCTATGGGCGGTTCAGATATTGATGAAATTATCTACAGGGTTATGAATAAAAATGCGCCGAGCGGATTTGAAAAGGTTAAAAAAAATGTTAAACTTCCGCCGCAGAGAAACCTTCTTGAAGAGCAGGAGAATATTGCGCTTTTGAGGAAGTATCATATGGCATTGCAAAATGTTTCAATCTCGGAAGATATGAAAAAGATTATTATTCAAAACAGTAAAAAAGGGAAGAGTAAGTGGGACTTAGGGTAGTTATTTTAGGGAAAGGTGAAATGCTTTTGAACCTGATAAGAGGTTCAATGCTTGCAAATGCTGAAATTGCAGGAATATTTCGTTATGAAAGGACCTCTCTTGCTCCCTGGCTTCGTCTGCTCTGTGATTTTTTCAAGAGCTCTCCGGCTCTTACTTTTGCAAAAAAGCATAAAATAAAGGATTTGCCGTTTAAAAGTGCAAATTCGGAAGAGTTTAAAAGATTTCTGATAAAAGAAAATATTGATGTTGTTCTTGTCGGCTCATGGGCTGAAAAAATAGAGAAAAATATTATTGATATACCGGTTATAGGAACAGTAAATGTACATCCGTCACTTCTGCCGGAATATAGAGGTCCAAACCCTTATTTACAGACAATTCTTCATGGAGAAACTCGTTCCGGTGTAACATTTCATTTGATGAATGAAAGATTTGATGCCGGTCCTGTTCTTGCAAGGAAAGAGATTGATATTCTTCCCGGAGATACAGGTAAGGAACTGAAAAATAAGACAGTTTTTCAGGCGCGGCTTTTATGTGCTAATCTTCTTGAAAAACTTGAGGGCGGTTTTGTTATTCCGATTGAACAGGATGAAAAGGCCGCATCTTACTATGCTAATGTTAAACCTGAGGATATGACGCTTAATTTTGAAAAGGAAAACTCACAACAGCTTTTGAATCGTATCAGAGCATTTCATCCATGGCTTAAAACTTATTTTCAATACGGAAATAATTTCTTTATCATAAATCCTTATCAGGTTGAAATCGTTAATAAATCCGGCATGCAAGGCAAAATTCTTGAAAAAGCCGGAACCTCTCTTACAGTTGCAACAAAAGATGGCAAGGCATTAAAACTTTCCGGTTTGAGGTTATACCGGTTTCCTCTTCTGACAAAATTTTTTATAAAATGTATAAAGCTGTAACTTATTTTTTAGGACATCTTTTTCTTCCGCTCCAGCCTAAGTCAGAGCAGTGAAGATAGTCCATATTTTCATTATAAATGACCCAGGCGGCACAGGCAAAACCGGCTTTTTTTACACATTTTTCCATAAAAAATTCATCACCGTAATATCTTGGAGCTCCGGCAGGAACAATAGCATTATCGAAAATGTAAAAATAGAAAAAGTCAACTCCAACCTGATTTGGCGGTTTGGCTCCGTTAACATCAACGTATATTTGTCCGTATTTACTGTAATCCTTGGCTGCTGAAGTATTAAACATAACCATTGTCCCGTCACTTAAAATCATTGCAGAACGATCGTTAAGTATATTCCAGTTAAGATAATTTGTTCCGTCAATATTTTTATAGGTAACATTCGGGAAACAGCCGTAACCGTTTTTGCAGGTTTTAACTTTTTTCATGAATGGAGAAAAATAATTCAAAAGTACCTGTTCACCGCCTCCGTTTTCTTCCATTGAGATACCCCAGTTTGAAATATCTCCGTATTTTTCCTGTGCTGAGAGAAATGCCTGTTGGAGTGCAGAATATGTCTTTTTCAATTGTGATGTCGCAGTTTTCTCTTTGGTAGATGTTATCACTGTCGGTAAAGTAAGCGCAGCAACTATTCCGATTATACCCAGCGTAACCAGAACTTCTGCCAGAGTGAATGCCTGCTTTTTCATATAATCTCCTTGCTAAAATTTAAAATCTCTGCTTCCTGCTTCAATTTTTACTAAATCTTTTTCAACTGTTTCTCTTATTTTTTCATTTTCGATTATTTTTGTTTCTTTGTCAATAAGTTCATAACCAATCTTTTTAGTTTCAGGAGAAGCGTAGTCTTCAAGGTATTCTTTTAATGTTAAGATTGCGTTAGGGTGGCAGAAATTATGGATTTGCTGGCTTTTGCAAACTTCCATAAATCTTTCGCCTGTTCTGCCGTTTCTGTAGCAGGATGTGCAAAAACTCGGCAGGTATCCCAATTCCATAAGCCATCTTATCACTTCATCAAGCGGGCGTCTGTCTGATACATCAAACTGTGCAGAATTTTCATCTTCTGGCATAGGATTAAAGTAGCCGCCTACACTTGTTTTAGAACCGCCGCTGATCTGGGAAACTCCAAGGTGAAGCAGGCGTTTTCTGCATTCTTCAGTTTCGCGGGTTGATATAATCATGCCAACATAAGGTTTTGCTATACGAATACAGGCAACTATTTTGGCGAAGGTATCATCATCTATTCCGTTATCAAAGGCTGAAGGATCAATGTCATCAGCTTTTCTTATTCTTGGAACGCTTATAGCGTGAGGACCTACTCCGAATGCTGCTTCAAGGTGCTCTGCGTGCATCATTAAACCTGCAAACTCATATCTGTATAGCTCAAGTCCGAATAATACACCAAGACTTACATCATCAATGCCGGCTTCCATTGCTCTGTCCATTGCTTCTGTATGATATGCGTAATTATGTTTTGGACCGGTTGGGTGAAGCTTTTCGTAGCTTTCTTTGTTGTAGGTTTCCTGAAATAATATGTATGTTCCAATGCCTATATCATGTAATTTTTTGTAATTTTCAACGCTGGTAGCTGCAATGTTTACATTAACCCTGCGGATAGAACCGTTTTTGTGTTTTACGCTATAGATGGTTTTTATTGATTCCAGAATATATTCAATAGGGTTGTTAACAGGGTCTTCCCCTGTTTCAATAGCAAGTCTTTTGTGCCCCATATCCTGTAAGGCAATAACCTCTTTTCTTATCTCTTCCTGAGTAAGCTTTTTACGCGGAATGTGGCAGTTTTGTTTGTGATAAGGGCAGTATACACATCCGTTCACACAGTAATTAGACAGATAAAGCGGTGCAAATAAAACAATTCTGTTGCCATAAAAATCTTTTTTTATTTGTTCTGCGAGTTTAAAAATTTCTTCATTTTTTTCTTTAATATCGCAGTCAAGCAGAACTGCAGCTTCTCTATGGGTAAGACCATTTCTTTGTTTGGCTTTTTCTAATATCTTGTCAATTAATTCAACATTGTGTTTATTTTCTTCTGCATATTTTAAAGTATCAAGAATTTCTTCATGATTGATAAATTCTTCGGCTTTGTGTGATTTCGGATTATACATAATAAATTTCTCCCTATTCTATTGTCATGTTAAGCCCCTGAAAAATAAAAGTAAAGGTAAAAAACGTTTTTATTTTACTATTCCGCCGCCTATCAGATGACCGTCATTTATATCATAAAACACTCCGGCCTGACCTTTGGTAACAGAGTTTACAGGCTCATAAAAGACAATATCTGCCATATTATCGCTTATTGCAACTCTGGCTTTTTTGGCGTCCATGTTATAACGAATTTTAACCATTGCATCAAATTCTTTTTCTTTAAGCGGGTAGGAAAGGCTGATGTTTTCAATTGTTAATTCTGTTCTAAAGTTATCTTCATTTCTGCCGAGATAAACAATATTTCTTTCAGCGTCAATATCTATTACATAAAGCGGATAAGGTGCCGCAATACCTATACCTTTTCGCTGCCCGATGGTGTATTGATAACTTCCATCGTGTCCGCCAAGCTTTCTGCCTGTCTTAAATTCTACAAAATCGCCTTTTTTTATTCCAAATTTATCTATAAGGTATTTTTTTGTTGTGTTTGGTTTTTGAATAAAGCAAATATCCTGGCTTTCTTTTGATGATTTTGAAGGCAGGTCGTATTCCTGGGCTAACTCTCTCACTCTGTTTTTTTCGTATTTATGGAGCGGGAAAAGTGTTTTTGAAAGTTCTTTTTGTCCAATTCTGTATAAAAAATACAACTGATCTTTATGTTCATCCTTTGCCGGATAAAGTTTGTAAATTCCGTTACTGTATCTTATATCAGCGTAATGTCCGGTTGCAAAAAAATCAGCTCCTAATACTTCTGTAGAGTATTTGAATATTTCACCCCATTTTATAAATTGGTTACACATAATACAAGGGTTTGGGGTTTCTCCTTTTTTATATGAGGTTTCAAAATAGTCGATAACATCTTTTTGAAATTTTTCAGTCACATCAAGAATATAATGATTAATTCCGAGTTTGGCTGCAACTTCTGCTGCATTTTTACATACAATATTTGCAGCATCTGTGTTAACCATTTTGCCGGTGACCCCTATGACATCATAGCCTTCAAGCAATAAAAGCTGCGCAGTGACAGAACTGTCTACTCCGCCGCTCATTGCAACTGCAACTTTTCCTTTCTTGTTTTTCATAAACTCAACATTAACACAAACAAATGTTTATTTATACATTTCCTGTATCATATTGGTTGTACTTTTCCCGCCTTTTTCAGTGGCATAAGATTGTCCTTCAAGGTTCATAATTCCGTTTTTGCTATTACCTTTAAGTTTGAATGTAAAAATGTCATATCCCCATCTGTTTGGACCTTTGTGCCCGTTTATATCAATCGTGTAAATTGGATGATTTACATTTCCAAAATTTCCATATTTGATTATTAATGTTCCATCTACCAGAAGCCAGCTGGAGTATTTTGTCTTTATATTGCTGTCACTAAAGTCACTTGAAGGATTTGGCGGATATGTGCTGTCAGGATTCTGTTTTTCTTTTATCTTATCAGTACCATTATAGGCATCAGTCAGACAGCCGTTTTTTAAAGCGTTATTCTGGCAGAATTTAATTGTTTTAAATACTTTATTAAATAATTCTTCCTCAAAATTAGGACAGTCAGAAC
Organism: Brachyspira sp. CAG:484; assembly: GCA_000431315.1. Lineage (GTDB taxonomy): Bacteria > Cyanobacteriota > Vampirovibrionia > Gastranaerophilales > Gastranaerophilaceae > Scatousia. The sequence goes on from HF989735.1 coordinate 7,201, forward strand.
GAGGTCCGTTCTGCTCTCCGGGCAGCTCACTGCCATCGGCACATATATACTTATTGCAGGTATTATAAACGGGATCCATTTCAGCACAGACTTCTTCGCATACTTGACCACTGTCCCAATAATAACATTCGACAGGGTAACCCATATTGGCCTGCGCTTGCTTTATTCCGTTAAACAATATTGCATATGCCTTTTTAAACTGGTTTCTCAATACCATTTGCTGATAATTTTGTATAATTGCAGGCAGTGTCATCGCCGCAACAACACCTATAATCCCAAGCGTAATTAAAACTTCTGCCAGGGTAAATGCGTTTTCCCTATTAGTTTTGTAATATCTTCTCACTTATATTTAGCCTCCTGTTTTAATCTTATCAATTAGAAATTGCCGGTTTCATAATTGTTGATTTATGGCGGAAGCCAGTAATAAACACAAAAATAAAAGAGAAATACAAGTTGTTTTTTTGAAAGACAGCTTAAGTGTAAAAGTAATGCAGCAGAGGTAAGATGCTTATTTGCTAAGCCCCCCCCCCTTTAAGCGAAATTCCGTATTTACAATACTTCTCACGTTTTGCATACCCTTTCAATTGTCTTATATTTTATTATAACGTTTCTTAAACTATTTTTCAATATTTGCATATAATATTAAGATTTATTGCATTCCCTTTTAAAATTTTTTCTTTTGAAGTATTATAATGGTAGTAAAATCGTAAATCGGGGAGATATTACAAAATGGCACAAAATAACGATAAAGTAATAGGTATTCCAAGAGCTATGTCTTTTTATCATAATTATCCGTTTTATCATGGATTTTTCTCTGCACTTGGCATAAAAATTATTTTATCAGACCTGACTACAAAACAAACACTTTCAAGCGGTTCCGCCCTTGTCGTTACCGAAACATGCCTTCCGATTAAAATTTATGTCGGACATATTCTTAACCTGCTCGATAAAGGGGTTGATAAAATTCTGGTTCCGTCTATACAATCTATTGCTCCAAAAATTTATAACTGTTCTAAAATCAGAGGATTGCCTGATTTAATTAGAAATGTTGTGAAACGTGATTTTACTATGATTGAAGCTACACTTGACAAATCAGAAAAAAATCAAGGCTTATATGAGTTTTTGGCAGAAACTGTTGCTCCTTTTGGTATCACTGATGAAAAACTTATAAAAGAGGCTTCTAAAGCAGGATGGCGTACATATAATAATTTCCATATTATGTCAAAATCCGGTATGAGTTATAAAAAAGCTATGAATTATGCTCTTCAGGGTAAAGTATTTATTGAAAGTGCTTCCGAGGAACATCCTATCTCGATTGCTCTGGTTGCTCATGGATATAATATATATGATGACAGAGCTTCTATGAAGATTATTGATAAACTTGAAAAAATGGATGTGAAAGTTTATACATCGCTCCAGCTTTCAAAAGAGCAGATGATGGAAGGTATTAATGCTCTTGGCGAAAACCTTTACTGGGCAAATGAATATGAAATGACCGGTACTGCCGGACATTATCTTAAAGATAACAAGATTGACGGTATAGTTGCGCTTAATGCTTTTGGCTGCGGACCGGACTCCTTGATGATTGAAAGAATTGTAAGAAAGGCAAAACATTTTAATAAACCTATTCTACATCTTACTATAGATGAACAGACCGGTGAAGCCGGATTTATTACACGCTTAGAAGCTTTTGTCGATATGCTTTTCCGCAAAAAACGTGCTAAAATTATTAATAAAATTGATATTCACACACAAGAATACATTCCAAATACCAATTTTATTGAAACAAAATAGCAGGAGATGTATGTTATTTAAATCCAGAGGGCAGAACTTTACACATAAAAGATTATCATTCTGCGGAATAAAATTTTTATTAATTACACCTGAGTATAAACGATTAAAATCACTGTTTAAAAATATAAGAATAAAGGATTATGGGAATAATAACAGGGTAATAATTCTTGATAACCCTTGTGTGAAAGGTCTTTCGGGGGGGGGGGGCAACCTTAAGCCTCTAAGAATAAGCTTTTATGGTGATAATAACACAGTTTTTATAAACCCTTCTGCTAAACTTTCCGGATTAATTGAATTTTATGGCTGCAATAATCGTTTAACTTTTGATGATTTATGCGAAATTGATTTTTCTTTTTCTGTTGGAGATAAAAATTCTTTAGTTAACAATAGCAGCTCACATTTTGAGCCGGAATGTCGCGTAGTCGGTGCCGTATTTCAATTAAATGAGGGCTCAAGTCAGGTTTTTAGACTTGGCTCAGGTGCAAGTTTACATATGTATACTTGTTGTCCTATTATATTAAAAGGTGGATCAAGGCTTGATATTGGAAATAATGTTCTTTTGATTATAAAATGGTTTGAGCTTACTTCCGACTCAGAAGTAAAAATAGGTGACGGCTCTACATTTCATAGTATATTTTTAATTGCTGATAAAAAGTCTAAAATAACGATTGGTGAAGACTGCATGTTTTCTTGGAACTGCAGCTTGTTGAATCATGATTTTCATACAATTTTAGATAAAAACACAGGGGAAATTCTTAATTCTAAGGTTAATGAAATACACATTGGTAAACATACCTGGGTAGGTTATGGAGCTACATTCTTTAAAAATGTCAAAATTATGGAAAACTCTATTGTCGGGATGAATTCTTTTGTTATAAATTCAAAATTTGATGAACCTAATGTTATTATTGCAGGTTCTCCTGCAAAAGTAATCAAACATAACATAAACTGGGATAGAGATCATCCTGATGTTTATATAGGAAAATTTAAGGAAAAGGGTTTTACATCTATAAACTAAAAAAAGAGGATGATGTTTCATCCTCTTTTTTATATTCTAAAAAGCCTTAAACTTTTCTTTTACGAGCAGCTTCAGATTTACGTTTTCTTTTTACGCTCGGTTTTTCATATCTTTCACGTTTTTTTACTTCGGAAAGGATACCGGCTTTTTGAATTTTCTTTTTGAAGCGTCTTAAAGCACTTTCAATAGATTCGTTTTCGCCGACTTTAACTTCTGCCATCTTTTTTCACCACCTTTCCGTATCTTGTATTTCTAATTTATATCTATATTATAAAATAAAATTTTTAAAATTCAAGCCCCGAGTGAATTTGCATATTTTTACTTTGAATAATATTGAATTTTATATACAATATGTTATAATTATAAAAGAAAGGAGAATTAGATATGTTAGAATTCAGTTATAGCAAGTCTTTCGGGGGGGGGGCAAGTAATCTAAGCTCTCTTTCTGGCGTTTCGACAGATACTTTTGCTAATATTCATAGTAAAAAGCCGTATATTAGTTTTTCAAAAAAAGGCTTTTATCAAGCAGGATTTACATTAGCAGAAGTGTTAATAACTCTTGGGATTATCGGCGTGGTCGCCGCGCTAACCCTGCCGGCTTTGATTCAAAAAAATCAGGATAAAGAGCTTGTTTCTCGGACAAAAGCTGTTTATTCAAATATACAAAACGCAGTATTAAAGTCGCAGTCTGACTATGGCGTTATCGGTGACAACTCGTTGCTGTTTAACCCGAATAATACAAGTATTCAGACAGTTGATGCTTTTTCTAAATATTTTAACGGTGCAAGGGTTTGTAAAGCTGAGAGTGATAAAGGCTGCAGTAAATATTATTATGCTGTTAAATATGGATCATTGCGATTGTCGTCTGATAATAGCGGAGCAACAGACTCTATGGGGAACTGGCCTAAAATAATACTAAATAACGGGGCAATTATTGCAATTAGCCAATATAATAATCCTGATTGTTATGCTGAGCAAACTGTTACTGCTACTGATGAGTATGGCAGACCTTTAAAAAATCCTGATGGAACAAATAAAACCAGCATCTGGTATAACAAGCGCTGTGCTATAATACGTTTTGATGTCAATGGAACCAAGATGCCAAATCAATTTGGCAGAGATGTATATTCTGTATCTGTTATGAAAGATGGCAAGCTATCACCGGATTCTTCCGGTCCGGCTTATGGTGCGTCCAGCCTTTTAAATATTCTTGCAGGTAATGAAAAGTTAGAATACACCAATTACTCATCCAGTCAGAAATATGACTTTTAATTAAAAAGCCGGCTTAAAAATGCCGGCTTTCTTAATATTAAACTTAGGCTGAAAGTGTAAAGATTTCGTAGATTTCTTCGTCTGAGAGCTCTGTTATAATCTTTTCGCCTTCGTAAACCGCTAAATCGGCAAGTTCTTTCTTAGCCTTAAGCATTTCATCAATTTTTTCTTCAAAAGTTCCCAAAGTAATCATTCTGTGAACCATTACATTTTTGTCCTGTCCGATACGGTAAGTTCTATCGGTTGCCTGATCTTCAACCGCAGGATTCCACCACAAGTCGTAATGGATTACATTTGTTGCACTTGTAAGGTTTAAACCTGTTCCGCCGGCTTTTAATGAAAGTATCATAACTTTTGAATCTTCTTCATTCTGGAAGCGGTTAATTAACTCTTCACGCTGAGGTACTGTTAAAGACCCATGGAAAAACAGCGGTTCTGTGCTGCATTCTTCAGCAATAACCTTGCATAATATATCGCCCATTTCTTTGTACTGGGTGAAGATAAGTGTTTTTTCTCCGTTATCAAGAATACTCTGGACAGTAGAGATACATTTGTCCATTTTTCCGGAAAGTTCTCTGCCCATCTCTCCTGATTTTAAGAACTGGTAAGGATGGTTGCAAATTTGTTTTAATGCTGTAATAAGCTTGAAAATGTTTCCTCGTCTGTTTATGCCGGAGAATGAACTTATCTTTTCCATCATTTCGTTTAAAGTTTTTTCGTAAAGAACAGCCTGAGGTTTTGACAGATAACAGTATTCGTTGAGTACCATTTTTTCCGGTAAATCTGAAATAACGTGTTTGTCTGTTTTTAAACGTCTTAGTACAAAAGGTGACACAGACATTTTTAATTTTGCAGCACGTGAGTTTTCTTTAAATCTCTCAATAGGTATTGCATAGCTTTTTTGAAATTCTCTGAGTGAGCCGAGATAACCCTGGTTGATGAAATCAAAAATACTCCACAGCTCTGTCAATCTGTTTTCTACAGGGGTGCCTGTCATTGCAACCTTAACATCTGCTTTCAGAGTTTTAATTGCAAGAGTTTGGGCAGTATCAGGGTTTTTAATATTTTGTGCTTCATCGACAATAACCATTCCCCAGCTTTGTTTTTTGAGTTCTTCAACATCAATTCTCATAATGGCATATGTAGTGAGAATTACATCATGTTTAACATCCAGTTGTCTTTCTGCACCATGGTAAATTACAGCATCTAAAGACGGTGCAAACATTTGAAGCTCTTTCATCCAGTTCCCCATAAGAGTTGTAGGACATATAACGAGAACAGGTTTTTTTAAGCTTCCTTCCTCTTTCATTTTTAAAATGAGTGAAATAATTTGAATTGTCTTACCCAATCCCATATCATCAGCCATACATACGCCAAATCCTTTTGAAACGTTTGTCCATAACCATTTCAAACCTGTTTGCTGATAAGGTCTGAGCTCTCCTTTTAATGTTTCAGGAGGGGTAACATCAATCGGCTTGGTGAAATCTTGTATTACGCGTGCAAAGGCATCATCGTAGTCAAAATCATACTGTGCAAGTTGTCCGGACATAGATGCGTGAATTAATTCCATTCTGGACATTGATTTAAAGTTTGCTTTGGCAATTTGCTCAAAGATTTTTTTGCTTTCTTCTTTGTCAATCAAAACGTATTTGTTTTTATATTTTATTAAACCATTGCTGTTTTCAACAAGCTTGTTGAATTCTTCCACTGAAATTTTGTCGTTTCCGATAGCAATTTCGTAGGAAAAATCAAGAATATCATCAAGAGATATTTTTGATGAAGATGAGTTGTTGAAAATATCTGCCAAATCCTGCGAACGCGAAGCTTTTACTTTTGCATTAATTGATGCACGCGGAACCACAATATTTACAAGTTCTTTAGGGAGGATAACCTCAATTTGTGCTTTTTGAAGATAATACGCAGTCTGGGTTATTATTTTATAAACCTCATTCAGATTTAAATCCAGAGCCAGCTTATCTTCGTCTTCAAACAAATCCTCAAGTTCCGGCATATAGCGTATTGCGTAATTTAATTGTTTTTCAACAATTTTTGCTATATCAGAAGAATTTGCTCCGAATATTTCATCTTTGTGATAAAGTTCATCAATAAGCACACTTTCATCAGTTTTACGGTTTTTAATATGTACTTTAAGCTGAAATAATTCGTCTTCGAGTTTTTCAATCTTAAAGAACGGGATAACGTCATATTTACCCAGATAAAGCTCATCGAACCATTGTGAAAAGTTTTCTGCAATATCTATTCCGCGCATAACTGAACGCTGTTCAAGGTCTTTAATCATATAAGTTCCGGACTTAACATCTTTGAACTTGTATGCTTTTATCCCGAGGAATTTATAAATGACATAATTCATATAATTATGTATAAAATCATTAACAAAGTTTTGCGGTTTTTCTCCTTTGATAAAAAGCTTCTCAGGAATATTTTCCTCAAACTGGTTAATAATTCTTGCGACCTGCTGGTTAGGGATAATTGGTTCATAAACAATTTTGAACATTGAGCCTTTGGTTTTTATAGTAGGAATGAAATATAATTTCTCAATAAGCTTCATAACAAAATGAGCAAGAGAATTCATATAGATAAATGTCGGAGTAAGTGCATCCATATCAACGACATCGCCAAAACCTCCAAAATAATCCATTACCAGATCAAGGCTCATTGCATAGCCGACTTCATTTTCCATAACCTGCGGTCTGAAGCGGAACAATGAACCTTTTGATTTCAGGTAATATTCAAAATTATTTGTAGGGGTTATAAAAAACGAAAGTTTTCCGTTTTCATTAACCATATAGAAATTAGTGTTTCTTGCCGGTGCATGAGGACTGAGAAAAACATCCTTAAACTCATCTTCCACTGTCTGATAAATAAGGCTCAGGGTATATCTGAAATCCTTATTTTTAAATCCGTCAGGGTTTTCAGACAGGTTAAAAAATAATTCATCAACGTTATTTTTTTTCAAAGAAAAATCTATGTTTAAGTTGTTTGTTGTCGTCATATTTCATCCATATAATCTATTTAATCAAAGAATCGCATTCCATTTCATCCGGTTTTTTAATATCCAGCAGCTGTAATACAGTAGGTGCAATATTACATAAAGCACCGTCATCCTTAAGCTGAACATCTTTAGGACCGTTAATTAATACAAACGGAACTTTATTTGTAGTGTGCGCGGTCTGCGGTTTGCCGGTTTCAGCATTAACCATAACTTCGCTGTTGCCATGATCTGCTGTTAAAAGCATTGTAATACCGTTTTTAATACATGCATCTGCAATTTTGCCTACGCATTCATCTACCACATGACAAGCCTTGGTTGCTGCTTCAAGAACACCGGTATGACCAACCATATCAGGGTTTGCAAAGTTAACAAGAATAAAGCCGTATTCAGGATTTTCAATAGCTTTAAGTACATTCTCGCAAACTTCCGGGGCACTCATTTCAGGCTGCATATCATAAGTCGCAACTTTTGGCGATGGTACAAGAACCCTTGTTTCATGAGGCTGAGGTTCATCAATACCGCCATTAAAGAAGAAAGTTACGTGAGCATATTTTTCTGTTTCTGCAGTTCTGAACTGTTTTATTCCGTTAGCCTCAAGTACATCGCCAAGAATGTTTACAAGGTGTTCTTTCGGAAATGCTACAGGGAATGTAAAATCTTCATTATAGCTTGTCATTGTTACGTAGCAAATATTTTTAAGAACTTTTTTTCTGTCAAAGCCGTCAAAATCTTCAAAGTTGATTGCTTTAGATATTTCGCGCGCCCTGTCCGGTCTGTAGTTGAAGAAGATGATTGCATCATTGTCGTGAATTCTGCTTTCTTCACCGCCTATTACTGTAGGAAGAACAAATTCATCATTGTCACCTTTTGCATAAGACTGTTTTACAGCTTCGCAGGCAGTTGCAGCATGTTCTCCTTCTCCGAGTAAAAGAGCATTGTAGCCTTTTTCAACTCTATCCCACCTGTTGTCGCGGTCCATTATGTAGTATCTGCCGATTACGGTTGCAATTGGCGGAAGATTATATTTTTTAAGTTCCTCTTCTACTTTTTCAAGATAAGTGCATGCACTCTGAGGCGGTGTATCACGTCCGTCAAGAAATGCGTGTACATAAACTTTTTTCAAACCTTCGTCAGCAGCGAGTTTTATCAATGCCATAAGGTGATCTAATGACGAATGAACTCCGCCTGTTGAAACCAGACCATATATATGTAAAGCTGAGTTGTTTTCTTTTGCGTGGTTTATAGCCATTAAGAAGCGTTCATTTTTGAAGAATGAACCATCTTTGATAGCTCTGTTAATTTTGGAAAGATCCTGGTAAACAATTCTGCCGGCACCAAGATTTAAGTGACCAACTTCGCTGTTGCCCATTTGACCTTCAGGAAGTCCTACATATTCGCCGTCAGCATGAATTGATATACTCGGGTATTCTTTTTCCAGTGCATCCACATGAACCGGATGAGCCAGCTTAGTTGCATCTGTTTCCGGATGATTTTTGCTGATACCCCAGCCGTCCATAATACATAATAAAACTCTTTTACTCATATCTATATCCCTCTAATGTAAGATTTAAACCTGTATTGAATTACAATACTACAATGTTTAAATTTTATCAGGAACATAAATTAATTACAAGAGCGTTTTTAGTGAAGGTTTTTAAAATAATCTTTATCTGTAAGTGCAAAATATGCACAGGTAAACCCATTTAGATTTGCACTTGATGTTTTGGAGCAGTATGCTTCCCGCATATCTTTCCAGTATGTATTATCAGCACCCATAGGAAGCACTTTCCCCTCTCTGGTTATCTGAAACATAAAAAAGTCATACCCCATAAGATTGGGCTTTTTTTTGTACCCGTTTACATCAATTGATACCAGGTATCCTGTATCGGCTGATTGAGCACCCTGCTCTATAAAAAATGTTGTACCATCAATGGTTATAAATCCGCCATCATCGAAATATTTTCTATCTAAATTTTTTCCTGTCAATGTTTTGTAATAAGAAAATACATCATTTTCTTCAAGCAATACGCATCCTGTGTTATAATTAATTGCACCGCAATCTTTTGTTGCTTTGTATTCTTCCGCAAGTCTTTTTTTGAAGTCAGACGAGTAGCTTGACCTTTCAAATGGAAGTTCATCTTCATATTTTATTTTCATAATGGCTTGCTGCAATAAAGTATATTGCTTTTGGAATGCAGTTTCAAGTTCTTTCTGGCGTGTTCTGTTAACAAGTGACGGGAGAGTCATAGCAGCGACGACCCCAATGATACCAAGAGTAATTAAAACTTCCGCTAAGGTAAACGCGGACCGGAATAATCCCGAAGCGTGAGAAAGCCCGCCGGCACTATCTAAGCCCCCCCCCCCTCTTTGAATTTGCAGCTATAATTGTGTTTTGCATAATTTACCTCCTTCTTTTTATAATTTTATTGCATGTTTCCCTCCTTTTTTTTTATTTTACCTTATTTTGATGTAAATTTCAAGTTGTATGTAATTTACTATAATATAACTAATAATATATAAAATAATAGCCGATAAGTTAATACAAGTTATCGCTCAAATTTTGTATTATTATAACTGATGAATAAGGAAGAATTGTTAAAAAGGTTTGGAAAAAACGTTAAAATAGAACGTATTAAGAAAGATCTTACGCAGGAACAGCTTGCAGAGAATATGGACGTAAGCCAGAATTACCTAGCCTGTATAGAATGCGGAAGACAGAATATGTCTTTGGCTAAAGTGTTAGAGCTTTCTCAGGCACTGGGGATAAATATTGAAAATCTATTAAGATTTTCATAAACTCTTAGAGAGAAAATCTGGTTTCGTTTTTCTTTACTATTTTTCTGCCGCAGGAATATGTGGCATAAGGCTGTGGATTTTCTTTTATTGCATTATAATCTTTGTCTTCTTCAATTTTAAAAACATTGAAATCGGCGTCTTTACCTATTTTAATTGAGCCAATTGTGTTCTCCAGTCTTAATATTCTTGCAGGATAGATTGTTAAATATTTAATCAGCTCATCTATTCCAAGTGTATTTTTACTGTCTGCATTAATTGCTTCTTCCAGAAGATTATAATTTTTATCAGGAAGAAAACTCTGCGATGAAAATCCGAAATTTCCCTTAAAATACTTCAAAACAGTTTCAAAATCCAGCTTTTTATTGCATATCTCAGTACTGTAGTAAGGCTGGTAAATATATTTGACACCTGTTACAGCGAGTTCTTCAAGCTCACTTTCTGTAAGATAATTCGCATTTGCCGCAAGCACTTTATTTGTAAGCACCTTTAAATTGTTAAGGTATTCAACCGGATTTAATTCCTTGCTGTATGGCGAAATTTTTCTCAATCCCATAAACTTGTGAAGTAAATCAATATCTGAAAAACCATGTTCCAGCCATTCAATTTCATCCTGAGATTCAGCAAATCTTGTCATTAACAGCATATTGTGTTTTCTGCAATATTTTGAAAACAGGTTCCACATTTTTTTATGAACACCGGATTCAGAATTGAGCATTATTCCAATGTGGGTATGCTCGCCTTTATGCTGTATAAGGTCTTCCACTTTTGCCCGCATATCTTTAAACTGTTTTTTACTTTTTTCAGAAGTATCTGAAAACACTTCAAAAAACAGATATGTTTTTATAGGCAGTTTATTAATTGTTTCAAAAAACTTAAATTCTTTTGATACCTGGGCAACACAGGTTGTGCCAGCTTTTATGGCAGTCTGAACTCCGTCGTCAAATGATTTAAGCTTTTCACTCCTGTCAAATGAAAAATACTGCGTTAAGATATTAGCCCATTTTAGAGAATAATTATCAGCCCTTACTCCTGCAAAATTATAGTTTTTGCTGAAATTTTTGAAAAATCTTTTAAGTTTATTTTTCAAACAATTTGGTTTTGTTTTTCCTACATTAGTATACTGAAATTGTGTCAAAAGGTCTATAAACCCCGGAGTGATTACTGCATTTCCAAGGTCTTTAACATATTTTGCATCAAAATTTACCTCACTGTTCGGGATAAGATTTACAATCTTGCCTTCATCCACAACAAGCGCGGTGTCCTCCAGTATTTTATCTTCTGATGTCAAAATCCATTTTGCTTTATAACACTTCATAATGTCCCCTCTTTAAACTAATTTTACATTACAGAGCTCTAAAAAGCAAGATGAAAATTGCTTCTATCTTTTTACGGCACTTCCCGGAACGTAATCTACAGCATTGATTTGATCTGCATACAGAATATTCCATAGTCCTCCGTTAGATCCTTTCTCTGCCCCGTTTGGACCTATATATACTCCGAATACATCTCTTCCGATTTGATTTGGTGGCTTTATTCCGTTAGTATCTACTGTTATGTCAAAACATGCTGTTGCGTTTTTTTCTTCTTTTTGAATATTTCCGTCAGCATCTACAATAACATTACCGTTTTCATCAGTTACATTTTGCATAAACTTTCTTTTGCAGGTAGCATATTTCAAAATCTGCAATATGCTTCCGTCAGCAAGAACAAATTGAGGTCCCCCATACAAACCATTTTTCTTGTAGTATCCCGCTGTTCCGCTTCCATCGCTATCTCTGGGAGAGGAATACTTGATAGGTTCATCATGGCATCCTTTTTGTGTACTGCTGCAGCGTTTCATTATTTTAAAATATTTTGCAAGAGTATCAGCCAGTTCATCTGAATCTGCCATCCCTGATGTAATATATTCAAAGTTAGTTTCACCATAGTCTGCCTGCATCATTTTTAAAGCATTTGTTATGATTGAAGCAGATTTTTTTGCTCGTGTTATGTACTCTCTATCTTTATATTTACCAATAAGCGTCGGCATTGTCATAGCAGCGACGACACCAATAATACCAAGAGTAATTAAAACTTCCGCTAGCGTGAATGCGGAACGGGATAATCCCGAAGCGTGAAAAAGCCCGCCGGCGCTATCTAAGCCCCCCCCCCTTCATAGGATTTGAAGCTATAAGTGAGTTTTGCATAAATTTATCCTCCTTTTTTTCTTATTAGGTTTTGCATATGTCCTCCTTTTAGATACTTACATTATTTATTATAAACCACAGGAGGACAATATGCAAGTCATTACATATTTTGCGGGTCAAAACGTTTATCAAGCTCAAAAAGTGCATCTGCTGTATAAGCATCTACTTTATGGAATTCTTTTTCGCCTTTCATTTTTACCATTATAGGGAATGGGTCAAATCCGCCGTCTTTGTAAATTCCATGCTGGAAACCGTCTTTTTCCAAATCCTGCTTTGCAACACCTACAATGCTGCCATTTTCGTAAGCGAAATTGTATCTGGTAACTCTCGGAGTTTCATAATATTCGTCTAAAAGGTCATCATAAACATTAGTTTCGTATACTTTGTCATTATGATAAAATTTTTGATATGTGCGTCCTTTACCTTCTTCAATTATAGCATACTTAAGCTTTTCAACACCTTCAAAAGGCTTGGTATCTCCTAAGCCAGGCAGCAGAAATGGTTTTGTTTCAACTCTGCCTTCTTTATATGGTGCTAATATTTCAGGAGTAACTTTTATACGGCGCTCAACCGGTGGTTCTTGTGGTGGAGTATTATTTTTACTATTCTCAGTTTTGCCGGAATCTGTTGCAGCATCTGAAGAGTTTGTATTTTCGGGAGCTTTAACCTCTTCAGTTTTACTGGTTTGTTGTTCCGGTGTATCTGTATTTTTTGAATGTAATTCTTTATCATTCTCGGAATTCACGCTGTTATTGTTTTGTTGTTCTTCTGTGTTACTGTTTTTCGCCGCAGATTGTTCAGTTGTTTCTTTATTCTTTGGCGATTCTGCTACTGTTTCAGTTTTAGGCTTTTCCTGTGAACCATTAGCTGATGCTACCTGCTCTTCCTGTGCAGGTTTTGCATCCGGAACACTTCCCTCCGTACTTTTCGGCGCTGCTGCATCTTCTGTTTTTTTAGGTTTAATAATTTTTTCAGGTTCTTCTGCCGCTCCAGGTTTTAAATCCGGACCTGAATTAGGTCTGGGCTTTAATTTGCCCTTAACACTTTCAGCTGTATCTTCTACTACCGCGCCTGAAGGTTTTTTACCTTTCCTGATAATTGCATAAGTCGCAAGACCTATTGCAGCAAGTCCTGCCAGACCGTATCCTATTTGTTTAGCTGTAATTTTATGTTCTTTTTTCTCTGAAGGCTTATTGTTTTCAGCAAAAGCCGGTTTATAATTGTAAGATTGTATTGCGTTAATTCTCATTTTTTATTCCTTAATCCTCCAAGCATAAAAAACATGAACAAAAAAAATTTTGCTATTAACCGTAAAATTCATCTGCATAATATGCAAATTCCAGATGCCCGACAATAATTGTATCGCCATCTTTTACGCCCATAGATTTCAGTTTGTCGAAAACCCCCATTCCGGTTAATATGTTCTGGAAGCGGATAACCTGTTCAACGTTTCTTGCATCTGTAACCTGTGCAAGCCTTGATATTTTTCCGCCCATTATGATATACGTATCTTTTGAAACTTTACTGATTTCAAAGGCACTGTCATCGTTGTTATACGCATCCAGGTCTTCTTCTACAACAATATCAGATACCGGCTTTTCAATTTCGTCGACTTTTTGTGACATAAAATTTAGTAACTTATCAATATTTTCACCGGTTACAGCCGAGATTAAAAATACGTCACCGGATTTCTTTTTAAACTGGTCAAAAAGCTGATTTTTTCTTTCCTCATCAATTGCATCAATTTTATTTAACGCAATAATTTGATATAACGCTCCCAGCTTTTCTGAGTGTTTTTCAAGTTCAAGATTAATCTTATCATAATTATCCATCGGATTTTCCGCAGTTGTATCAATTATATGAACAAGGAAACGGCATCTTTCTACATGACGCAGAAAGTCGTGTCCGAGCCCGACCCCTTCCGATGCACCTTCAATCAGCCCGGGAATATCTGCAACAACATACCCGTCGCCGGAAGGTTTCCGGACAACCCCGAGGTTTGGAATAAGTGTTGTGAATGGATAATCAGCAATTTTAGGTTTTGCAGAGCTGATTCTGCTTATGAATGTTGACTTGCCGGCATTTGGCATTCCCAGAAGCCCTACATCCGCTATCAGTTTGAGTTCAAGAGATAATTCTCTTTCTATCGGCGGCTCCCCCGGTTCACAGAACTGTGGAGCTCTTTTTTGAGCAGTCGCAAATCTTGCATTGCCTCTGCCGCCTCTTCCTCCTTGTGCAACAAGAACTTTTTGCTCATGGTGTACCAGATCCGCAATAATATTGCCAGTCTTTAAATCTTTTACAACTGTACCAACAGGAACTTTTATATATAAATCTTTTGCGCACTTGCCATGACAGTTTTTTATTCCGCCGTTTTCACCGCTTTCTGCTTTGAATACGGATTTATATTTAAAATCCATAAGAGTTGACATATTTTCATCGGCTATCAGATAAACATCTCCGCCTTTGCCGCCGTCACCTCCTGCCGGACCTCCTTTGTCAACATATTTTTCTCTGCGCCAGGCTACCATTCCGTTACCGCCCCGGCCGGATACAATTCTAATTCTTGTTTTATCTAAAAATTGCATTTTTTATATCCCTTATACATTCAGGTACCGCAGTCTTAAAACGGTTTAAATCCGCCAATTTGAGCGTTTCCCTTTTTTGATGCCGCTAAAAATTTTTTTATTTGTATTATAATAATACTATGAAAATGATAAAAGAAAAATTATTTACCAAAACCGCTGTTGAGATTGGTCCGGACAGCGGGTATGACAATTATATAATGGCTATTGAATCAAGCTGTGATGAAACAGCCTGCGCTATCGTAAAGAATGGGCGTGAAGTGGTTGCAAATGTTGTTGCATCCCAAATAAAAACTCATGAAAAGTTTGGCGGAGTAATTCCTGAAATAGCTGCACGCGAACATCTTGATTCCATTAATATAGTAATAGAAGAGGCTTTTGAACAGGCAAAGAAAAATGCCGGAATTGAGCCCGATGATATTACTGCTTTTGCAGGAACCGTTGGGCCGGGACTTGTAGGGTGCCTGCTTGTCGGGTTAAATGCTGCCAAAACTCTTGCGCTTGTGTATGATAAGCCTTTTATCGGAGTTAATCATCTTAATGCTCATCTTTGCGGCAATTATATTGATACAGAATTAAAACCTCCTTTTATGGCATTGCTTGTAAGCGGAGGGCATACTCAGATTATTGATGTTAAATCCTATTCCGAACAGCATATTCTTGGAGAAACTATTGATGATGCTGTAGGCGAGGCTTATGATAAAGTTGCAAGACTTATCGGGCTTCCTTATCCTGGTGGTCCAAGGCTGGACAAACTTGCACAGGAAGGTAACAGCAAAGCCTTTCAACTTCCGCAGGCAAAAGTTGACGGTTATAATTTCAGTTTCAGCGGTTTAAAAACAGCTGTGTTGAGATTAGTGAAGGAGCTTAAGCAAAAATATAATACAGAAGAACTTCCTGAAAATGTTGTAAAAGATGTATGTGCAAGTTTTCAGGAATGCGTGTCAGCCGCTCTTTTGAAGAAACTTAAGCGCGCTGCCGGGGAAAACGGATATAAGCAGGTTGTTATTGCCGGCGGTGTAGCTGCAAATTCTGAAATCAGAAGGAAGATTTTTAATCTCGAAAACGAAGGCTACAAAGTTTATGCACCACCGATGAAGTACTGTACTGACAATGCTGCAATGGTTGCTTCATGTGCCTATTTCAATACAAATACTTTTGATGATATTAATGTAGAAGTATTTTCAAGAGTTAAATGAATTTTTAACAAAAGTTAATATTTCATATTTTTTGTGCAATTTTTATTTTTCATAAACCTTACTAAGAATAAAATATAAGGTTTACAGTGTGCAGATAAATAGCTTTGATAACAGAAAATATGAATATTCACGCCCATCGTTTGAGGGCTTGACAAAACTTATGAGTAAGCGGATTTCAACTAACCCTGAATATCTTGAGCACTTAAGTCAGGTTTATACGCGGGAACAGGGTAGTGTAGGTAATTTGCCTAAGGATTTATTTGAGCTTTTCCGTTCCAGATCAAGAGAAGCTAATGCCGAAAATATAAAAAAAGTTAAAGATGCACTTAATGATGCAAATATGCTTTTAGCCGGGATTGAGGAGCTGAAAATTCGTATAGGCAAAGAGATGAAGCCAAACAGCTTAATTAATCAGTTTCTGCCTAAGATAGCCAAAATTAATATCCAGCCTGAGAGAATTCCAAGAATTATCACTGAAATGAGGAAGCGCTTTACGCCGGACAAGGAAGTCTTATCTGTATTCACAACTAAAGCCGGAGCACTTCTCGAAAACAGATTTAAAGAAATTGGACTTCTAAAGCAGACTGACAGAGTTCAACTAACATATATTGACCAGGGAAAATACAAGAATACCTTTAAAATGCGTCTACTTGACGAAAATGATAAAGATATTATTCATCCTAAAGTTATTCTAAGTTTTAAATCTCCAAGATCTGCTATGGAACAAATTAATGTTCTTTTAGGGATGATGAAAAAATACTTCCAAACAATTAAGCCAAAGGAATATCTCAGTGTCGTAACTAATGTGCTTGACCACGCATCTTCTAAGGTTGTACCTCCAAAAGAGAAAGACTTATATAAAAAATCACTTCTTGAAATCTACAGTAAAATGAAGATGAAAAATGAAGAAGAAAAGTTTATGGATCTAATCAAGCGCACAATGTATGACGAGATTAAATATAACGGAATAGGTCCTGAAAGCAATCTTACACAGTTTATCAAGCGCTCTGCGGGACATCCTATGACTGCATCGGATTATATTGATGTGTTTTACCTTAACACTCTGAATAATGTCGGATTGTCAGAATTTTCTGATAAAGCTCTGCCTGCTGTAAGAAGAAAAATTAACCTTCATAAATACGGTTTATTCCATGATGATTTAATTATGAATAAAAATAATATGGTCGAAGACCGCGTAATTGATTACGGCGGGATTAAACCGTTGAGAGGGATGGAAGAGCTTTCGCAAAACGGAATTGCACGCAGATATTATCATAAAATCTCGCAAATCCAGATGAAAGATGAAGTGAAAACCCAGCTTAAACGTGTTGAATACTGGAATAATCTTTACAATTCTGCGGTTAAGGCTGAAATTCCAAATCACAAGGATATATTGCTTGCTCTTGAAAAGAGCCGTTCTTTAATTAAACCTGAATACTGGCATCTGCTCTCAGATGTTAAGGCATCTTTGTAAGCTTGCAGTGTTAACCTTATTTAAAATAAAGTCAGTGATTTCTTTTTCAAGTTCGCAGCCAAAATGAGCATTAATTTCTTTTATGAAATAGCAAGGGCTTGTCACATTAATCTCTATAATCTGTCCGTCAATTACATCAAGTCCTGCCATACAAATTCCCATTTTATTTAATTCTTCTGCTACAAGCTGGAATTTAGCTTTTTCTATGTCGCTTAATTCTGCTTTTATAATATTTGCATCACAGTGTTCATTGAATTTGAAATCATCATTAGAAGGAAGCTTCTGTACACAATAGTCAAGAACTTTATCCCCGAGGAATAAAACCCGTTTGTCGCCGTATTTAGCTTTTTCAATATATTTTTGCACCATAACAAGTGTAGACTGGTTATTTGTCATTGAATTGATTATTACAGCAGTATTCCTATCACCTTTTTTAAGGCACATTACTCCTGCCCCAAAGCACCTGTTGAGAGGTTTTAAAACTATTTCTTCATGTTTATCGAGAAATTCCATAATGTCCGATTTTGATGATGTAACGATATTTTCCGGCATAAATTCAAGGAATTTTACTGCGTGAAGTTTTTCGTTAAAGTCCCTTATCGAACGCGGCTCATTCAGAACCATAGTTTTATTTCTGTCTACAAAATCAAATATGTATGTTGAATTAATATAGTCCATATCAACAGGCGGATCCTGCCTGAACATTACAAGATGAAATTCTTCTATTTTTTTGTGAATATCCTGTTTATCATAAAATATGTTTCCGCTTTTTTCGTAAGCTTCATAGCAGTGAGTATAAGCCTCAGCATCTATAAGACTCAGCTTATCAATGGTTGTAATAAAAACTTTGTTATTCTCATTAAGCATCTCTCTGATTAACCAGAAGTTTGTCACAAGATTATTAAACTCAAAATACTTGAGTTCTATTCTGTCAATAATAAATAAGATATTCATAAAATCCCTCTTTTCAAAAAAATATTACCACCAATGATTTTTAATGACAATCTTAGAGGCGGTAATATTTTAATATTTATGGATTATAAATAGACGGACTATTTAATTTCCTCAGGATTTAATATACAGCAGGTTGTATTATTTACCTGCATCAACTGTGCGAATTTTTGCAAGTCAGCCTGTATTTCAGGGAATGTGTTGTAGTGCATAGGAATTACTGTTTTTGCACCGAGCCAATCAGCTGCAACAACTGCGTGTTCTATGTCCATTGTATAATTTCCTCCGATAGGAAGAAGTGCAATATTTGGTCTATATAAATCCTTGTAAGCTTTAAAATCCGGTGTCAGGCATGTATCACCTGCATGGAAAATTCTTACACCTTCAATATCAAAAAGAATGCTTGCAGCAATTCCGCCGTAAGAGCCATCCGGAAGAGAGCTTGAGTGGTAAGCCGGTAAAAAGATTGCGCGTCCCCAGTCATAATTCAGCCAGCCGCCCGGGCATACAGGACGGGTTTTAACTTTTTTCCCTGCACAGTAAGATGCAACTTCTGTGATTGCTGTAATCGGAGCTTTTTTTTCTTTTGAAATTTCAATTGCTTCGCCTAAATGGTCTGAATGTCCATGGGTTACGAATATATCAACAATATTTGACTGCTTATAATCGTATTTAGGATTTATTGAAACAAGCGGATCAACAAGAATTGATTTGTCGCCGGTTTTGATTTCAAATGCGCTGTGACCGATGTATTTTAAGTCTACCATACTACTCTCCTTATTTTTCGTTGTAAAACGTTTTGTTTCTCTTGTATTAAAATACCATTTTTTATTATAAAATACAACTATGGATTATGAAAAATCAATGAAAAGATGTATAGAGCTTGCTAAGAAAGGACGGGGAGCAGTTTCGCCAAATCCTCTTGTCGGATGTGTGGTTTATGATAAAAACGGAAACCTGATTGCTGAAGGTTTCCACGAGAAATACGGTGAAAACCATGCAGAGCGTAATGCTCTTTTGAAATTAAATAATGACGAAGCAAGGGGCGGAACTCTGTTTGTAAATCTTGAACCTTGTTCGCATTTCGGGCATACTCCGCCTTGTGCAGATTTAATAATAGAGCGCGGGCTTAAAAAAGTCGTAACCGGTATGCGTGATGTAAATCCTATAGTAGCTGGCAACGGCATCAGAAAGCTTCTTGATGCAGGTATAGAAGTTGTTGAAGATGTTCTGAATGATGAATGTAAAAGACTTAATGAGGTTTTTATCAGGAATATGACGGAGCATAAAACCTTCGTTGCAATAAAAACCGCAGCAACTCTTGATGGTAAAATTGCAGCAAAGAACGGATCTTCAAAATGGATTACAGGTGAACAGGCTAGAGAAGAGGTTAAGGCTATAAGGAAAACTTATGATGCTATTATGACATCTTCTGATACTGTTATTGCTGATAATCCTACAATGGAGCATAAGACAAAAATTATATTAGACCGCAGACTAAAAACAGATTTTACTTCAAAGATATATCAATCCGGCAGAATCTTTGTATTTTATGATAAAACACTTGATGCTCCAAAATTAAACGGAATAGAATTTATAAAAACTCCGGTTATAAGCGGGATGCTTGATTTAGAGTTTGTATTTAATAAGCTTTATGAATTAAGAGTGATGAGTGTGCTTATTGAAGCCGGAGGACACTTAAACGGATCTGCAATAAAATATGCAGATAAAATATATCACTTTATAGCACCTAAAATCATAGGAGATAATGAGGGACGCTCGTGTTTTAATTCCGGAAGTGTTACAGATATAAATGAGAGTAAAATATTTAGATTTTATAGTGTTAAACACTTTGGGGATGATATTCTATTAACTTACTATCCTATAGAGAAAAATAATTAAGGAGTTAAAATAACCTTATGAAGATTAAACAGCCAAATGTTGCAGGAATGTTCTATCCGGAAGATAAGGAAGAATTAATATCTATGCTGATGGATTTTGCTTCAAGGGAAGAAAAATCCTCGCCTTACTTTTCGAGATTAATTATAGTTCCTCATGCAGGAATTGTATATTCCGGTGCTCTTGCTGCTCAGGGGTACAAATATTTCGGGAAGAATATTAAAAATATATTTATTTTTGCGCCTTCGCATTACAGCAGAATATTCGGATGTGTAGTTCCTGATTATGATGCTTTTGAAACTCCTCTGGGGATGATTTATATTAATAAGAAAATTACATCTTCAATAGGGTGCGAGGTCAATAATGAAGCTTTTGAAAAGGAACATTCTATAGAAATTCAACTGCCTTTTATTCAGTATTTCTGCCGTAAAGAGCAAATATGCGCCGAAAATTCAGAGCTTTGTACAAAAGAAGAACCTCAGGTTCAGATTATTCCGGTACTATACGGGTGTACTGATTATAATGTGCTGAAAGACACTATTGCGAGATACTATGATAATCCTGAAAACGCCTTTGTAATCTCTACAGATTTAAGCCATTTTTATCCGGAAAGAGAAAGCTCAAGGATAGATAATTATACTGCTCAAATGATAGAAACAAATAATATTGCAAATTTTGATGCAGAACAGGCATGCGGTGCCGTAGGCGTCTGCGGAGCAGTCAGCTTTGCTAAAGAAAAGAACTTTTCTCTTATAAGGGTCGGATTAACAAATTCTGCCAAAATGACAGGGGACAGTTCAAGAGTTGTCGGCTATGGCTCTTGGTTTTTATATGAGGGCGGAAAAAATGATTATATAAAAGAATATTTTTCTGATTTTGTGATTGATGTATGCAGAAAAAGTATATTATCAGGTTTTCATCTTGGAGATTTTACTCCCGCAGAATATGCCTGTGTATTTGAGGAGGCTGGTGCGGCTTTTGTAACCCTGGAACTGGACGGTAATTTAAGAGGCTGCATTGGTTCTATTATCGCACACCGTTCTTTAATAAAAGACATTATGGAGAATGCACATTCTGCTGCATTCAGGGATCCTAGATTTAATCCTTTAACAAGAGAGGAGTTTGACAGGGTAAAAATTTCAGTTTCGCTGCTTTCTCAGCCTGAGAGAATACTTTTTGAAAGTGAAGAAGACCTGCTGACTAAAATAACTCCGTTTGAGGATGGATTGATTATCAGGGACGGAAACTATCAGGCTGTATATCTTCCTGTTGTGTGGGAACAGCTTCCGGATAAACAGGACTTCTTAAATTCACTTAAACAAAAAGCCGGCTTGACGCCTGATTACTTTTCAAAAGAATTTCAGGCATTTAAATTCAAGTCTTTATCAATTAAGCAATAGTGTTGAGCTGGCACAATCTGTCAGCAGAAACCACTTTGTCGCGTTTTTCATCTCTGGACGCATTTGAAAATAAGGTTTTTATTGCGGTTTTGTTAAACTCCTGCATTTTAACCTGGTTTGAAGCAAGTTTTTTGCTGCTGTTATTAAGTGTATCAAATAATACATTCAATTTTTGATCAGTGCTTAGTTCATAAAACCTGTCGCGGTTTTCCTTAACTTCATAATACTCGGGGCTTGCACAGAAATTCTGTGTCTGTAAAGGCATAATTTTCATAAATTTCTCCTGTCTTGTTAATTGTTGAGTAATATACTAAAACGCGCAAATATAATTTTTTGCTATCTAATCAATTATTTTGCCGTCAAATAAGTCCATAACCATATTTACCATATCTGAATGGGAGTTTATATAATCTTTTGGTTTTGAGGTTTCAGAAGTTTTAACTTCTTCCTGAGCCTCTTCGATTTCCTCCTCACCGGTTTCCTCTTCAACTTCAATTGCTTCCGGCTGCATCTGAGGTGGGGCTTTTGGTGTTACTTGCCTGGGAGGCACCGCTTTTACAGGCATGTCATCAGGTAGGGGAAGTCTTATTATGACGTTTGAGTTTTCCTGTGAAAACATTGCATCCAGAGCGTCGATAATCATTTTCTTTTTATTGCCGTTTGCTACCTGATTTAGGAAAATTTCATTTTTCATTGTTAAAACGGTTTCCTCAGGGCTAATTTTAACAGGATTTGCCCACTGTTTAAGAAGTGCTCTTGTAGGTGCACTTTGTATGTTTTGCAGTAAGGTTCCCCACTGTGCTCCAATATCATCTCCTGCAGAAACCGGATGAGCTTTTGGCATTGGTGCAAAATCTTCCTCAGGCTGTTGTGTTTCCTGCTGAACTGCAGGCTCAGGTTTTGGCGCCTCTTGCGGCTTTGCCGGCTGTGAAAGATTTTCGGCAGGCTTTATTGGTTTTTCATCAGTCAAATCCTTTATCTTTTGCCTGTTTAAAACCGGTGCCGGCGGTGTTTTATAGCTTGGGGCTGCCTGTACTGGAGCTCCGCTTTCAAGTTTTGCAAGCCTGTTCTGCAATTCCAGAAGTGAGGTATTTTCAGCAAGATTTGCAAGGTCAATAATGCCTACTTCAAGCCAAAGCCGCGGATTGTTTGTTGTTTTTACATCTTTTATATAATCTGCTGTTTTATCAATCAGGAATGTAATCTGGTGTGTTTCAACACTTTGCGCTTGTTTGCCGAGTTCTTTAATCTGTGCATCATTTAGCTGTGTAAGCTCAAATACTATTTCTGGATTACAGTTTTTGACAATAAGCATATTTTTGAAATAGTCAAGAAGATTAGTTAAAATCTGGGTAGGTTCATTACCGGAGTTATAGATTTTTTCCAGAGTTTCTATTGCTTCCTGCGGTTTTGAGGTAATTATGCCTTCTGCAAGAGTATGCAAAGTATCAAACGAAAGTCTTCCCAGAAGATTATTAATATCATCTGTAGATATAGCTTCTTCCCCGTCTAAAATGCTAAGCTGGTCGAGAAGTGCTATGCTGTCGCGCATTCCGCCTGCTGAATTTTTGGCAATCGTAAAAAGTGCATCATCTGTTATATTAATTTGTTCTTTGTCAGAAATATATCTTAGATGCTTAACAATGTCATCTGTTGTGATTCTTCTGAAGTCAAAACGCTGGCAGCGGCTTTTTATCGTATCAAGAACTTTATGGACTTCGGTTGTCGCAAGGATAAAAATTACATTTTTAGGCGGTTCTTCCAGTGTTTTCAAAAGTGCATTGAATGCTGTGTTTGAAAGCATGTGGACTTCGTCTATAATATAAATTTTATACCGGCTGTTGACTGGTGCATACATTACTTTTTCAAGGATATTTTGTGCATCTTCAACTTTTCTGTTGCTTGCCGCGTCAATTTCAATAACATCCATAGGGACAGAATTTGTAATATCAACACAATTTTCGCATTTTCCGCAAGGATTGATAGTAGGACCGTCTTTACAGTTTAGTGATTTTGCAAAAATACGCGCAGTTGAGGTTTTACCGGTGCCGCGCGGACCTGTAAACAGGTATGCGTGGGAAATCTTATCCATTGCAATTGCATTTGTTAATGCTTTTTTGATATGTTCCTGACCTACGACTTCCTCAAGCTTTTGCGGGCGGTATTTTCTGTATAATGGAATATATTTTTCGTTCATGATAATAATAATATAACAAAAGTTATGAAAAAGGGGAAATTATGAACTTAATTAAACCTCCATATTTAAAAGAGGGCAATACTGTAGCAATTATAGCACCTGCCGGCATTGTAGAGTATGAAGAGATTTTGAAAGCAAAAAATAAGTTTGAGAGTCTTGGGTTTAAGGTTAAATTGGGCAAGCATCTGTTTAATTCTTTCAGATATATGTCTGGAACTGATGAAGAACGTGTAAGTGATTTACATGAGGCTTTTCTTGATAATGAGGTTAATGCTGTTGTCTGTGCAAGAGGCGGTTACGGAGCCATACGGCTTATCAAGCTCATTGACTTTGAAATTATAAGAAGACACCCTAAAATATTTTGCGGCTTTTCCGATATTACAGCACTTTCTTTAATGTTTGCAAAGCACTCTGATTTAATAACATTTTCAGGACCTATGGCTCAGTCGGATTTTAATGATATAACTGAGTTTACGGAAAAATCTTTCTTCAATGTACTTTGCGGAGGCTTTGAGGAATATTTTTCCAGGGTTACATATAATACAGGGAATGCAAGCGGGATTATCTGGGGTGGAAATCTTTCAACTATTGTTTCTCTTTGCGGGATTGATTTTCTTCCTGATGAGGATTTTATATTTGCAGCAGAAGATCTTAACGAGCCGGCTTATAAAATAGATAAAATGTTCAGCCAGCTTGTTAATATGAAAGATTTTCGTAAGTATTGCAAGGGGCTTGTTCTGGGTGAATTTTTGGATTGCGGGGATGAAAAATGGCTTGATGAAATTTTTACAGAAACTGCAATGCTTCTTGATGTTCCTGCTTACGGCGGTTTTAAATTTACTCATGCTGCTGATAAACAAACTTTTCCTATTGGTGCAGCAGGACTGTTGCAAGACGGAATTTTATCGTATAAAATGATTTAGGAGGTTTCTTTGCCGCATTTTTTCATAAAATCAGAAAATATAAATAACGGATTTGCAATTATCAATGATGAAGAGAACTACAGACATATTGCGCGATCTTTGCGCGCCCGCAGCGGTGAAAAATTGCTGTTAATTGACGAAAATAAAATTCAATACGAAACTGTTATTGAGCAAATTACAAGCAGGGAGATAACAGCGAAAATTGAAACTTCTTATCAATCTAATAGAAACCTTGATTTTGGATTATATCTTGCGCAAAGCCCACTCAGGAGTGACGCACAGTCTGTCATTATTGAAAAAGCCGCAGAACTGGGCGCAGCCGCAGTATATCCTGTTCTTACTGATAATTGCAGCGTTAATAAAAGCGTTATTGAAAAGAAAATAACCAAGTGGCAGCGTATTATGTATGAAGCCTCAAAGCAATGCGAGAGAGCTGATGTTCCTGTGTGCGAAAATTTAACTACACTTGAAAATCTAATTTCTTACCGCAATAAATCAGTTTCTTGTGATATGAACGGGAGAAATGTTATTTTCGATAAGGTAATAGCATTCTGTGAGCGTATTGCTGATATGACGCTGCATGAGTACTGTTGTAAAAATCCTTTTAAAAAAGGGGAAAATGTTCTTGTTATTATAGGTCCTGAAGGCGGGTTTTCAGACAGAGAGTTTGAACTTTTCAAAACACATAATATCCCGATGCTTACACTCGGGGATTTAATATTAAAGGCTGATACTGCGGTTGTTGTTGCGTTAGGAAATATTATTTATGAATACACAAATTACGGAAAAAATTAAATCAGACAAAATACTCTCTGAAATTGCGTCTAACTTTGACTGCGAAATTTATCTTGTTGGCGGCGCTGTTAGAGATTTTATAATGGGAAAAGAAACTTTTGA
The DNA here is from genome assembly GCA_000431315.1 of Brachyspira sp. CAG:484. Classification (GTDB taxonomy): domain Bacteria; phylum Cyanobacteriota; class Vampirovibrionia; order Gastranaerophilales; family Gastranaerophilaceae; genus Scatousia. The sequence goes on from HF989735.1 coordinate 32,805, forward strand.
CCGCGATTTGATTGTAATTGATGAGGATGCAAAGATTTTTGCGCAAAAACTTGCCGCTCATTTTGAAGCAGTCTTTGTCCCGCTTGATGAAATAAATAAGATTTACAGAGTTGTTCTGCCGGACAAGGTTAATATAATTGATGTCACAAATCCAATAGAAGATTCGCTCCATAAAGATTTGATGCGTCGTGATTTAACTATTAATGCGATTGCCGTTAATATTAAAACTTATGAAATTGAAGATATGTGCGGCGGAATTACAGATATTCAGAACAAATGTATAAACTATATAAATGAGCATAATTTTGAAGATGATCCACTAAGGTTATTAAGGGTTTATCGTTTCCAATCAATACTGGGATTTGATTTATCTCCGGAAACTATTCATGCAGTTTGTAAATATGTGAAACTTATTCACCAGCCTGCAGTGGAGAGGATTGCGCATGAGCTTATACTTCTTTTCGGCGGAAAGTATGCGGATAAAGCTTTGTTAAACATGAATAAGACCTGGCTTTTAGAAGAGATATTTCCGATTGTGAATGAGTTGAAGCAGGTTCCTCCTAACACCCACCATCATCTGGATTTATTCCATCATTCCGTTGAAACAGTCAGACAGGTTCAGCTTTTGTATGAAAACGCCCCGGATGTTGTTAAGGCTCATATGGAAGCTGTGGACTTTGGAGGAGCATCAAGGCTTGCTCATTTAAAACTTGCTGCATTCCTTCATGATATTGGCAAATTTTCTACCTGGACAATTGAAGAAGGAACAGGGCGCCACAGGTTTATAAAACACGACGATGCAGGCGCAAAGCTTTCTGTGCCGCTGTTGAAAAAAATGAATTTTTCTAACAAGCAGATAGATTATGTATCTTCAATGATACGTAATCACATATACCCGTCACAGGTTATGAGTGCCCCTGAGATAAATGACAAAATAATGATGAGATTTGTCAGAAAAATGGAAGATAATTCTGCTGATTTAATACTTCTAGCACAAGCTGACCGTCTTTCAGCCCAGGGCGAGGCTATAACCAAAGAGGTTGTTGAAAAAAATATTAACCTGTTAAACCGTCTGCTTGACTTTTATTTGAACGTAAAAGATTCACTTGAGCCTTTGCCTGTTCTGCTTGACGGAAATGATGTTATGAAGATGCTCAACATCAAACCGTCAAAACAATTAGGCGAAATAATGAATGCTCTGCATGAAGCTCAGATGTCAGGTGATATTACAACTAAAGAGCAGGCAGAAGCCTTTATAGTTAATCTTTTTAACCAGCGTACATAATCTTCTTTAATAAGAAACTTTATACGGGTAATCCTTAGGAATTTCCCAGCCGTTTAGCTGTATAATTGCAGTACAAGATTTTGTCTGTTGTGTATTTTTTCTTTTGCAGTTATTGTAAAGTGTTTCTACTTTTCCATCCCAATTCCATTTGCATGGTTCTACCCCTTTCTTGTAGTGGTATTTCCAGTCTTCAGTTGTTGCTACCGGCTGATATAAAAAATAAAATTTGCACTTGCCGTAATCCATGGCTCCGCATTTATCAGGATTCCCGGGGAAAAAGGTTATAGCTCTTGAGCTTGTAACATTATCGTCTGCTCCTAATTGGAATGCGCTGCCATCATTTAAATAATAAACTATTGTTCCTGACTTATTTAATTTTTTCTTTAAAACAATAAATTTGGAAAAATATTTTTGAAACCATTTGTCAATTTGAGCAGATGACATTATTGGATTGCCTTCTTCGTCCAGATCAACCCCAGCTACATCACTATACCAGTACTGTCGGTCGCCGTATTCTGCTTCTGCCAGCTGTATAGCCTCGTTAAAGGTTGTATAAAATTTTTTTAATCTTGTTGCTACTACTTTATTTGTGTGATTTTGAATAAGCGCCGGCAACGTCATAGCAGCTTTACCAATAAGCGTCGGCATTGTCATAGCAGCGACGACACCAATAATACCAAGAGTAATTAAAACTTCCGCTAGCGTGAATGCGGAACGGGATAATCCCGAAGCGTGAAAAAGCCCGCCGGCACTATCTAAGCCCCCCCCCCCTCATAGATTTTGAAGCTATAGTTGTGTTTTGCATATACCTATCTCCTTTCATCCAATATTTCATTAACTATTATACCTCATTTTATATATTATTGCAATTCGAGCATGCTAAATACACTCAAATTCTTTATAAATATATATTTTGTCTATACTTTTAACACTTAATCCTAAAAATATTTACAAAAATTTACAAAATTTTTCATAGAAATTTTATAAGCTTTTTTCATTTTTTGTTTATTTTTATGTCAATTTTTTAATAAATTTTTTCAGAAATTTTTAAAAAATTACTATTTTTATAAAAAAAATCAAAAACGCATCTTAATATTACCTTTACAATCCGGACTTAGTGCGCAACTTTTTTTTTGCACCGCTTTTATTATAAACGTGCTGTTGTTATAATAAGTGTATTAAATACAACACAACCAGACGATATTGTTATGATAAATAAGATTAGTGTAAGTGTAGATAAAAATAAAAAATATACCCCTGCAACCAATCAGCATAATTCACAGCCGGCATTTAAAGGCAGTGATCTGGGCGAATGGATTTTAAAGGGTGTTCAGGCTTGTGAAAGAGAACCTATGGTTAATGTTACGGTTCTTGATTTGGCCACTGCTATTCTTCCGCGAACATTCTTTGAAACCTTCATCGGCTCTAAGAAAAAAGATGAAAACGGTAAGGAAACAAACGAACGTAAATTAAATATAATGGGCGGATTTGAAGCTTTCAGACGTGAATCTTCAGGACTTATCATCAACTGTATTGCACCAAGCTTCATCGTCTGGGGTGCTGCAAAATTGTTAAACAAACCTGTTATGGGTGATTTCAACAAATCTAATCTTACTAAATGCTGGGCTAACAGTGATGCTTTAAATAAAATTGAAAAATACTTTAAAGCTTCAACTGGCGATAACCTCGAAGACAGGGTTTATAACACCTTGAAATCAATGTTTGATGATATAGAAGGTGTAAACGGCGATGTTTCAAAAGACGGCTTGAAGAAATTTAAAGAAATTTTTGCCAACGATAAAGAATATGAAGAAACTCTTAGAAACGTTGCTAAAAATATTGTTTCTGATTCTCCTAAAAAAGATGTAACCAAAAAAGCTTTTGAAACTCTTGTAAAGAAAACTGGTATTTCTGAAAATATCAGGTTTGCAGATGACAAAGGTTATTTTTCTAACAACCTGAAATCTCTTCTTGAAAGTTCCTCTGATGTACTTCATGGCGTTGCAAAAGAAGGAATTGAAAAGGATGCAGACAGGCTTACAAAATTCTTCTCTAAATCAAAGAAACTTGTTAATGCAAAAAGCGCAGCCGGTCTTGCTGTAATTATTCCTCTGGCAATTGCTGCACAACCGATTAACAGATGGATTACACACAAGCTCTCAGGCAAAAAAGGCGCTCCGTTATATAACGACGGTAAAGAAAGAGTACTTACAAAAGAAGAAAAACGCAAGCTGACAGCACAAAAATTCTTTGCTGTTCCTCTTATGGCAGGTGTTGCCGGATTGTCTATGCTCATGGACAGACCAAGCCTGAAAATGTTCCAGTTTAAAAATATATTCCCTACCATGGATCAGGCCAGAATTATCTCTGCTGCAACTTTCTCAAGCCGTATAGCAGCATCAGAAGATTCTAACGAGTTAAAAGAAAATACTATAAGAGATATTGCAACATTCTCAAGCTTCTACTTCCTTGGCGATTATGCTGCAAAAGGAATTGCTACTCTGCTGGAATATCTCAACAAGGATAAAGGTGTTCAGCTTATCAACCGTCTGAAAAAACAGGATCCTGATGCAAATATCTTTAAACGCTTCTGGAACTGGGCTAAACATACCACAATGAAATCTACTGATGAGCTGGAAGCAATTGCAGATAAAGCGTTAAGAACAAAACATAAAAACCTGAGAAGCATATGCCAGCTTGGTAATATTGCGTTCTCTCTTATATCACTTGGTGTATTTATACCATTATATACAAGAACTCAAACGAATAAAAAAGAACTTGCAAAGCGCAAGGCTTTGAATGAACAGGCTGCAGCTTCTGCATCTGTATCCTCTACGGGCGCAGCCTTTGGCTCAGGTCAATCCCCGTTATTGAAATCTCAATCATTTAAAGCATTTTTAAATTCGTAAAGGAAAAAAGATTATGAAAGTTCAACACGTAGCCCCTCAAATAGTAAACAGAAATAAAAATAATGATAAAAATGAAAATGTCCGATTTACAGGCGCAGCGGACTGGTCTACGCTGCTTTTACGTTTTTTGGATACAAACCAGGCTATAGGTGCAAACTCTGTAGATCTCTGTTCAATGGTTATTCCAAGAACTGCTTATGACATGAAAAAAAGAGGTCCGGAAGCAGGTTTGGAAACTGCAAGACGTGAATCTATGGGAACCATAAACCATACTCTTGTCGGAGCTTATGGTGTACTTGGTGGAATGCTTGTTGCTGCCGCTGTAAATAGAGCTTACAATGTTCGTGCTGATAAAATCTTTGCTGATAATAAAACAACTGATATTCTTGCTAAATACTGGCATAAGGCTGTTAAGCTTGAAAATGAACTTAAACTTCAAGAGCCTAAACAGGCTGAGTCTTTTGATGCTGTTAAAAGTTACCTGAACGATTTATTTGATAATGTAAAAGTTTATAATACCTCTAAAAATGCAGAAACCGGCTGGACAGCTATTCCTTCTGAAGATAAAAAGCTTGTTGTTGATAAATTATATACTCTGTTAAAAGAAGGAAAACTCGACCGGATAGATAAGGAATCAACCGCTTATATTAAATCAGTTATCACAGCAGCAACCGGAGGAGAAAAAGTTCGCCTTGAACTCAGAAATGGTAATAAACTTGTAAAATCTTCATCAAATACTCTGCATACTTTGATTGAAAATATTCATAATCTTTCTAAAACTTTCATAAAAAGTGATGTCAAAAAGATTTTTGAGAAAGCTGAAAGTGTTGATACCAATTCATTTGTTAATGCGCTTAAATCTATGAATAATAAGCGTACTGCAATTGGTCTGGGTATTGCAACAGCTATCGGTATGTCAACACAGCCTATAAATAAATATCTTACATTCAAAAAGACCGGTCAAACAGGTTTTGTCGGTGTTCCTGGCAGAGAAGAAGATCATTCAACCGGCTTTAAGGTAATGAAAGGTATAACAGGTCTTGTTTTCGGGCTTGGTGCACTGGCTACAATTACCCGTAAGCCAAAAGAATTCTTAGGAAAAATTCAGTTTAAAGGTATGCTTCCTACTATTGACCAGCTCAAATTTGTGTATGGTATGACAATTATGTCACGTCTGTGGGCGTCCAGAGATAAAGATGAACTAAGAGAATCTGCTGTCAAAGATACACTGGGCTTTTTAAATCTCTTGGTGCTTGGTGCTCTTGTAACCAAGTATACTGCCAAAGCTCTGGATAAATCAAAATCTTTATTCAATATGCTTGATAAAAATAAAACAGGCGGAGGTTTTGGCAATTCTGTTATGAAGACCAGAGATGAAATTTTATTGTCTACCTTAAAAGAAAATGGCATCTCAACTGTTAAGGACGGCAAAGCTCTAAAATTCAGCGAGTTAATGAAACTTGTGAAAGACCTGCCGCAGGATGTTCAAAAAGAATTAAAATCAAAACTTAATGTATTAAATATATCACAAGTTGTAGGTTACTTATACTCTGGTTTGGTTCTGGGGCTTGGTGTTCCGGCTCTGAATAAACATATGACAGAGAAATCAGAAGCAAAATTCAAGGCTAAGTTTGCAGCTCAGCAGGCTCAAAATAATACCGGCAAACCTGCTGTTAATATAGATAATACTTCTTTTGGCAGAAATTTTTCAAGTGAAAACCCTGCAGTATTAGCCCAAAATAAAGATTTTATTTCAAAACATATGAATTAAGAATAGCTAAAAACGCCCTGTATTATACAGGGCGTTCTTTTTTTATTATATACAGGTTATTATTGCATCTGTGAATTTGAACCTGATACGACTTCAATAATTTCCTGAGTGATAGCAAACTGTCTTGATTTGTTGTACTCAACAGACAAGGTTTGTATCATTTTTTCAGCATTTGTTGTAGCCGCTGACATAGCTGTCATTCTGCTTGCTAATTCGCTTGCCTGTGCTTCCAGAAGAGCCTGGTATATAATATTTGTAATATACATCGGCACAACTTTCTGCAAGATATGATGCATGTCTGGTTCGAATTCCATTAGCGGGTCAATTACGTTATCATGTAATTTTTCATGGATTTCTTCCGGAGTTTTGAGTGGAAGAACTTCCCATTCTTCTACAAAATAACTCATCATATTTTTAAATCTGGTTGTAATTATTTCTATTTTGTCAATCTGTTTTGATACAAAATATTCTGCCATGTCTTCAACAACCATTTTTGCACCTTCACCTGTAGGGTTGTTTGCAACATTCAGGTATGTTTTTTCAATACGGGTATTGAGTTGTGCACATTTACGCTTAAGTGAAGATATTCCTTTTTGACCTACAACAAAAAGAATTGTATTAATTCCTTTTGCTTTATACTCTTCAATTCTGCTTAGAGTCTTTCTGACTATATTCGCATTATAAGCGCCGGCAAGACCTTTATTTGAGGTTATAACAAGAAGTCCTACTGTTTTGACCTCCCTTACCTGTAAAAGTTCGGGATAATTATCAATAGCAGCTTTAATTTTTAATGAGCTTGAACTGTATGAACCCACTGAATTTAAAAGCTTCTTGAACATATTATTTAACTCGGCTGTAAAAGGTCTTGATGCTTTAACGGTATTTTCTGCTTTTTTTACTTTTGCAGCAGCAACCATTTTCATTGCACGAGTAATCTTCTTTGTGCTTTCAACGCTTTTTATTCTGTTTTTAATATCTTTTAAATTAGCCATATAATTTACCTTTTAAGCTAGTCAAGTATTGTCAGCAAAACTGAGATAATACCTATGAGTAAAATAAGAATAAGGAGTCCTTTTACGAAATGACATTTTTCTGCACATTTTTGATTATCCTTGCAGATCATTCTGCCGTTTTTATCAGATGCACATTCCAGACATAAGCCCTTTCCGCAGCTTGTACAAACTGCAAAAGCATCTCTGTCATGATGGTTATAGCATTTCATTTTTAGAACTCCTTTCTTATCTTAAAATGTTTTCTTAAAGGCTTCAATACTTTCTTTTAATGTTTTCTTATCTTCATCAGACAGAGCACTGCCGTTGTTAAGATTATCTGACAGTGGCTTAAGATTTGCATTCAGGTGCATAAACCATTCTTTCTTAAATCTGCCTATGTCTGTATTTGGAACATCATCCAGCAAACCTTCGTTAGCTGCAAAAAGAATTGAAACCTGCTCAGCAACACTCAACGGATTATATTGAGGTTGTTTAAGCACTTCGGTTAATTTTTCACCGCGCAGCAGCTGGTTTTTTGTAGCCTGATCAAGATCTGAGGCAAACTGCGCAAATGCTTCCAATTCTCTAAACTGGGCAAGATCAAGCCTTAACTTACCGGCAACCTGTTTAATTGCTTTTGTCTGAGCTGCACCGCCTACACGTGAAACTGAAATACCTGCGTTGATGGCCGGTCTAACACCTGAGTTAAACAGGTTAGTTTCCAGGAATATCTGACCATCAGTAATAGAAATTACGTTAGTCGGAATATACGCAGACACATCACCTGCCTGGGTTTCAATGATAGGAAGAGCAGTAATGCTGCCGCCACCGAGTTCATCATTTAATTTTACCGCACGCTCAAGAAGTCTTGAGTGAAGGTAGAAGACATCTCCCGGGTAAGCTTCACGTCCAGGCGGTCTTTTCAGAAGCAAACTCATTGCACGATAAGCCTGTGCGTGTTTGCTTAAATCGTCATATACGATTAAGACATCTTTGCCTTCTTCCATAAATTCTTCCCCGATAGCAACACCAGCAAACGGTGCTATATACTGTAGCGGAGCAGATTCATTTGCTGTAGCTGAAACAATTATGGAATATTCCATTGCGCCATGTTCTTCCAAAACTTTAGCAAGCTGTGCTACAGTTGAAGCTTTCTGACCAATTGCAACGTAAATACAAATTACATTTTTGCCTTTCTGGTTGATTATTGTATCAATTGCAATTGCTGTTTTACCGGTCTGTCTGTCGCCAATTATTAATTCTCTCTGCCCTCTTCCTATAGGAGTTAAAGCATCAATCGCTGTCAGCCCTGTTTGAAGCGGCTGGTGAACAGACTTTCTTGTAACGATACCCGGAGCAACTCTTTCTATTGGACGGGTTTTTGAATATTCATATTCACCCTTGCCGTCAAGAGGCTTTCCTGTCGGATCTATAATTCTTCCGATAAGCCCGTAGCCTACCGGTACTGATGCAATTCGTCCTGTTGTTTTGACAGTCATACCTTCTTTAATTTGTGTATATTCACCGAGAATTACAACACCTACATTATCTTCATCAAGGTTGAGCGTAATCCCGAGAGTATCTCTGCCGTCTTCAAAAACAATAAGTTCATTAGACATTACATTCTGAAGCCCGTAAATTCTTGCGATTCCGTCGCCTACTTCAATAACTTTTCCGGTATTCGCTATTTCTGTCTGGGATTCATAATTTTCTATTTTACTTTTAATTATAGAACTGATTTCATCCGGTTTTATTAGTACCATATATTTACCTCATAAATTCTGCTTATTTTAACAATAAGTCTTTACTGATTTTGTCGATTTTGTGCTTCAGGCTTGTATCAATGACGTCATCATTAATTTTAATAACAAGTCCTGCTATTATTCCATTATCTACATTCCAACGGGGTTGTACCTGCTTTTTTAACTTTTCTTCCAGTTTTACAGCTATTCCTTTTTTCTGTTCATCAGTAAGTGCAATTGCAGATGTTACTGTGACCGGCTGAATATTATTGATTTTGTTCAACCTGTTAACGTAAGCTGCATATATTTTAGAAAATTCTACAAAACGTTTCTTTTCAATAAGTATTTTCAGGAAATTAACGATTGGTTCGTGTACCTCTCTTTTAAAAATTTCGTTAACAATATCAACTTTCATATCAAAAGCTACAGTCGGATCTTTAAGTACATCTGACAGCTCAGGCGCCATATCGAGAATGTCCTGTACTGCCGTTAAATCATCGTAAACTTCATTATATGTCATAACGCCGTCTTCTACTATTTTAACAAGTGCGTCTGCATAATTTTTGGCTGAAATAGATATTCTTTCGTCAAAGTTTCTCATAGTTTTATAATTGAATCCTGTCTAACTCATTTATGCTTTCATTAATATACTTTTCATGCAGTTCCGGCTGATTTTCCAGTACTGATATAATATGATTTCTAGCCAGAGCTATTGATGCTTTGGCTGTTTTTTCGGTTAATTTGGCGGAAATAGTTTTTTCTTCATTAGTTATAACTTTATCAATATTTGACTTGATTAAACCAATCTCTTTTTGTGTATTACCCAGAATTTGCTCTGCTATCTGGTTTGCTCTTGAAGCAGCATCGCTCAGTGCAGATTTTATTTCATCATCCAGATGTTCAATTGATTTTTTAGCCTCTGACAAATCTTTAGAAGCTTTGCTTTTCTCTTCTTCAGCCTTTCTTATAGCTTTTACAATATCTTCTTTAAGATTTTCGAGAATATCTCCAATCTTAATTTTTTTGAATACTATTGCAAAAATCAATACAAGTATTGCAAAGTTAAAAGTATTTGTTTGAACTATCGTATTCCAAAAGTTAGCAAGTTCATTCATATTAATTCAGTATCCTGTTAATTAAATCAGTATCATTGTTCGTGATTTTAGTTTCAGCCCCGAGTACTTTTGCCGAAATAATTTCTGCAAGGTCTTTAACTTTCAGTTTTAATTCTTCCGATGTTTTTTCAGCTTCATTATTAAGATTTTCTTTTGCAGAATTTATTTGTTCCTGTGAAAAGTTTTTGGCTTCACCGGTAAGACTTTTGGAATTATTGTTTGCTTCATTTACTTTATCAGAAATAATTTTTTTTGATTGTTTTAAAGTTTCTGAGAGTTTTTGTTCACGCTCAAGTCTTATTGATCCGGCTGCTTGTTTTGATGCTTCCGCCTCGGCAAAGCTGCCGTCAATAATACTCTGGCGCTCGTTGATTATTTTCTCAAGAGGCTTATAAAATATCAGGTTCATAATGAATGTGAACACTAAAAAACTTATTGCTGATACTAAAAATGTTGCATTAAATTCCATTATCTAATCTCCGACTATTTACCAAGCAGCTGGAATGCGATTACGAATGCGTACAAAGCACAGGCTTCTGACAACGCTGCACCAAGCAGGAAGAAACCAAAAGCTTTACCTGCAACTTCCGGCTGGCGGGATACTGCATCCATCAATCCTTTTGTAGCTAATCCGATACCAAGTCCGGCGCCTATCGCACCAAAACCAATTGCGATACCTGCACCTAACTGTGCCAATTGTGATAATGAATTTGTTTCCATGTTTTTCTCTCCTTTTATCTGAATTGTAATATTAATGCTCTTCTCCGGTAGCGGACGAAATATAAGCAATTGTCAGCATCATAAATACTGTTGCCTGGATGAATGCTACAAGAATTTCAAAAAGCATAATCGGAAGCGGCAGAAGATATGCAGACAAACCGAGCGCTATGCTTACAAGTATTTCTCCGGCAAATATATTTGCAAAAAGTCGGATTGCAAGACTTAAAGGTCTTGTTACCATTTCAAGAAGCTCTACCAGTGCCATAACTATGCCGGTAAAACTAAATTCATGCAGGAAGTATTTAGGACCTTTTTGCTTAATACCCATTCCTACGTAATAAATTAAAACGATTATTGCCATTGCGGCAGTAAGATTTATATCATTGGTAGGAGATGCCAGCTCTCCTGTTTTAAGGTGAATTATTCTTAAAGGAAGCTGTCCCATTAAGTTTGCGACTAGAATAAATAAAAATAATGAAGCAACAAGCGGAACATGCTTTCTGTTTTCATTTGGAATCATTGTATCAAGAGTACCCCAGAAAAATTTCAGAATACTTTCACATGCAGCCTGAAGCTTCCCCGGGACTACAGAGAGTTTTCTTGTTGCAAACAGCGCAAAAAGAATTATTACAATCATTGCAAACCACATTGTAAAAATCGTATCCAGATTTACTGATATATTGTGACCCGCAATATTAAATGTATAAATCCAATGTTCCATATAAATTTCTCTCCCTTGCAATTTATTTTAACTCCTAAAAAAAAAATCGCAAATTTTTTTTGTTTGCGTTATTATTATTATATAATTCCGTTGAATTGAGGGGAAATATGAATACGGTTTACCTTGAAAGGGTTGAATCAACTAACTTGTTTGCCAAGTCAAATCTGCATGACCTGGCTGATTGTACTGTGGTCCATGCGAAAGAACAAACTGCCGGACGCGGGCGGATGCAGAGAAAATGGGTTGATTTGGGCGAAGGAAACCTTTTTATGTCTTTTGTTTTAAAACCTTCTAACTCTTTTAATGAAGTCTATTCCAATCTTACACAGTATTTGTCTGTTGTATTATGTGATTTACTTGATGAGTTCGGTGTTTCTGCAGAAATAAAATGGCCGAATGATGTTCAGGTTAATGGTAAAAAGATAGCAGGCATTCTCTCTGAAACTGTCATGCAGGGGAGTGAATTTAAGGGACTTGTGCTAGGTATAGGGGTTAATTTAAATGCGGAAAAATCCGCTGTGGAGGCAATACCTGATAAGGCTGTTACTTCACTTAATCTTGAAACTGGTTCTTATATTAACTTAGATGATTTCAGATGCCGTTTGACAGACAGCTTTTTTGCAGGATATAAGGAATTTTTAAATACCGGATTTCCGATGATAAAGGAAAAATACGTGAGAAGAGCATGTTTCTTAAACCGCGAAATTACTGTGAAAGTATTTAATGATGATAAAAAAGGTGTTGCAAAATCAATTACTGAGAAGGGGGAACTGATTTTGGCAAATAATAATAAAGAATTTGTACTTACAATAGGAGATATATTATGATAGAAAACTTTGTTGAAAATTTGGAGATAGGCGTTATCCTGATGCTGATCGGGATGGGCGTTGTATTCTCTTTCCTTTACATCCTGGTACTGGCGATGAGGGTTATGTCAAAATTTGTTATTTATTTGAACAAATTTTTCCCTGAAGCTGTTCCTGTGGTCGAAAAAGCAGGCAAAAGATCAAATGTTGCCGAAGAAGAGGCTATTGCAGTTGCCATTGCAGTTGCAAAAGCCAGAGGTTAGTTTTTTAATTTAGTGAAAGGATATATATTATGGGAAAAAAACTTATTAAAGTTATGGATACGTCTTTCAGGGACGGTTTCCAATCTGTTTACGGGGCAAGAGTATTTGTAGATGATTTTATTCCGGCTCTTCAATCAGCGGTAAATGCCGGTATTAAACATTTTGAAGTTGCAGGCGGTGCAAGATTTCAGTCACCTATCTTTTATTGCAATGAAAATGCTTTTGAAACTATGGACAAAATCAGAGCCGCAGTCGGTCCTGATATTAACTTACAATCCTTAGCTCGCGGTGTTAATGTTGTTGGCCTGGATTCCCAGCCGAGAGATATTATTAATCTGCATGCTAAAATGTTTAAAAAACATGGTGTTACAACTGTTAGAAACTTTGATGCTTTAAATGATGTTAATAACTTAATTTATTCAGGTCAGTGCATACGTGATAACGGCTTAAAACATGAAGTTACAATCACAATGATGGAACTTCCTATCGGATGTGAAGGTGCGCATGACGTTGCTTTCTATGAAAAAGTTTTGAGAAGCATTCTTGATGCAGGTATTCCGTTTGACAGTCTTGCGTTTAAAGATGCTTCAGGTACTTCAAATCCTAGAAAAGTTTATGAAACTCTTAAACGTACCAGAGAAATTCTCGGACCTGATGCTCATATTAGATTCCACTCTCATGAAACAGCAGGAACAGCTCTTGCTGCTTATCTTGCTGCTCTTGACGGCGGTGCTGACGGTATTGACCTTTCAATGAAGCCTGTTTCAGGCGGAACTGCCCAGCCTGATATTGTTTCAATGTGGCACGCTCTTAAAGGTACTGATTACGATTTGGGTATTGATGTTGAAAAAATTCTTGAAACTGAAGAAATCTTTAAAGAATGTATGAAAGATTACTTCCTCCCGCCTGAAGCTTTATCAGTTAATCCGATGATTATTCAATCTCCGCTCCCTGGCGGTGCATTAACTGCAAATACTCAAATGCTGCGTGATAACAACCTTATGGATAAATTCCCTGAAGTTGTTGCTGCAATGAAGGAAGTTGTAATGAAGGGAGGTTTCGGAACATCTGTTACTCCTGTTTCACAATTCTACTTCCAGCAGGCTTTCAATAATGTAATGTTCGGACCTTGGAAGAAAATTGCAGAAGGTTACGGAAAAATGGTTCTCGGATATTTTGGTAAAACTCCTTGCGAACCGGATGCTGAAGTTATAAGAATTGCTTCAGAACAGCTGAACTTACAACCAACAACTGAACTGGTTGTTGACCTTAACGATAAAGATGAAACAAAAGGTATTAAGGCTGCTACAAAACGACTTGAAGAAGCCGGATTACCGGTTAATGATGAAAATATCTTTATTTCTGCGGCTTGTAAGGAAAAAGGTATTTTATTCCTTGAAGGCAAAGCAACAATCGGCGTTAGAAAATGTGAAAAAGGTTCTACTGAACCTTCAACCGACGAGGCTAACGGCTACACAGTTACTGTTAACGGTAAAAAATATGCCGTTGCTTTTGAAGGTAAAAAAGCTACTGTTAACGGTAAACTTTATGACTTTGATATTAAAGCCGGTATTGAGGCTAATGCTCATGCTGCAAGCGGTGAAGGTACTCCTGTTAAAGCCGCATTGCCGGGCAATGTATTAAAAGTCCTTGTTTCAAACGGTGACAATATCTCTGAAGGTGATGTTATTGCAGTTATTGAAGCAATGAAAATGGAAACAGAAATTAAATCACCTGTTTCCGGTACAGTTAAATCTGTTGATATTGAGGTCGGCGACAAAGTTGTAACCGGTCAGGTGTTGGTAACAGTCGGTTAAGCAAAGTAGAAAAGGATTAGAAAATGAATATTACAGACAGCTTATATAAATTATGGCAGTCAACCGGTATAGCAAACTTTGTTCAGCCGGTTGATCCGACAATCACCAGCGGATTTGAGCAATTTTTACATCAATACGGGTCACCGATTATGATTGTAATTTGTTTATTCCTCTTGTGGTTAGGTATTAAAAAACAATTTGAACCGTTATTGCTTGTTCCTATTGCATTTGGCGGTTTGTTATCAAATATTCCTGTTGCAGATATTGCAGGTCCGCATGGATTTTTAGGAATTATTTACGAAGCAGGTATTCATCAGGGCTTGTTCCCGTTGATTATCTTTATGGGTGTAGGTGCAATGACTGACTTTGGTCCGCTGATTGCAAACCCTAAAACTGCACTTTTAGGCGGTGCTGCCCAATTTGGTATTTTTGGTGCATTGCTGCTGGCTTTGTGCTGTTTCGGATTTACACTTCCGCAGTCAGGCGCGATAGGTATTATCGGTGGTGCGGATGGTCCTACATCAATTTATGTTACAACTAAGCTTGCGCCGGAACTTCTTGGTGCAATTGCTGTTGCGGCATATTCATACATGGCTCTTGTGCCGGTTATCCAGCCGCCTATTATGAAACTTTTAACAACCGAAGCAGAACGTAAAATTGAGATGAAACAGCTGCGTGAAGTTTCAAAACGTGAAAAAATAGTTTTCCCTCTTGTGGTATTGGGCTTATGTATAATTTTACTTCCTGATGCCTGCCCTCTTATCGGTGCTTTGACATTTGGTAATTTATGTAAAGAGTGCGGTGTTGTAGAAAGACTTTCTGATACAATGCAGAATGCTTTAATCAATATTGTAACTATTTTCTTAGGTTTGTCAGTAGGGTCAAAACTGTCATCAGATCAATTCTTGACTACACAGACATTATTCATTTTAATTCTTGGTATTCTGGCATTCAGCTTTGCAACAGCAGCTGGTGTGATTTTCGCCAAGGTTATGAACATGTTCTCTAAAGAAAAGATAAACCCGTTAATCGGTTCTGCCGGTGTTTCTGCGGTACCTATGGCTGCACGTGTATCTAACAAAGTAGGTTTGGAAGCTAATAACCAAAATTACCTGTTAATGCATGCTATGGGTCCAAACGTTGCCGGTGTAATCGGTTCTGCGGTTGCAGCAGGTATATTGCTTGCTCTTTGTCAATAGCATTCATGTTTATTACTTAATAATAAAAGACCGTCATTTAGAGGCGGTCTTTTTTATGAAAATTTTTGTAATAAAATTTAAGTATGAGTGAGATGTATAAAAAGTCCGGTGTAAATCTTGACGAGGCAGAAAAACTTAATGCTAAGTTAAAATCTACATTGAAAACAAAAAATTTAGGTGCGTTTGCCGGCGCGGTTGAGATTGGTAATCCCGGCTTAAAGCTTTTGACTTGTTGTGATGGTATAGGGTCAAAAATTATTCCTCTATATGAAAAAAAGATGTTTAGAGAAATAGCAGTTGACTTGATTGCTGCAAATTTGAATGATATGGCAACAAGACCTGCCAGAGCAGTTTCTTTTGCTGATTATATTGCAGTAAACAGGCTTGACAGTTCTGCTATCTCTGAAATTATTACAGAGCTGGAAAATGAGCTTCGAAAATACGATTGTGAACTTATCGGCGGGGAAACTTCTGAAATGCCTCATCTTTTGCGTGATGGTGTTATTGATATTTGCGGGTTTGCAATAGGAATTGAAAAGGACATTAAATTCCTGCCGGTTCAAAGCGGTGATATAGTTATAGGTTTAAAGTCTTCAGGCATACATGCAAACGGTTTTACTCTTATACGAAAGCTTTTTACTGATGGAAAGCTTTCAGATGTTGAGTTTGAGGAAACTCTTGTTCCTGCATATATTTATTATAATGAAATTCAGTCGCTCTGGGATAATAATCTTATTAAAGCTGCTGCAAATATTACAGGCGGCGGAATATTTGATAATTTGATAAGGGTTATTCCGGAAGGTTTAACGCTTGAATTAAATTATAATAATATTCCTGCACAGGGTATTTTTGAAAAGCTAAAAAAGATTACCGGGGATGAAATGTATAAGGTATTTAACTGCGGTGCCGGTTTTTGTGTTGTTGCCGATAGTGACAATCTTGCAGGGATAGAAGAAATTTGCAGGAACTATGAGCCGTTTATTCTTGGTAGAGTTAAGGAGGCTTAATGGTTAGGAAAATTGCAGTAATGGGCTCCGGTAACGGAAGTAATTTTGAAGCAATTGTAAAACATTTTGAGGGGAAAGATGTTGATATTACCTGTCTTTCTGATAATATGAATGCTTATATTCTTGAGCGTGCAGAAAGGCTTGGAGTTAAACATCAATATCTTCCATTTGAAGAAAATGCCGGATATTTCGGAGCAAGAAATTTTGACCTGATTGTTCTTGCCGGTTATATGCGTATATTGCCGGATGATGTTCTTGAACTTGGCAGATTTATTAATATTCATCCTTCGCTGTTACCGGCGTTCAAAGGTAAAGATGCAATAAGCAGAGCCTTTTTAGCCGGAGTAAAGGTAAGCGGGGTTACTGTTCACTGGGTTACTGATGAACTGGACGGCGGAAAGATTATTGCCCAGTATCCTGTTCTTATACCAAATCTTATGCACTTTGATGAATTTGAAGCTGAAATCCATAAAGTTGAACACGCCTTATATCCAAAGGTGATTGAATGTATTCTGGATGATAAAGTATTTGATTTTTCTGATTTGTTTTCTTCAGGCTGTAACGGCGGATGCGGAGGGTGCGGCGGATGTCACTAAAAGTTTTTGTAATAGGCAGCGGGGCAAGGGAAGAGGCTATACGTTCCGCAGTTTTAAAATCTCCATTATGTGAGAAAATAGTCTACTCTCTTGATGAAAATCCTGATTTAATTATTTTCGGACCAGAGCAGCCAATTTGTGACGGGCTCGTGGATTTATACAGAGCAAAAGGCTTTAACTGTATAGGCGTAAGCAAAAATTTCTCCCAGCTTGAAAGTTCGAAAATTACTGCAAAAATGTTTATGGCTAACAACGGTATAAAATGTGCTAAACTTCTACCTATAGAATATCCTGAATTTCCGCAGGTAGTTAAAATGGATGGACTATGTAAAGGCAAGGGGGTAAAGGTAGTTTACAACCAGAAGGAAAAGGATATATTTACAAGAAAAATCGCTCCAAACAGATATTTTATTGAAGAATATCTTGACGGCGAAGAGTTTTCGGTAATGTCTTATTTTTATAATGGCAGGTTGATTAATTTTAAACCTGCAAGAGATTTTAAGCGGCTTTCATCTCAAAAAGATGCACCTAATACTGGCGGAATGGGGGCATTCTGTCCTGTAAAGCTTACCGGATTGCAGCAGCAAAAACTTGAGATATATCTGCAAAAACTTGAAAAGGCTTTGATTGCTGAAGGTGCGGATTTTAACGGTTTTATATATTCAGGTCTGATATGGTCGCGTGAGGACTGGTATGTGCTGGAATATAATGTCAGACTTGGTGATCCTGAATGTCAGGCAATATTAACAAACTTGAAGAATGATTTTTTGGATATTCTGGTTAACGGAACTGAACCGGAATACAAAAACGGCACAGGAGCCTGTTTAACAATTGCGGCTGAGGGCTATCCTGATGAACCTTTGACCGGTGATGAGATTATACTCCCTGACATCGAAGATATTATTGTTTACAAAGCCGGAGTATCAGAAAAGAACGGACGATTATATTCAAACGGAGGAAGAGTTTTGTCGCTTTGTCTTAATGCTGATAACCCTTTCCCGCGCTTAAAAGAGTATGCAGACAAAATTAAAATGGAGCATAAATATTACAGAAAAGATATTGATATAAATTAATTAGTGCATTTTATTCAAGCATGGTGTATAATTTATGTATAGATATTAAGAGGGGTTTAGATATGTCAATTGATGATGCTCTTGTAATGATTTTAGCAGGCGGAGAAGGGAAAAGACTGCTTCCGCTTACCAAAGACCGCGCAAAACCTGCTGTACCGTTTGGCGGAAGATATAGAATTATTGACTTTGTATTGAATAATTTTATTAATTCAGGCTTTTTTAAGATAAAAGTCTTAACTCAATATAAATCAGATTCTCTAAACAAACACATAACCCGCGGCTGGGCATTATCACCGTTTTTAAACCAGTATGTAGATCTGGCTCCTGCTCAGATGCGGACTGGTCTGGATTGGTACAGGGGAACTGCCGATGCTATTTATCAGAATGTTTTTCATATTACTGATGAAGATCCTGATTATGTTTGTATATTCGGCGGCGACCATATTTACAAAATGGATGTTTCTCAAATGCTTAATTTTCATAAGGAGAAAGCTGCTGATTTATCTATTTCTGCCATTCCTATACCAATTGAAGAAGCCTCTGAGTTTGGCATAATTGAAGTTGATGAAGATTGGCGGCTTATAAATTTTGTAGAAAAGCCAAAGGACAAACCAAAGTCTATTCCCGGTAATCCTGATATGTGTCTGGCTTCTATGGGAAATTATATATTTAATAAAGATACTCTTTTGAAGGCGCTTGAAGAAGATGAAGGTATCAAAACTTCAAGCCATGATTTTGGTAAAAATGTTATTCCAATGCTTTTGAATGAAGGTAAGCGGATATATATATATAATTTTGCAACCAATGAATTTCCCGGAATTACCGATGCCGAAAGAGGATACTGGCGTGATGTTGGAAGTATTGACGCATACTGGCAGGCTAATATGGACTTGCTGCAGTCTAATCCGGAATTGAACTTATATTCTAAAGACTGGCCGCTCAGAACTTTCAACTATAACTATCCGCCTGCAAAATTTATATGGCAGGAAGGCGACAGAGTTGGTATGGCTACCAATTCAATGGTGTCAGAAGGTTGTATTGTTTCCGGCGGAAGCCTTTCCAGATGCGTGCTTTCTCCAAAAGTTAAAGTAAACAGTTATTCCCAGATTTATGAAAGTATTCTGATGGAAAATGTTGAGGTTGGAAGATATTCACGTATTAAAAAAGCTATTATTGATAAGAATGTTTATATCCCGCCAAACACAAGGATAGGATACAACCGCGAAGAGGATATAAAACGCGGCTTCCACGTATCGCCTAACGGGGTAACCGTAGTTCCAAAGGGAGCTATTTTGTAAACCCTATTGAATTGCTGATACCTTTGGTGTAATATTTTTTACGCCGAAATAAAGAATGTAAACTTTTCTTAAAAATCCTTTTTGTAAGGGCAATTTTTAGGCTTTATAATCTTTATTGTCTTGGGTAGAAATATGGTATCAGTAAGCTCTATAGGAAATTCATGTGTGCAGACTTCAGTATCTCAAAAAATAGGTACTCTTGGTCGGCGTGTTTACAATTCTATCCCGAACACCGTTTTTAAGAAGGATTACTGGGTTGACAAGATTGCTGTTATGGGGAAAAAATGCTCCTCAGCTGAACAACGCTTAATTTTAGGTGTTACTGCTCTTGCAACACAACCGTTTATTGATGCCCATAACAAGAGTGTAGATGAAGAAACAAGGAAGGTTTCTGTTGCTCGTACTATTGCTAAAATCATTGCCGGAACACTTACAGGTTTTGCTATCCGTAAAGGCTGTATTAAAGCAATTGGCGCCTGGTCTAAAAAAGCCGGTGATGTTGATAAAGCAGGAAATCTTATTAAACTTACAAAACTGAATACCTTTTTTACCCCTAAAGGTAAGCTGGCAAATAATCCTGATGCCTTTGAACAATATAAGAATGCTCTGGGTACCATTGTAGCACTTGTTGTAATGATGTTTACAAACTTCCTGATAGATGCCCCTCTAACAAAATGGATTACAAACCTTCTCATAGATGATTCCAAACAACCGAACGGAGGTAAGAAATAATGAAATCTCCGGCAAAATTGTTTGATGAATTTAAAACAGTAATATATAAAAACTATGGTGAAAATCCGGGTAAAATGCTTGTTCATACCGGCGTTTTGGGCTGGATTTTGTCTTCGCTGGCACAAATAGCAGCAGTTGTATTCAATGACAAAATCTCAAAAGAGCAAAAAGTTTTTTTAATCCCGCAAGAGATGGCAGATGCAGCTGCAAATATTATTTCATTTTATGTTGTAACTAATTCTGTTAAGGCTCTGGGTTCAAAATTGGTTAAAACAGGTAAACTGTCTACCCCTAAAATTCTTAAACATCTTGAGAAAACAGGCATTCCTGTTAAGTCTAAAAATGGTGTAAAAAGTCCTGTAGGAAACTGGGATTTTGATATTACTAAGCTTGCAAATTTTGATGACATAGCAAAAGAATTTAAGCCATTCAAAAATGGTGTTGACGTTGGCGCAAGTTTAATAGGCTCAATTATTTCTTCAAATATTATTACTCCGGTTATAAGAAATGAATATGCAGCCAAGCAGCAAAAGAATGCTCTGGCAAAAATGAAAGCTAAACAAATGAATACCCTGGAAGCTCCGCGCGGAATCTCTCTTGCCGAATATCAAAGCAGGGCGGCTATGAGGTATAATTCGGGAAATCTAAAAGTTTAACATATTCAATATACCTATGAGCATAAACAGCAGTATGCACATAAATATTCCTGCAAGTTTATAGAATTGCGGAATTTTGGTTTCATTTTTAGTCTGATATAGTTTTTCAAGCGTTTTTCTCGAGTAATCCTGCTTCAATTCATTTTTTGTCCTGTTAAAAGATGTTTGCAGAAGCTGTTTGAAGGCGTAAATATTTTCCAGATCGCGTCTGGCTAGCGGGTTGGATATGGCTATTTTTTTTATTTTTATATTGTCTGAATCACTTAGTTCATTGTCTATGTAAGCAGAAAGATTTGCTTTGAATTTTTCGTACTGAGGAGTTTCATATATGGAAGCATCAACTTCTAACTCATCTTCAGATATGCGGGATTTTATTTCACTGAAATTCTCCAGAATTTTTCGCAATTTCTGGTATTTTTCCATACATTTCGGACATATGGCAAGATGTTCGCTTATTTGCCTGCTTAAATTTTTATTTAATTTATTTTCGATATAGAAAGTTAAAAGTGTGATAACCTGGTTACAAGTAAGTTCGTGCATGCTAACCCTCCTTTAAATGTACGCCTTTAATCCGTCCTGAAGTTTCAGTCTTGCTCTTGAAATTCTAGATTTTACAGTTCCAACACTAGCATTAGTTGCTTCTGCAATTTCTTCATAGCTCAGTCCCTGAAGTTCACGAAGCACTATGGCAATTCTGAACTGCTCAGGCAATTCTCTGATTGCCTTTTTAATCAGTTTTTCCAGTTCATGTGACATACATTTTTCAGGCGGTTTACACTTTGGATCCTGTAATACTGATTTCAGGGAAAATGCTGTATCATCATCTATTTCATCATCCATGGAAACTGTATCCGGCTTCCTTGATGTTTTTCTCAGTTCATCATAGAAAAGATTTGTGACAATCTGATTCAGCCAGCTCTTAAAATGTTTCGGGTTTTTAAGATTATGAATATTTTTAGCCAGCCTTAGTAAAGCTTCCTGTGTTAAATCCGCTACATTTTCGCGCTTATTTGTCAGGTAAGAAAAAGTTGCAAATACATTTTTCTGTTCCCGCTTTATAAGCTCTTCCATGGCTTTAAAGTCGTTCTGCTGAGAGAGAACAACTAATTCTTCCAAGGTCATTTTACGATATTGCAGCTTATTAGAGGACATCACAAATCTCCTTACTTAAATAGTAAGGAATTTTTAAAGGGAATTGTTTACGCTAAACTATACAATAGGCAGGCAATATTTTATTCTGATGGATTAGAAATTATTCAGCGCAAATATGACCTCTTAATGCAGTATATGCTGCAACGTAAGGAGATGCAAGATAAATAAAACCGTTTACATTCCCCATTCTTCCCTGGAAGTTTCTGTTCTGTGTTGCAAGACAAACTTCGCCGTCAGCAAGTGTACCAGCATGAACTCCGACACAAGGTCCGCAGCCTGGCGGTAAAATCGACGCATTTGCTTCTACGAATGTTTTAATTAATCCTTCATCAAGAGCCTCAAGATAAACATCTTTTGATGCAGGGCAGATAAGCATTCTTACATCAGGATGTACTTTTTTGTCTTTTAATATTGATGCAACAATTCTTAAATCTTCAATTCTTCCGTTTGTGCATGTTCCGACAAATACCTGATCAACTTTTACACTTTTCAGTTCCTCAACTGTTTTTGTGTTATCAACTGTGTGAGGGCATGAAACTGTATGAGGAACCTCCTCTGCATTAATTTTTATAACTCGTTCGTAAATTGCATCCTCGTCAGGTTTGATTGAGCGGAATTTATCTTCTCTTCCCCGCAATTTTAAAAATTCTTTTGTTTTTTCATCTGCAATAAACAAACCAGCTTTAGCTCCAGCCTCAACTGCCATATTGGCAAGGGTAAATCTTTCAGACATTGGCATATTTTCAATCGTATCACCGCAAAATTCCAAAGCCTTATATGTGGCACCGTCAGCACCTATTAAGCCTATAAGATGAAGCATTAAATCTTTTGAGCATATGCCTGGTTTAAACTTGCCGGTTACTTCAATTTTAAATGTTGCAGGAACTTTTAACCATGTTTTTCCAAGAGCCATTGCAACTGCAATATCTGTTGAACCCATTCCAGTTGCAAAAGCACCGAGTGCACCGGAAGTACAGGTGTGGGAATCTGCTCCGACCAATATTTCACCAGGATTAACAAAAGTTTCT
Source organism: Brachyspira sp. CAG:484 (assembly GCA_000431315.1). Classification (GTDB taxonomy): domain Bacteria; phylum Cyanobacteriota; class Vampirovibrionia; order Gastranaerophilales; family Gastranaerophilaceae; genus Scatousia. Next base: position 55,687 of record HF989735.1, read on the forward strand.
ACAAGACGCTGGTGGCATACTCCTGCTCCTACATCAGACAATACTGCCCCGTATTCTTTTGAAAATTCTCTCAGAACAGTGTGGGTATTTGAAAGCTCTTTTCTAGGGCTTGGTGATGCGTGGTCAATAAAAAGAATACTTCTTTCAGGATTTTTAAGTTTCGGGATACCAAGCTTTTTAAATTCCTGAACCGTAAGCGGACCGGTACCATCCTGAACTGCGGTTACATCAACGTTTGCAATAACGAGTTCTCCGGCTTTCACAGAATGTCCTGCGTGTTCGGAAATAATTTTTTCAGCTAAAGTTTGTCCCATGATAACTCCTTTTTTCATTATAATAGCACAAAAACTTTATTGAAAATCATAATCAGAGTTTATAAGGGTAATCATCTTTAAATTCCCAATTATCAAACATTAAGAGCATAGTGCAATAATCGTTGTTGGTTTTACACATAGATAAAGCTTTTTCTCTTGTATTACAGTTTGAATAGGGAGTACAATACGGACCAAAATTTCTGTTTGACGGCATGTAATACTTCGTATAATCCGGCGGACATATCAAAAATGAAAATAAATCTCGTCCATCAGTATTTGGATTTTTGTCGCCGTTTACATCAAATCTTATATGCGCACAATCTCCGTTGTGAAATGTAAAGTAAGTGCCATCTGCCAGATAAATTTTTATTTTATTTGAGTGACCATTTTCATCTCTGTCTAAAGCAGGATTTTCATCAAATTGTATCTGTTTAAAATATGGTTTTAAATATTTGTTGAAATAGTTTAAGACTTTTTGCTTATTTCCTTCGTTATCATTAGTTATGTTCTTTTCTTTATCCCAATATAAGCTTGGACCATTTTCGTTTTCTGAAAGTGTTATGGCCTGTGATAGTGCGCTATAAAATTTTTTTAATCTGGCAGAACTTTCTTTCTTCCGGTAGTTTGCTGTTAGTGCAGGCAGAGTCATTGCCGCAACAATACCTATTATTCCAAGAGTAACCAGTACTTCTGCAAGTGTAAATGCTAAAGGTGCTGTATTATTTTTATTCATTTCTACCTCCTTAATAAAAATTGTAAGGTGCTATCTTACATATTTAAATATATTATTGTTGCAAAATATATTTATGTCAAGACTTCTATCTTTAGGCAGAAACATAAAAGAGTATCGCAAAGCAAAAAAGCTCTCGCAAAATCAGCTTGCAGAGCTTATTGATATGTCGCGCGAGCATCTTGCATGTATTGAAACAGGCAAAGAATTTATAAGTCTTAGAAAACTCTTTTTGATAGCGGATGTTCTTGGGGTTTCATTAAAAAATCTTATTGATTTTGATTAGGGGTTATTCTGTTTTGCATACATCAACCCAGCCGGAGCAATTGGAAAGCAATTCAAGCTCATTGCATGTTAATTTTATTGCAGAATTTCCGCTGCCACAGGCAGGATATACAGTGTCAAAGCGTTTTAGGGATGTATCCAAATAAACTTTTACCCCCTTATTTTCTATGCCAAATGGGCACACTCCGCCGATTGCATGTCCTGTAAATTCAATAACCTCTTCCGGAGTAAGCATTTTTGCTTTCAATCCGAATGTTGTCTTAAATTTTTTGTTGTCAATTCTGGCATCTCCTGCTGCTACAACCAGAATTGCCCCATCTGCGGTTTTAAATGATAAGGTTTTTGCAATTCTGGCACCTTCTACGCCGAGCGCCTCTGCTGCAAGAGCTACTGTTGCACTTGACTGTGAGAGCTCTATAATTTCGTTTTCCCTGTTGAACTGTTTTAAATATTCTCTTACTTTTTCTATAGACATATTTATATAATCCTGTGAGGTTTTGTAAGAATATGGGCGTCAATTCGTTCTTTTATTGCTCCCTGCGGCTGGTAATACGGTGAAACGGTCATTATTTTAGCTGCAATATCAGGATAATAATAGATAAATCTCAATTCACTTGATGTTAAAGGCTTTTGGGTATGTACGTTCGCATAGCGTACAAGTTCAAGAATATTTCTTGCTTCATGCTCATCTTTAAATTCAAGTTCAAGATTATCGTAAACGTTTCTGAACCCTTTAATACCGCCGTATTCTCCCGTTGTAATCATTCTACCTGTTTCTATAATTTCAGGTTCACCTCTGCCAAGTTCTTCAAAATCATAAAGTTCATAGTTTCTCCGGTCTTTCAGTGCTCCGTCTGCGTGTATTCCTGATTCGTGAGCAAAAGCATTATCCCCTACTGCCGGCTGGTTCATAGGAATAGGTACTCCAAAGGCGTATGCTGTATATTTCGCAAGCTGCCATGCTTTGCTTATATCAATGTTAGGGTCAATGTGGTATTCTCCTCTAAAGCCTGATGATTTTAAAACTGCCAGCAGGCAGGAAACTAAATCTGCATTTCCGGCACGTTCGCCCATGCCGTTAATTGCGGTATTAATATAAGCATCAACACCTGCATCAATTGCAGCTTTAGCGCCCATAACAGAACATGCAGCAGCCATACCAAGGTCATTGTGGTAATGCAGTTCGATTGACATTCCGGTTTCTTTTGCAATTTTATAAATTCTGTCATAAGCAGTTTTTGGATCCTCAAAACCAAGGGTATCGCAATATCTAAAACGTTGAGCACCTGCTTTTTGAGCTTCTTTTGCATATTTTATTAAATAGTCAATGTCGCTTCTTGAAGCATCTTCTGCGTTAACGCCTATAATTTCTGCGCCTTTTGATACAGCACATTTTACAGCGTCACAGGTCATTTGGATTAAGTCTTCAGGTGTTTTCTTGCCCTGATACTTTCCGTTAATCATCTGTTCGGAAGTTGATTGTGATAGATTTACATTCTTAAGTTTCGGAACATTTTTGAACGAGAGTTCAACATCGCTTGCCATTGCCCTCATCCAGCCAGAAAGCTTTGTTTTTGATATAACATTGCGTTCAACAAGCTCAAGGTTCCCGTTAAGGTAATTTATCTCGTGCTGGGTTGTAGGAAAACCAAATTCAGACTGGGTTATTCCCATATCATCAAGCATAATATTGATAATGGTTTTTTGAAGTTTAGCCAGTCCAAGTCTGGAAGTTTGTACGCCGTCACGATTTGTAACATCCACAAAGTAAATTTTGTTTTCTTTCATTTCAGCTCCTTTTTGCTTGCTGCACAAAAATTAACAACTTGCTATTTTGTATAAAGTTAATTATAATGATTAGTATGGAACACATTCCGGCTGAATGTCAAGAATTTAAGATTTAATTATGAATAATACTAAACAGTTAGAGAAGAAAATTAGAAAAGAATATAAAACAGGTAATGTAAAATCTGCTATTGAATTATGCCAGATCGGACTTCAGGAAGATCCTACAAACGCGGATTTACATGTCAGACTGGGTGATTTGTATTTAGCATGGCATCTTGATATTTATAATTCATGCCAGTATATAGATGAGGCTATTACAGAGTATCAGAGAGCTCTTGAAACTTATATTGATTCTGCTGAAATCTATTTTAAAATAGGGCAGGCTCATTTTTATAAGGGTGATTTGGATAAAGCTGTAAATTATCTTGACATGGCTATTTCTAAAAAGCCTAAATATGCAAGAGCTTATTACCTGCTGGCAGAAACTTATACGAAAAAAGCCAGATTTCTTGAGGCTGCGATTAATGCAAGGAAATCAATAAAGTATATGCCTTTTAGAAATTCCTGCGCACATTTTCTGCTTTCAAATCTTTATAGAGTTTCTTCTGTGAAATCTTTCAGAATGTGGTTTAAATCCAAGTGGGAATATATTTTGTCACTGACAACGCTGCCGTTTGATATGCAGGCAGTTAAAAATGTTGCAAGATTTATTTCTTATTTTAAATTCTTCCCTATTCTTGCAAAAGGTTTCTATCTGGTGCAGACAAGAGGAGTTGATAAGGCAATTGATATTTATATTGATGCAATTGAGAAGGCTCCCGGGTTTGTACCGTTGTACTGCCTTTTAGGTGATATTTACTGTTCACTGGGCAGGTACGAAGATGCAATTACCGAGTATAAGATGGCTATATGGCTGGACTGTCTTAATATTGAAGCATACAGGCATCTTTGTCAGGCCTATGAAGAAATCGGAGATTATGACAGCGCTGTTGAAATTTATCAGAAGCTAATACAGATTATGCCGAATATGCCGGATGTTCATTCAAATCTTGCAAACATTCTTTATGTTAAAGGCGACATTGATGCAGCTATTTCACACTTCCAGACAGCAGTTACGCTTAACCCTAAAAAACAGTGGACAAGTGTTATTAACCAGACGCTTGGATTTGTATATCAGGAATCAAAGCGTGATATAGATGCAGCTATTACATCTTATCAGAGTGCTTATTTGCAAACACCTGAAGATATTGATATTTATATAAATCTTGGAAGTGCTTTTTATGATAAGGAAGATTACAATAATGCTCTTACCGTTTACAGAAACGCACTGGATTTAGAGCCGAAGAATGCTAAAATCCACTGTAATCTTGGTTTTTTATACTGGGGCAACGGTGAACTTGATGAAGCAATAAAAGAGTATGAGCTTGCTATTGAGTATGATGCTAATTATGATATTGCATATAACAACTTAGGTGTAATTTATCTTGATGATTTAGGCAGAGTTCAGAAATCAATTGAATTGTTTAAAAAATCAATTGAATGTAATCCTAATTATGCACTTGCTCATTTTAATCTGGCACGAGCTATAACTATCACAGGCGACAAGATTGAAGCTGCGAAGCTTTACCAGATTGCGCAGGATATTAATAAAGTTACAAATGAAGTTGATCCGCAGGAAATTATTGATAAAATAAACGGGTTATTCAGCTAATCTTTTGAGGCAAGAATATCCTTGATTTTGACTGCGATAGTTGAACTTAGAGCCATAATTAGAGCGCCTGAGAGGTAACTTAAGTTGCTGAGCCTGTGTGTTCTTCTAATTATTTTAAGAATTTCAGGAGGCAGTTTTGCTTCTTTTGCAAATTTGTTTCCCTGAAAATTAGCGCTTGCTTCTGCTGCTAATTTCGGAACAAATCCCAGGAATGTAAGTTTGCCTATATTATTTCTTATAAAATTAGTTGTTTTATCAAGCACATTTAATGGTTTATCAGCTTTTTTTTGTTTATTTTTGCTGCATACTGCAAAAACAGGCAGTAAAAAACAAAATATTCTCCCTCCGTATTTAGAAGCTTTCTGAGCTGCAGGCAGAAAGCCTCTAAGATAATCTTTTGCATGTGCAAGTTCGTGAAAGCCGGGAGTGATAAGTTTTTCATTAAGATAAACAGTTCTATTTTTAGATGAAAAAGAAGCATTTAAGCCTTTTTTTATTGCCTCCAGATGTTTATTTTCAGTTTTAAAATTTTCATCTATGAACTGAATTTTTATTTTTCGGTCTTCCGGTACTTTTGAATTTATGTTGCCAAGCAGTTCACAAAGTTTTTCTTTTATCAGCTTATTTTGGACATCTGTTGTTTTTGAATATTTTGTTACACTCTTTTGAAAAACCGGTCTGACAAGATATTTGGGTGCATATTTGCGTATGTCATATCCCGCACCCAAACCAATTAATGATGCTCCGCAATCCTGCAAAAAACGGCGTCTTCTGTCTGTAGTACTATCATTTCTAACCTTCATGCAAGGTATAAAACATGTAAAGAAATTTTTTTGCTATACATTAGCGCATTCTTCAATCTTAGCAGCAGGAAGCTTAAATCCGAATGTTGAACCTTTGCCGACTTCAGAGATTACAAAAACCTTTCCGCCATGATGTTTTTCAACTGTAGTTTTAACAAGATTAAGCCCTAGACCTGTGCCCTTAATAGTATGGGTATTATTTTCTACTCTGTAAAAGCGGTCAAAAATCTTTTTTTGATGTTCCGGAGCAATTCCGCAGCCCTGGTCTGTTACTGATATTTCTATTTCATTATTCTGAGGGCTGTAGGATGCTCTGACATCAATTTGTGAGTTTGCTGGGGAATATTTTATTGCATTAGATAAAAGGTTTGTCAGAGCCCTTTCTATGCTGTCGTAGTTGAATAAAAATTCCGGAATATTATCATCTTTTGTAATTTTAATTTGAACATTATTATCTTTAGTCAACACAGAAACCTGATTTACGCAGTCATCTACTAACTGTGATATATTGTTCAGTGTTTTTTCAATCTTCATATTTGATTCAAGGCGTGAAAAATCAAGAATGTCATTTACCATTCTGTTAAGCCTTATTATTTCCTGATTAATTGTTCCGATAAATTCTTTTTGGGTTTCGTAGTCAAATTCATTGCCGTAATTATAAAGTGTATCTATGTAGCTTCTTAATACAGTTACCGGAGTGCGCAGTTCATGGGAAACATTTGAGATAAAATGTGCTCTCATCTGATCCATTTCCGCTTCTTTTGTCATATCAATCAATACAATAATATATCCGACATAATCCTTATTTCTGGTGAACATTGGAGAAATAATTGATTTTATAACTCTCTGATCTACTGAAATATTAAACTCAATCGGTTTTTTCTCTATTATTTCCAAAGGTGTGTCTTTGAACTGTTCGATTTTTTCTTTAAAACATTCATTTCCTGATGTATCAATATAATTTTGGATTTTCGTTTTTAAAAGCTGTTCTTCAGTTACTTCTAACAGTGTTTGAGCATGGTTATTAACAAGTACGACGTTATCATTATCGTCACACACAACAACGCCGTTTGCGATACTCATTAAAACAGATTCAAATTTATTTCTTTCAAGCATTATTCTGTCAATATTTTGTTCCTCATACAAATGAAGTCTGTTTGACATATCATTAAATGAATTAAAAAGCTCCTTAACTTCGCTGCTGACATCTTTGCCGGAGATTTTGTATCCAAATTCGCCTGTAGAGATTTTTTTAACTCCCTCCTGCAAAATTCTTAATTCTCTTGTTATCAGGTAAGTATTAATAAGGATTACAAAAGCAAAAACAAGCCAGGCTACAGAGAACACAAACAAAAGAGATGCTCGTGTAGTTGAGGAAATCTGGCTGATTATACTGCCGGAAAGTCCTACTGTTACTGAACCTACAGGGAGTGTGCCTCCTTCGGCTATGAGAGGTGATGTTACTGTAATATTAGGTTTTCCTTTGGCAAGCGGGTTTTCGTGCTTGCCGGAGTATATAAGATTTCCGTTTTTATCTCTGAATTCTATTAAAACAATATCATTATGGCTTTTTAAGATACTATCCGAATGCTCTTTCAGTGTTTCTTTTACCTTATCAGCAGATAAATCTTTGGTTATCTCAACACTTTCAATCGCAAGAGTTTTTGAGATTACCTGACCAAAGTTCTGATAACCTTCATTTAACTTTTTTTGAATATTAAAAATCGCAAAAATCGCTATTGCTACAATTAAAAATGTACTTAAAAGCAAACCGGATATAATTAGACGATTTTGCGTAGTTAAGCTGACTTTATTCTCCATGATTAAATTATAGCACTTACAGTCTGCGCAATCAATAAAAATATATTGCAAATTAGAAAAAATAGATTATAATAAAAAAGCAGAGGAAAAAATTTAACAGCAGTTATATTCCTTTTCTCGACCACGCTCCCGCACAATGATACATATAGTCACATCATTACCGGAACAGTGTCGTGCCTCAGGCACCGCTATCGCCTCAAAAAGTTTTATAGTTACTTAAAATAAAAAGCAACAATCACTTCCAAAGAAAAACAAAT
>HF989735.1:63412-86606 GCA_000431315.1 Brachyspira sp. CAG:484
AAAAACAAATAAATAGAATAAGGGAAAATATTTGTTTTCGAAACGATAGCGGGAACGGAGTGAGAGCGTGCTTGAGAAAATAAATATTTTCCCTTAAAAAACAAAAATAAACATTACAACTAAAAAAAGGAGATTAAGTTATGGAAAACGCAGTAATGATAAGGATTTTCGGGGGGGGGGCAGAGTAGTTTAAGCTCCTTACATAGGTTTTTATGCCATAAAAAATCAGCCCAAAAACATATATTTGGGGCTGATTTTTGCTGTGTGAAAAATTTAAAACTTTGAGCTAAATATTCAAAAATACAAGCAATAACATTTAATGGCATATAACTGAAGAAAGGAGTAAAAACTACTATGAAACGAGCATTTACTTTAGCAGAAGTGTTAATAACTCTTGGAATTATCGGAGTGGTTGCTGCAATGACATTGCCGGCATTAATACAAAAGAACAATGACAGGGTAACAATAACAAAACTGAAAAAATTTATGAGTGTTATGAATAGTGCTATAACCATGGCAATTAACGAGAATGGTCCTATTGAAAGCTGGAACTTGGTTGCATCAGATTATGATGAAGAACTCGGCAGCTCTACTCCAGAAGGCAAAGAAGGAAAAGACGCTTTTCTTAAGAAATATATTTTGCCTTATGTTAAATACTCAAGTTATTGCTTATATACTGATTCCACATGTAAAGAATATGACAGATACTCACTTGACGGTACAAGTTTTTTATCTTGGGTTAACAGGGTTGTGCTGGCTGACGGTTCTGTTCTGACTGGAGCTTACATAAACTATGCAGATTGTGCTGTTGATGTCGGAGATTCAAAACCGCTTCAAAATGTCTGCGGACAGTTTTTTTATGATGTAAATGGTGCCGGACATCCGCCAAATAAGACTGGTGAAGATGTCTTTGTGTTCTGGTTTACAAAGTATGGCGTTGTCCCGATGGGTACACAGGCGGAAACAACTTATAGTTTTAAAGATTATTGTAATATGGCTGCTAAGAGTAATTTAAACGGTTATGGATGCGCAGCCTGGGTAATTTATAATGAAAATATGGATTACAAATATTGTAATGATCTTAGCTGGGATGGTAAAAAATCTTGCAAGTAAAAAAAGACCGCTTAACTAAGCGGTCTTTTTTATATTTATCTTGAACAAATTGTTCTTGCAACATGCACGCCTGATGCGGATGCCTGAATAAGTCCTCTGGTTACCCCGGCTCCATCACCTATTGTAAATAGGTTTTTAACTCCTTCTGTTTCCAGTTCATTTGTTAATTTTACCCTTGCAGAGTAGAATTTAACTTCAATACCATAGAGAAGAGTATATCTTGAAGCTGTACCCGGACAGATTTTATCCAGAGCATAAAGCATTTCAATAATACTAGTCATTTGACGGTAAGGGATTACCAGGCTCAAATCTCCCGGTGTTGCACAGGTTAATGTCGGAGTAAGTACGCTTGATTTAATTCTTTCCGGAGTAGAGCGTCGTCCGTCAAGCAAATCTCCGAAGCGTTGTACGAGAATTCCTCCGCCTAACATATTTGCAAGTCTTGCAATATGCTGACCGTACTGGATAGGTTCTTTGAATGGTTCTGTGAATTTTTCGCTAACCAGAAGAGCAAAGTTTGTATTGTTTGTGGTTTTTTCTGCGTAGCTATGACCGTTTACAGTAGAAATTCCGTTGTAATTTTCCTGAACAACTTCACCGTTAGGGTTCATACAGAATGTTCTTACCTCATCTCCGAAAGTAGGAGAGTGGTAGATTAATTTTGATTCATAAAGTTTATCCGTAAGAGGTTCAAACACCGGAGCCGGAAGTTCAACACGCACACCAATGTCAACTGCATTGTTAACCATTCCGATTTTATTTTTTGCAAATTCCTGAGTAAGCCAGTCTGCCCCTTCGCGGCCCGGTGCAATAATTGTGTATTCCGCACATATTGTTTCACCGTTATCCAGAACAATTCCTTTTACCTGTTCACATTCAACTATTAAGCTTTTTGCAGAAACATTATTTAAAATAGTTATTCTTTCAGCCAGATAGTCCTGCATATTTTTCAAAACATCAAGGCTTCTTTCAGTTCCAAGGTGTCTTACCGGAGAATAAACCAGTTTCAATTCTGCAAGCACAGCTTCCCTTTCAAGCTCTTTATAAGTTTTTAAGTCAGTCCCGAAAACTTCTTCAGTAGCTCCGAAATCCAGATACAACTGATCTGAATAGCTGATTAAATCTTCAACCTTATCTCTTGACATATAATCAACGAGGTGTCCGCCTACATCAGGTGTAAGTGTTAATTTTCCGTCAGAAAATGCACCTGCTCCGCCCCATCCGCAAAGCAGTCCGCATTTTTTGCAGGTAGGACATTTTTCCCAGCCTTCTCTTAAAAGGCACTTTCTTTTTTCAATTTTTTCGCCTTTTTCGATTAAAACTACTTTCCAGTCCGGTTTAAGTTTTGTGATTTCAAGAGCCGCAAAAATTCCGGCAGGACCGGCACCTATTATCGCAACGTTATACATTTTTTGTTAATTCCCTCATTTGTTATACTGCCAACTTATTAAACATACTCCAAACATATTTTTATTAAAAGGCTTTGTGAAGAATTTGTAAATCAATTTTTCCCGTAGGGTTTGAAATCTATTGTTTCAACTTCCATTTTAAACGTTTTTTTGCCATACTTCTGGTTGCTTTTTAAGAAAATATCCAGTACGGTTTCATTGCCTGTATTTTTTCTTGTCGCTGAATCATATCCCTCTCTCATTCTTAATACTCTGTTAGAAATTATTTTATTAATCCAGTCGCTGTAATTCTTTTTTGCAGTAAAAAGTTCAAAGCTGTCTTTACTGGCTGTCATATTTGCCGCAGACTTTGCCAGCCCTAATGCTTTGCCTGTTTGGGCAAGTATTTCCGCCTGCGGACCTGTTATTAAAAAGTTCCGTCCTTGTTTGTTAATAAATCTGAAATAATTAGAGGCAGTCTTTTTCACAGGTCTTCCATTTTCATAAACTCTGCATTGGTAACCTGTCATTGCTCTTGCATAATCATAATCTTTGTCTGTCTGGGCAAAACGCCTTCCTATTTTTTGCGCGTGATTATTATTTTTTAGCGGTCCTGCAAGAAGTTCTATTAGCTTGCGGCATCCTTTTTGAACATTCTGACTGTCTATGGCTTCTCTTCCGTCTATATAAACCCTGACGGGAACTACTCCTGTAAAACTTACCGATGAAAATTGCATAATAAACTCCTTTTTCATAATAAAAAGGTACAGAAAAATATTTTTTGCTATTCAGTTAAAAAATTATCTTTAAATGGTTTTTTCTTTGTGGAAATAGCGTGCTGAATATTACTTATTAAATCCAAAATTTCATCATTATTATTGATTTGCTGTGCGGTCTGTGCATATTTTAGTGCACTTTCCGGATTATTATTGTTAAGGTAAACAACTGCATAATTGTAATAAATTACATATTTATCCTGCTCTGTTTTTGCAAGCTGCAGCGCTGTACCTAAATTTTCGGTAGCCTTCCTGAGTTTTCCTAACTGTGCGTATGCAACTGCCAAATCTATATAACCGCCGGGAAGATCCGGTGCATTCTTTATATAATTCTCTGCCTCTTTAAGCTTTTGACTACCTATTTCTTCGCTGCTTCCAAGAACAATCGGAGGATAGATAAGCCCTTCGCTGTTAATTTCATTTAATGATGTATTTGTTATATCCGGTTCAAGGTTGTATAAAAGCCTTATAGTATTCAGATCTTTTGCTGAAATGTATTGAAAACTGCTCCTGAACCTTGTAAAAATTTTATCCTGGGTTTCTCTGGATGACATATACATCAGGTCATCTGTGCTGTAGCTGTGTCCCATAATACCAAGTGAATGACCGATTTCATGCAGTATTGTATTGTAAAGTTCTTTATCGGAAAAATAATTTCCGTAAGCATCTTTGTCATATAGAGTTATAGTCATCTTTTTTAAAATGTTTCTTCTTATTGTAGGGTCTGTGTATGCTACAACATATTTACATCCGCGTTCTGTACAGTTGCTTTTGGGTAATGCAAGGAATTTTACCACAATATCAGCATCTGAAGGATTATTAATAAAATTAAATTTTATAAATCCTGTTGAACTTTGCCACTGATAAAATGCTTTTGTAATTTCAGTACGATAATATGCCGGAAGAGTATCTCCTGCCGGAAAATCAATGCTTACCTTAAGCGGCTGTGTTTTTAGATTCCATCTGAGTATATTTGTGTCCAAAGGAACTTGTTCTATATAATTACTTCCGTAAGTTGAAAAAATTTTCATCTGCCAAGTGTCCACCTGCGTTTCTGCAAGTCTGGAGGCGCTGTCTTGATGACCGTCATGAGCAATTGCAAACATTTCTTTCTGCACCTTGATTGTTGGTTTTAAATGTGCCAGAGAGAGTACATAATAATACCGGTAATCTTTATTTGTTGGAGCAAGCCTTTTGGCGTTGGCAAAATTTTTATAAGCTTCTATATAGTTGCTCTGTTTATAATAGTTCTCACCCGTTTTATAAAAATGTCCGGGTAATGCCTTCACAATGATGGCTGCTGCAATTACTATGACAATTGCTGTTGTATAGAAAATTTTTCTAGACATTTTCCTTTATCCCTTTGTCAACTTCAAGAAGTTTGGCTAATGAACGGGTATCACCTTTGAGTTTAAAATATTCTGAAAATTTAGGTGTTGTTTTCAGGTTGTAGCTTCTGCCGTTTTTATCTTTGGTGCGGCTGATTAAACCTTTATCAAGCAGTTCCTGAACGTGCTCATAAGCAGTTGAACCTCTTAGTTCTTTTAAATCAGTCTGCCTTATTGGTTCTTTTAATGCAATGACCGAAAGTGTACGCAATACGGCGGGTTTTAATTCTACAGGGCAGAGCTTTTCCACAATATCCATATGTTCTTCTTTTACCTGCAAAATATATCCGTTTTCATCATCAATTTCCAGGGCACCTTCACGTGAAGCATAATCCATTATAAGTTCAAGCATTGCTTCTTCAACTTTTTCTATATCTTCCTCATTTAAAATTTCTGCTATATCTTTTATGGAAAGAGCCTGTGCCGTTGTGAATAAAACAGCCTCAATCCTGGCTTTCAACTGTTCCATGTTCACCTCTGACTACATACAAATCCGAATAAAATTCTTCCTGAACCAAATCATAATCACTTTCGGCTGATAGAAACAGTAAAGCAATATATGCGCTTACTTTATCCATACCGAGAAGAGTTAACTCATTCAATTCAATTTTATCTTCGCGTTCAAATATTTGCGATAAATTTTCTTTTAATCTTAACACACAGTCTTCGATATATTCTTCATGGGCAAGATTTATAATGTCATCAGGTGTAAACCTTGCATAAGAACGGACACGATTTTTTGCCCGCTCATGAGCCTGTTTTAAAGACTGTTTCTTTTCCAGTTTTTCATAAAATTCCAACTGTCTGATCAAGTCGCGCAGGGTTACAACTCTGTTTCTGTTCAAACGCACACTTGTACGGCGCTGTAAAACATCATCAATTGTTTGCACGTTTGCAGTCGGGATATAATCCTCTTGCGGATATTCAACAAGAAAACCGTCATCATCAAATTCAAGATGATTATCTTCCTCCGGCTGGAATTGAAGAATATCAACTCCGTCAAGAACTTTTGATTTCATATTTAACAGAACAGATGCAAATAAAAACGTTCTGCCTGTTAATCTCAAATTCTGCGACTTCATTTCGCACAGGTGTGCCAGATATTTGTCTGTAACATCAATAATATTTATGTTCCAGGGATCAATTTTTCCGGCTTTTGCCATATTCACAAGGAAACCTATACCTTCATTTTCGGTATGTTTTTCAATTTCAGGTATATCATAGTTTAATGCTAAAGTTTCAGTACTGTTTATCATTAGTCTCTTAATTTAACTCCTGTTACCCTTGTGATACCTTTTTCTTTTTGTGTTACACCGATTGTCCTATTAGCTGATTCTATCATAGGTTTTCTGTGGCTGACTACTATAAATTGCGTATCTTTTGACTGGTTCTGCACCATATGGGCGATACGTTCAACATTCATAGTATCGAGGCTCGCATCAACTTCGTCAAACGCATAGAATGGCGACGGCATATAGCGTTGTATTGCAAATACAAAAGCCAGAGCTGTAAGGGCTTTTTCTCCGCCAGACATACTTTCAAGACGCTGAAGCTTTTTATCACGCGGCTGAGCCTCTATTGTAAGACCTCCGTTAAGCGGATCTTCAGGAAATTCCAGCTTAAGCTCGCCTTCACCTTCAGAAAGCTGGTGGAATACTTCTTTAAAGTTTTCGTTTATATGGTTAAAAGTTTTCATAAAGGTTTCTTTTTTCAACTGCTCATAGCCGTGCATTCTGTCTAAGATTTCTTTACGCTCTTTTGACAGTACTTCAATCTGCTCTTTAATTTCTGTTTGTCTTGCTAGTTTTTCATCATAGGTTGTCAGGGCGCGCATATTTACATCGCCTAATTCTGCCATTTTTTTATCAAGACGCTGAATTTTTGAAGTTATTTCTTCTATTGAAATTTCAACAGGCTCAAGCTTATTTACTTCAACACCGGTGTCTTCAAGTTCTTTTTTTGCTGTTTCAAGCTGCGGCTCAAGTTCCCGCCTGCGTGCTTTGAAAGATTCAATCTGCTCGGCAATTCTTTCAATATCAGATGTTCTGATGTGTTTTTGCTTTTCCATTTCAATTAACTCGGTGTTAATATCATCACGCTGTTTTAGCAATTCTCCAAGTTTTTCTTCTATTTGTGCAATTTCATCTTTCAGAACTTCTGTTTTCTTGTTTAACTCTTCAATTTCTGTTTTAAACTGAATTTTATCCTGCTCCAGCTTTTTATTGGTGTGTTCGCGTTCAACAATTTCTTCTTCTCTTGTTTTAATTAAGCTTTCGTTGAATACAATTTCACGCTCAAGTTCATTTTTATCATTGTTTGCTGACATTAAATTAGCCTGTAAACGTTTTATCTCATTTTCAACGCCTTCGGTTTTTTCTTTCAAATCTTTCAAATCTTTATCATTGATAAGCTTTTCAATCTCGGCAATTTTGTCTTTAATATCAAGCATTTTATCATTAATACTAATATCATCTTCTTCAAGTTTATCAAGCTTTTTGTTTAACTCAGCAATTCTCGGTTCGGAATTTTTAATAAATTCTTCTTTTTCCTTAAGAATATTTTCGCTGTTTTCATAATTACGATTCATATTATCAAGTTCGACTTTTGCTTTTGAAAATTCGCTGACAGAATCAGAATAATTCTGACGGATTGTCTGAAGTTTATTTTCCAGAGAATTTTTCTTAGCTTCAAGTTCACCCAAATGTTTTTCCATTTCTTTGACTTTGCCTTTAAAAGCTTCAAGTTCTGCATCGTCATTCTGGCTGAAGCTTAAGCCGCTTCTTCTCATAGAACCGCCTGTTATTGCACCTGATTTTTCAAAAAGTTCTCCGGCAAGGGTAACCATTCTGTATCTGCCGATTAACTTTTTAGCACATTCCATATCTTCTACTACAATAGTGTCGCCGACTGCATAGTAGAAGGCATTTATATACTCATCATCAAAGTCTACAAGATTTATTGCAAAATCAATTACCCCCTTATCTTTAGGCAGTGAAAGACGGGTCGGTGCTTTCTGAACTTTGTTTAGAGGAATAAATGTTGTTCTACCGCCTCCGGATGACTTTAGAAGCTCAATTGCAACGGATGCAACATGTTCATCGTCAACAACAATATGCGCCATCCTTCCGCCAAAAGCAACTTCCATTGCAGTGGAATATTCTTTATCAACCGTTCCTAATTTAACCAGAGGAGCATGCACACCGCGTAATTTTGCATTCATTACTGTATCAATGGCATTTCCCATACTTGCCTGTGCTGCCTGTTTTAAACCTTCCATTCTGGAAAGTTTGCCATATGCCATTCTGATATTGTAATTTGTATCATTAATTTCATTATTAGTTTTATCCAGCTCATTCATTGTATTCTGCTGGATAGACTTAAAGTCTTCAATTTCTTTGCCAAGCTGTTCTACGAGCTGTTTTTTTAAGTCAAAATTTGATGCAAAATTAGATTTTAATTCTTCAAGCTCAGCCAGTTTTGCTTTGGCTTCCGATAAAGAACTTTGAAGGTTTTTTAACTCGCTTTCAAGAGGAAGCTTTTGCTGCAACAGGCTTGTAGCCTTATCCTGAAGCTCTTCAAGTTCTTTTCTTAAACGGTTTCTATTCTCGATATGCTGTTCTGCTGTGCTGTTCAAGCCTGTCATATCTTCTAAAATCTTTTTTAATTCCGCTTTTTTGGTATCAATATTTTCATCGATACGCTTAATATTTTCTTCTTTAAGTTTTATATTAAGCCTGATGTCTTCGATTTTCTTTTTAAAGTTTTCAATGCCGTTTTTTGCATTTTCAATAGTTTTTAAACCATCAAGAATTTGTTTGTCGGCGAAATTCAGTGCATTTTGTTTTCTGTCGATAGACCCTTTCAGTTCTTCTTCCTGTTTTTTTAGTTCAAGCTGTTTAGCTTCACCTTTTTCTTTAACCAGATTAGATATTTCCTGATATTTTGATTTAATGAGGTTTAATCTTTCATCCAGGTCTTTGTTTTTTAGCTCTTCTTCTTTTTTCTTTTTGGTAAATTCAAGAATATTTTCATGAGCTTTTTCAAGATTGCGTTTTATATCAAAGAAGCGAACTTTTGTAATTTGGCTTTCCAGCCCGGTTTTTTCTTCGCGGAGTTTTTGATATTTTATAGCAACTTCCCGTTCTTCTTTGAGCTGTTCAAGCATAGCATCAATTTCTGTGAGAATAACTGAAGAGCGTTCAACTCTTTGTTCAACATCAGTAAGTTCATTTGTTGCCTGCTCTATTCTCCTGTCAAAATCTGCAATACCTGCAATTTCATCAATAATTTTACGTCTGTTGCGCGGGGTGCAGTTAGTTATGCCTTGCACATCTCCCTGCATCATAACGTTATAGCTGTTCGGAGTAACATTGTATTTTTCAAGAACAGCATGGATATTTGATAATGTAGTTACAGAATCGTTGAGGTAATATGTACTTGCGTAACCCTGGGTAGATTTTCTTATTTTTCTTGCAATACTTAAATCCTGACCACCTTCCATGTCGCCGAATGTTACTTTAACAAAGGCTTCGTTGCGTTTTGTATATGTAGAGATAAAGTGTGAAAGGTTTTCCGCACGCAGCTCGCTGGCGTTTGCAAGCCCCAGAGCAAATAAAACACTGTCAATGATATTACTTTTACCGGAGCCGTTCGGTCCTGATACAGTTGTAAACCCTTTTAAGAAAGGGATTTCTGATTTGTTGGCAAATGATTTAAAATTATCAATTTCAAGTTGTTTTATATACATTATCCTACCCAATTATAGTCTTATCTTTATTAGACAACAACAAACCGGACATGTCAAAAATGTTACGTCTTTGTTAATATTTTCGCAAAAAAAAACGACTTTTTGAGGAAGTCGTCGGGAAATTTATAGGGAAATTTTGGGAAAATTTTTGTTAGGGAAACTTTGTTATCGTTAAACGAATTTTTTAAGAAATTCACAAAAAGTCTTACATATACATTCGGTGAACTTTTTAAAGAATTCGTTCTCGGATAATTGGCGGGGGTTGCTTTTTCCGCCAATTTCCGATTAGCCGAATGTTTTGAATGTTGATTCTGTGTTCTTTTCGATAACTTTCTGAACTGCATCCATTTCTGTTGAAATAGCATCCTGTTCTGTATCTAACTGTTTTAATCTTAATTCTAAGTTTTTGTCTTCAATCTGGATAATTTCTATTTTGTTGTTAATATCTTCGATTGCTTTGTCGTAACTTGTTTTATCGTATTCGTACTGGTTCATAGCATCATTATAAGCATCCTGGTCAGTTGTAGTCTGAGTAGTTAATGCGTATGTAGTGGCATTTCCTTCTTCATCATACAATGTGATGTTTATATATCTGCCAGATGTATCCTGTTCTAATTTTGCTTCTGTACCTTTAATTTCGTCTGTTACAACTTCAGAGCCTGTTGAATAAGCTTGAATGAATGACTGAGAGGCACCTGTTTTGTCGCTGTAAATTGTAGTATCTTTTGTTAAATCGCTGGTTTTGTAGAATACAGGTGTGTATGTTCCGGCAGTTGTATCGTGTTTGTAATATACCTGCCAAGCTGTATCTGCACTTTCAGTACCGCCATTATATTTTTCATCAAGTTTTTCTTTATAGGCTTGTTCTTCAAGTAATAATTTAATTAACTGGTCTTCATTTAATGTTGAGAGATAGTCATCTGTTTTAGCAAATTCTTTGAACTCTTCGCTAAGTCCGTAACCGCTATCTGCATCGCCTGTAAGACCTTGACCGAGGGCTCTTAATTCTTTAGCACCTACGCTATATTTATAGTTGCCTTCTTCTCCGCTTCTTGTGATAATTGAAGAGGTAGCTGAAACGACAGCTGTATCATCAGTGTAGCTTCTTGTATAGCTTACCAGGTATTTACCTTCGCCCTGTGCAATCAAAGATGTTACAACGTTTTCCAGTGCACCATCGGTAAATGAGTAAACTGTTTTTGTATAATCTTCAACTGAAGGAGGAACAGGAACTTCCATACCTAACAACTGGTTATAGTAGTTAGCAGATTGGTTAGATAATGTTGTTCTCTGTTGGTTAATCTGCTGGCCTTCATATTCTACATTTGTTTTCCTTGCGGTAAGGCCTAAGAACCTTGCCTGTGATGCTGCCATTCCCATAGCATATTCCCTTTCGTTTTAATTTCCTTGTGGTATATGTATCGGCATGTTGAATTGAAAACTTTAATTTTTGCCTGCATATTTGTAACAATTCTTAATAAATATCATCTAAATGAAGGTTGTTATTGCCTTTGAAAGCCTTGCGGGGCAACAAAAAAGACTGATTTTAACAATCAGCCTCTTTTGTAAAATATTTATATATTTTGTCTATTATTTGATGTTTGAGAATGTCCAAGCATCGAATGTAGGTGTTTCAGAAATCTTCATTTCTTTCTTGTCAGTTCCAGTTGAAGAATCATCGTGAGCGATTGGTTTATACAATCTGTTATAGTACTCAACAACCATTCTGTCTGAATTGAAGTAAGCTTCAGATGTTCTGATAGCCTGTCTCATTAATCTAGCCCATTCTGTTTTGTTTTCATAGTATGTAGGAATAATTCTGTTTTCGATAATATTCATAACACACTCATGATCTTTCCAGTGACGTTCTTCCCAAGGCATTTCATCATCAAGACCAGGATATTCAACAGTGTATCCGTTGATTCCGTCGAATGTACCTTCTACAGTCCATCCGTCATAGATTGATAAGTGTAATGCACCGTTAGCGTTAGCAGACATACCGGAAGTACCAGAAGCTTCAAATGGTCTTAACGGAGTGTTTAACCAAATATCAGAACCGCGTTTCAACAGTCCAGACAATTGAAGTTCATAACCCGGAAGTACAACAACATTTTTCAATGAATGTGAACGGTTTAACAATTTGTTAAACATTTCTTTACCCATAACATCATCCGGATGGAATTTGCCTGCAAAGATAATTTGAATTTTGTTTTCATCTAACAGTTTGTTAATTCTGTCTTTATCCATAAGTATCAACCAGGCACGTTTGTAATCAGCAAATCTTCTTGCCCAGGTGATAGTTAATACATCAGGATCAAATCTCTTACCTGCAACGTTTGCAACATGTTTGAAGAGTTCAACCTTCATTTCGCGCTTAACTGCAAGTAATTGCTCAGGTGTTTGAGCATTTTTAATACGTTCATCCTGCCAGTAGTGAAGGTTAACTGCATTGGTGATAGCTCTGATAGGGCATCTTCCGTCAACCCATTCCCACATCTTGTTAGCAACAAGCCCATGGAGCTGTGATACTGCGTTTGCAATTCTTGACATTCTCAGCGCTGCAACTGTAAGCGAGAAGTTTTCTCCGCCTAAATTAACCGCAGTTTCTCTTGAAGCGCCGGCAAAGAAGCCGCCTTCAAGAAGTGTGTCAACCCAGTGAACTTCATTACCTGCCGCAACAGGAGTATGAGTTGTAAATACAGTTCTTTTCTTAACTTCATCAAGATTACCGTTGTATTGTCTTAATAACTCAAATGCAGCAGGAAGTGCGTGACCTTCGTTCATGTGAACTACATCAAATTTATAGCCTACTGCCTGAAGGATTCTTACACCGGCGATACCTAATACTGTTTCCTGGGCAATTCTGATTTTTTCATTTCCATCATAAAGTTTGTGGGAAATGCTTCTTGCCCATTCGCTGTTGCCTTCAATATCTGTAGTCAATAAATAAACAGGGCAGGCACCGAATAATTCCGGTTCTACATAGAAAGCTTTTACTTTAACTTTTTCGCCAAAGATATCAACTTCTGTAGAAACGTTTAAATCTTTTAAGAAATCATAATACTTTCTGATGTAAGCAACTTCAACCTGACCATCATGTGCAATTCTTTGGTCATAGTAGCCGTATGACCATAACATAGTTACACCAACCATAGGCATTTGCAAATATCCTGCAGATAACATATGAGAACCTGCAAGGAATCCTAAACCGCCTGAATAAGTTTTTAAAGACTGATCCAGTGCGATTTCCATTGAAAAGTATGCTACATTTGGTAATGACATATTTAACCCTTTCCTCTTATACTAAATACGAAATTTCATCACCCTTGCTGGGGTAATAACAGCATACCACAAAAAATCTCTAGTCAATTGTAATTATATTAATTTTTATAACTAATCCTTAAGAATTAGTCATATGGTGCTATTGCCGATTAACAAAACTTAATAATTATGGCAATATAATGCAAAAAATCTTATTCAAGCGTTTTTCCTTTTCAGGAATAATATTTTATGAAAATTTCTTACCAAAATCAGGCAAATATTAGTAATAAAAGTTTAAATATAAGAAAACCTGCAGTGCTCTTGGCTTCATACGGAAACTATCCGGCAGCGAATACTTCAGGAAGAGATGCGAACAGCGTGCATCTTAATTTTTGCGGAGGAATAAGCCGGACTGTAATTAGAGAACTGGATAAAGTAAAAGATCCTATGGAGTTTGTAAAACAGGCTTGTAATATTCTAAGAAAAGATGCCGGATTTACAAAGGATATTTCTCCGGCAATATCTATAAATAATGCCGGCTCTAAAAGGGCTGCTTATGATCTTTCTCTAAACTCTATAGTGTTGGATAGTGAAAGCTTAAATGCTGGTAAACCAAAACTTTTTGGTATATTGTCACGAGAATTCCGTCATGTGGTTCACTGTTATGATGCCCTGAGGTCAGAAGGACTTGGCAATAGGGTTGTTGAAACGCTGGCAGACAGGACAGAAAGGGTTAATCTTAGTAATTTCTTAGAAACAATCAAAACAAATTCTATAGATGACTTATTGACCCAGCACAAGAATAAACAAATCAGCCGTAATTTTCTTGTACTATATTTGAGAGGAAAACAGGCGCTTGGTAAAGGAAAAGGATATTATAAAGAGTTTGAACAGCATCTTTATGATGCGGAAATTCCTCTTGTACGTCAGGATTGGCTTAACTTGCAAAGTAAAATTATCAATAGCCTTGGAGGCATAAAAGAAGGTTCAAAACCTGCTAAAGATGCCGAAAAGTACTTTGTATCACTGCTAAATTCATCTAAATCCGCCAATAAAGATTATATCTCCGCAGAGAGTTTAGATGCTTTAAGAGCCGGCGGAAGTGCATATTTAAAATACCTTTTATACACACTTTAATATTATTTGCGTACTTTATCCAAAATTTTGGTTAAAGCTATTTTTACATGCGCATAATTTAAACCGCCCTGCATATATGCAACATAAGGCGCTCTCATCGGACCATCAGCTGAAAGTTCAATGGTTGAACCCTCTATAAAAGTACCGCCTGCCATAATTACCTGATCCTCATATCCCGGAATATATTCCGGAATTGGAGTTACATATCCGTTTACCGGCGATAAGGATTGAATTGTCCGGCAGAATTGTTCCAAAGGTTCCGGAGAACCAAATGTAATATTCTGTATAATATCAGTTCGTTTTTCGTTATATTTTGGAGTTGAATTGTAACCTATTTCATCAAAAATTTTTGCTGCCAGTACAGCACCTTTAACAGCTTCTGATACAACCGAAGGCGCCATAAAAAGTCCCTGGAACATTAGTCTGTGCTGATTAAACATGGCACCGCCTTCACTCCCTATACCTGGTGCGGTAAGTCTGTTTGCCGCTCTTTCAACAAGCCGGGCTTTCCCTGCAATATATCCGCCAGCTTCTACAATTCCGCCACCCGGATTTTTGATTAATGAGCCTGCAATAATATCAGCACCGGCTTCAAGCGGTTCTTTGTCCTCTACAAATTCTCCGTAACAATTGTCTACAAAGCATATGCAATTAGGATTTTTCTTCTTTACAATCCGGCATATTTCACCGATTGTGTCTACTGTAAGGGATTTTCGTGTTGAATAGCCTTTTGAGCGCTGAATAAGAACCATCGTAACAGTTTCATCAATGACCTTTTCTATTTCTTCCAAATCAACATCATCATTTTTTAGCGGTACTTCATCATACAAAACTCCATGGGCGATTAGGGAATCTTCTCTTATCTCATCTTCTCCGAGTGTTCCGATAACCTCCTGCATTGTGTCATATGGTGCTCCCGCTACAGAAATCAGTTTGTTGCCAGGTCTTAAGTTTCCAAACAGGACACAGGCGAGTGTATGTGTACCGGACGCAAAATGTATTCTGGCAATGGCTTTTTCTGCCTTAAATACATCTGCAAAAACTTTGTCCAGAACCTCACGCCCCATATCATCGTGACCGTATCCTGAAACTGTATAAAAATGTTCAGGCGCAACTTTGTTCTCAATAAATGCGTTAAGCACCTTTTCCTGATTAAAATCTCTTATTTCATCTATAATCTCAAATTGTTCTCTTAAATCTTTCTCAGCCTGTTTTATAATTTCTTTACTATTCATATTTCATATCCCTTTGTAATAATTATATCACGAAGAAAATTTTAAAATTTCATTTTCTCGTAGTAAAATAAAATCAAAAAATAAGAGAAAGGAGAATTATATGTATCACGTTTACAGAGAAAGAAACCATTCTGAATTTTCAAGAGCATTGATGGGAGAATTTACTGACCTTGATGAAGCAAGAGCATGTGCGCAAAAATCTATTGCAGGGAGAGAAGATTACAATTATCTTATTATTGAAACAGACGGTCATGTAAACAATTATGGTGATTTGATTACCACAGTAATCGAGGAAAGCGACTAGTCTTTCCGGCTAATGGAAAATTCCATATTTTAGTAAATAAGATTAAGTATGAGGTGCTTAATCTTATTTTTATGTTTGCTTATAATGCCTGCATTTGCGGGAGAATACGGTGTTTATACCCCGCAGACCTATAAATACAGTGCGGATACGCCGGAAAGAACTCTTTTTATTCTTGATTTTTCAAACAGTATGACTGAATACTTAGACGGTGAGAGTAAGGTAGATTTAATGCTTGATACTATGAGGAAAATTTTACCTACAATAAGCAAAAACAGTTCAATCGGTCTTAGAGTTTACGGACATCGCATGGGATTTACTCCTTTTGAAGCGTGCAGAGCCTCTACGCTGCTTGTTCCAATAGGTCCGGCGAATAATTTTAATATAGAAGGTGCGTTAATGAAAACTCATCCGCGCGGAATGACACCTATAACTTATTCTCTAAAACAGGCTATCAGATATGACTTTATGGGGTTCCCGGGCAAAAAACATATAATTCTTCTCACAGACGGCGGAGAAAATTGCGATGAAAGCCCTTGTAAATTTGTCATGGAGCTTATTAAAATCCGCAAAGATGTAGTGATTGATGTAATTGCGTTTAACATTGATAATGAAGATGATCTGGCGCAGCTGGAGTGTACATCACTTGTCACAAGCGGGAAATTCTATACTGCAAATACCGCAGCAGAACTTGCCAGAAGCTTAAACAGTTCTCTTAATGCACACAAGGAAGTTGAAGCAAAAATTATTCCAAATCCATAGTAGGGATTTATATAACAATTTCCACCAAAACTATCCGAATGTCTTTGTTTCAGCATCTCTTATTACCGAGAACCTGAAACGAGTTCAGGATGATTATTCTATTTTCTGATACCCGCATAACACCTCTTGTATTAATTTTTTTTTGCAGGATAATAAATTTGTAGTTTTTTGCTTGATGAATTAGGAGTAATTGTATATGAAAATATCTGCCTGTTCAGCGTATGGCTTGTCATATAGAAGGATGCCTGTGTTTTCGTCTGATAATAAACAGGTGCCTCAGAAAAATGAAAGTGAAATAAAAAAAGAAAAACTTGTAAAAGCTTCAGTGTATGCCGCAGGAGCTCTTACTCTTCTGGGAACAGGAATATATATATGGAAACATAAAAGAACCCCGAACGCCCTGCCTGTTTCTAAAAAGTCTGCCGATATTGCAACACCGCTGCCGGATGAACCGCTTGCCAATTCACTTCCGGAGTTTATTAAGCAAAAACTTTCAGTAAACAATAATTTTAATAAATTTAAGAAATTTTTATCAGAACCTGATAAAAAATCTGAAATTGGTTCAGGAGCCAATTCTGTAGTATATGATATGCCTTTCCTGAAAGGTTATGTTTTGAAAGTACTTAACCCGGAAAAGAATACAGAGCCGAATAAAATCCCGTTGGGAATTTTTCCTGAAAATGTTAACCTCGGACAGCCTGTATGGATTCATCCTGATAATTATAAATTGATTATTTTAAAGAAAGTTTCAGGAGAAGCGCATTCTGTGGCAGATTGGTCAAAAGTTATTTATGATCCGGCTCTTAAAGCGCCTCATCAGATTACTGCAAAACAGGCAAAAGAGTATTATACAAAGATTATGAAAATCTCACAAATGGAGCAGGGTGTTTTTGATGATTTTGCTTCACAGCTTAAAGTTCTTGATACTACTCCTAAGTTTGACGGCGAAAAAGAGATGATTGGTTTTAAAACAGATTGCATAAATCCTAATAATCTTCTTGTTGACTTTAAAAATAATAAGCTTAATATTATTGATTATTTTGGAAAATGTAAACCCGAACATCAAAATTCATATATGGATATGGTGGCAGTAATAAGCGATTTTACTCTTTTGCCGGAGTATTACGATTTAATGAAGCCTAATCAGCAAAAACAATTTTTAAAAGCTCTAAAAACAATTGACGAAAAATGTTTTAATGGTGCTGAAAAAGTCGGATTAACAACGGATAAAAACGTATTTACTGCTTTTATTAATAATACAAATAAATATTTTCCTATTCAAGGTGTTAAGAAAGCGGACGGAAGCGGAGAATACGTACGACAGTATGATAGTACAGCAAAACATCTTCTTGACTTGCTTGAAACCTTAAAGTAGCCTATCTGCATCCGGCATCGGCAGCATCGACTTTCCCGTCAAAATTATTATCAATACCGTCATAGCAGGAACCTATTGAGTATTTACTTTCGGCTCTTACTGTGTACTTCAAATATCTTTCAGGAATTTTTTGCCATATATATAAGAAAAATCTGCGGTAAAAATCTGCAAGTTTCTGGTTCTCTATTATAAGCATGTTTTCATCATTTTTGTTTTCCCCGCTGTTTGAAAAGTTCGCTGAACCGGTTACGATGTATTTATTATCAATAATCATCGCTTTAGTGTGCATTTTTCCTGCATAATTTTCAACTTTAACAGGAACCCCTTTTGTCCGAAGAAGTTTAAATGTTGAATTTCTGGTTCCGGTATTTGTCGCATCGACTATCAGACGGACATCTATTCCCCGTTCATACGCTTCAATAAGCGCATCTGTCAGTGCCTTATGTGTAATAAGAAATGCCGGTATATAAATATATTCTTTTGCATTTTTTACAAGCGGAACAATATTGCTGCTTATCTGCTTATCTTGCGGAGAGAAAAACACAGAGTATTTTGTTCCGTTTATATCAAGATCTTTATTGTTTACAGTTTTAGCCTTAAGTGAATGAAATTTTCCGCTGTACATCTGTTCAAATTCTTTTGTGTAAAGCTCTGCAATTCGGGTTGAATTTATAATCAAAACATTGTTCTGGTTAAATCCGGAAAAACCTGTTGTTGAAAAATTCATTGAGCCCGTATAAACTTTTTGATTGTCAAAAATTGCAAATTTGTTATGCATTAACATGTTTGTCTGAGTAGCATTGCCTTCAATCTTGTCGGCTCTTACATTTTTAAAATTTTTTACAAACCCATCTGTTTCAGGGTAATAGTTTTCAGAACTTGTTTTAGTATCATAGACAATTCTTACAGTTACTCCTCTTTGTTCTGCATTTTTAAGTGCCATTGCAATCTGAGGTATATCAGCCCAACCATATAGCGCTATATCAATGCTGGATAATGATGAATTTACGAGATTGACAAATTCTTTGCAAACACTATGCGAACAATTTCTGTCGGGGTTAAGAATAGTTGTAAAATCAGTAAGGATAAGCTTTGTGCTGCCATCTGTGATTATAGTAGGTGTTGTTGATATTTTTTCTGTAATATATTTTTTATGTGACTTATTGGCTTTTGCGGAAGAATGCTTTTTTACATGGCAGTATTTACAAGGCTTTGCTCCGGAGGGGATTTCCTTTTTCAGCAAAATAACCGCGTCATGTGCAGCCTTCCCGTATTTGCAATCCAGAGTATGGAATTTTTTGCTTTTATGATTATAAATCACAAGATTAAGCTTTGACGCACGTTCTTTTATTGCAGGAAATGCGGGAGATTTAAGGTCAAATCCGTTTTCGTACAGGATTTCTGAATAATTTTTGTCGTTAATATAAATCTTAGCAGCTCTGCAATCAGCGTATTTTTCATCAAGGAATTTCAGTTTTACATTATTTCCAAGCAGAAGTTTTGATACAAACTCATCTGACAAATAACCTATTGCTGCTGCCTGTTCAAAAGTTAAACCAGCCTTTTGTGCATCCTCCTGTGAAAGTTTATTCAAATTAGAAGAAAAAGCCTTTACTCCTGCTGCACAAATTGTTTCATTATCATCAACTTTATGGTTATTATTAAGGTCAACCTGAATTATTTCCGGAGTAATTACATCTATAACAGGAGTTCTACCTGATATACTTATTTGAAATCCTGCAAAAGCAAGGAATATAAATATTATAAAAAATGCAGCTGCCTTTTCTTTCATTATTTAATATTCTTATAATTTGTTATTTCAAATCCAAGTCTGTA
This sequence comes from Brachyspira sp. CAG:484, assembly GCA_000431315.1. GTDB lineage: Bacteria > Cyanobacteriota > Vampirovibrionia > Gastranaerophilales > Gastranaerophilaceae > Scatousia. The sequence continues at coordinate 82,732 of HF989735.1, forward strand.
AATTGTATCCTGAAGCATTTTATCCTGAGTTATTGCAAATTCTTCAGTATGACTGTCAGCTTTTTTAGACGAATATTTGCAGGGATGTATCAGTGCCTCTGCAATCAAATCAGTGCCTTCCAGAGCTTTTAATCCATATTCAAGAGTTTTAGCATCCATCATCCCTGTATAGCCGACTCCGATAAGATAATCATTTGTTTTTAATCCGTATTCTTTAACAGTTTTAATGTTTTGGGCAGTATAAAAATTCAAAAGAATAATTTTTAAAATGTTCGGCGGATATTTTAGATTAAAGTGCTTTTTAAAACCGGGCACTGTATAAAATTCTTCATGCTGCGTCCTTACAAACGGAATGCCGTATTCTTTTGCAAGTTTACAGGTAAGTCTGAATATAGGCGGGATTGCATGAGTATGGACATGTGAATCTATATGATCTACAGAAGCACAGCCCATAATTTTTTCAATCTGTGCACGAAATTCCCGTTCAATCTCTTTTAAAAAATCCTTATTTTGTGATTTTGAAATAAGTCCCAAATACCCGCAGTTAAAATTACCGGCATTGTCCGTAATAGAAAAGCAGTTAGTAAGAGCTTTCCCCTCAATTATGTTCAAATGAACTCCAAGCCCTAAATTTTGGCACTCGGGGAGAATTTCATTAACTGCACTATCAAACGCAGGACCATTTGCGCATATGCTTGCACTTTTTAAAAATCCATCATTACACCCGCACAGAACTGCCCTGTTATGGTTCTGCGACATTCCGAAATCATCAGCATTTAATATAAATTTTTTAGACATCTTAATTTATTGTTGCACTCCAATAAATATTATTATATTATAAAAGTAGCCTTTCTGGCAATTTTTTAATATAAGAAAGAGTACTTTATGGAAAAGCCTACATTAGCTATTATTATTCCCTGCTATAATGAAGAATTATGCGTTCGTCATACTGTTGAAAGATTATTCGAAGTCTTAAACAGCTTAATATCAAAAAATAAAATTAAGCCTGACAGCTATTTATACCTTATAGATGACGGATCAACGGATAAGACATGGAATATTATTGTGGAGCTTCATAAAGCAAATCCGCTTGTTAAGGGGCAGAAGTTTATAAGAAACTTTGGAAACCAAAAAGCTCTTATTGCTGGCCTTGAAGGTGTCCGCGCGATAGGATGCGACTGTGTAATATCTATTGATGCTGATTTACAGCAGGATGAGATGGCTATTGAAAAATTTGTTGACAAATACATGGAAGGTTACGATATAGTTTCCGGTATTAGAAACGACAGGAAAACAGATTCTTTCTTTAAAAAATCAACTGCATGGCTTTTTTATAAAACAATGAACATTCTTGGCGCAAAAATTCCTATGAATCATTCCGACTACAGGCTTGTAAGCAAAAGAGGACTTGATGTACTTGCGCAATATGGAGAAAAATATTTATTTTTAAGAGGTTTCTTTAATGAAGTCGGCTTAAAAAATGCCTTTGTTAACTTTAATGTAAAACCCAGAATGGCAGGAGAATCAAAGTTTAACTTTATAAGCTTAATGGGGCTTGCACTGAATGGTATTACCTCATATAGTATTGTACCTCTTCGTTTTATAACGATTTTAGGATTTTTAATGGCTCTGTTTGGGTTTGTTGTTGGTGTAGAAGCCGTTTATGAGAAAATTTTTCATAATGATGCGCCTAACGGTATGGTAACAACAATTATATTATTATGCGTATTTGGCGGAATACAGCTTTTTTGTGTTGGTATTATAGGTGAATATGTAGGGCAGGTTTTCAGGGAAGTCAAAGCCCGTCCCAGATATATAAAAGAAACCGAATTAAAATAATAAAAAGCCGTGCCACTGTCTATCGAATTTGCCGGATAAAGCCTTTAAATACACTATCTCTTTTTAAAAATACAACACCCGTAAAGGTCACCTTAGTGCTGCTATGTTTCCATCCTGACACGGTTCGGAGTTTTACGCCGCCATATCCTTAAACGTCAACAACAGTATATTTATTAACATTATCTGCCAGACCCTCACAACAGGCTCTGCACCCCGCATAAACTTCGGGTCAAGGGATTGCAATTCCCCGTGGAGCACGGCTGATTTTATTATATCATAAACTTTTTTATTTTATCAAATTTTATTCCAGCATACCGGAATAATCCTGTGATGCTGTATTATATCTGAATTAGAAATTAAATACATTTAGTCCATAAGCTTGGTGACAATAACCGGCAGGTCATTGTAATACATAGGAATTTGTTTTGTTCTGTTAGTGTAGGCTGTCCAGACAACACCGGAATAGGCATTTTTACTAATTTCTATTAGCTGATTTTCAAGATTGGAATTATTTTTCTTGAATATCTGTAAATTTATAAGATTATCCATATTCCCTATGTCAATTAATGTTAGCTGACCGTCTTTTTTAAAGTTTTCGCGGGCCTGGGTAATAGCGTCCTGAACCCATTTCTTTTTTGATACTTTTTTGCGTGAAGAACATTCTGATATACGCTTACATCTTATTCCTAAATTTTGTGCATGCTCATAAAAGGCATCTATTACCTCTTTTGTTGCTGCAACATCGTTATCTGCGATAATAACCCCGGCTTTAAATAGTTTTTTATTTTTTATAATAGATTTATCACCTTCCAAATGCGCTTTCAGAGGGTAAAGGAAGTTTGATTTAAGTTCTTTTGACGTACTTTTATAGCTTATTTTATTTAGCCCAAGATGTTTATTTCCAAGGTCTGTAATACTTTCAGGAAGTTTTTTCCGCCCTTTTATTCTAAATAAAGTTATTCCGACCGCAAGAGCTGCACAGGCAACAAGAAATTTTCTGAGTTTGTGCCGGTTAAACTCCTCATGGTTTTCTTTTGGAATATACGCAAACTCATTCATTACAGGAACTTTTGCCAGCTCCGGTTTCGATATTGTTGTATTTGGAATATTGCTACCAAAAGAAATGCTTTGAACTTTCATAATAGTATTTTAAATTTAAACAAAGTAAAATTTGCGTTTTTGTGAAGAATTATTAATTTCTCATTATAAAAAATTCTGTTTAACGATATATCCGGATTAGCCGTATTGTGGAATGTTTTTTCCTTAATGAAGCAATATTCTTTCAGTGTAAAGGAGAAAGTAATGACTGAAAGATTAGAAATGTATCGCTGTGAAATTTGCGGTAATTTGGTTCAGGTCATACTGGCTGGCGGAGGTGAACTTGTTTGCTGCGGGCAGCCTATGACTTTATTGAAGCCGAATACAATTGAAGATGCAGCGCTTGAAAAACACATTCCTGTATATATTCAGCGTGAAAATGGTGTTGAAATACAGGTTGGATCAGTTCTTCATCCTATGAATGACGATCATTATATTATGTTTATTGAATCAATTTCCGAAGATAGAAACCGTATGAAATTACAATATTTGCATCCGGGGCAGGAAGCTAAAATGCTTCTTGAGCAGAAACTCGGAAAAGAAAAGGCATTAGAATTTTGTAACTTACACGGACTATGGGAGGGCGAAAGTGATTAATAAAAAAGTAGAGGATATTTTGAATGCACAGATTAATAAAGAATTCTATTCCGCTTATTTATATCTTGCTATGTCTGCTCATTTTGATGAAATTGGTCTTAAAGGATTTTCTCATTGGACAAAGGTTCAGGCTCGAGAAGAAGTAGACCATGGAATGATTTTATTTGATTACATAATCGAGCGCGATGGTAACGTAGAGTTAAAACAAATCGAAGCTCCACAGTATAATTTTGGAGAACCTCTGGAAATATTTGAACAAATCTACAGCCATGAACGCTCAGTAACAGAGAGTATAGAATGCGTAGCTTCAATGAGTGAAGAAGAATGCGATATGGCTGGCC
>HF989735.1:86633-121512 GCA_000431315.1 Brachyspira sp. CAG:484
CCCGCCACTTTATAAACTGGTATATCCAGGAACAGGTAGAGGAGGAAGCCAGTGTAGATGATATAATAAAGAAGATGAAAATGTTCGGGCAGGACAAATCAATCCTTTATCATATAGATATTGAACTCGGTAAGCGGGAATACACACAACATAAATATTCATAAAATAAATGAAGCAGGAACTATATTAAACAGTTCCTGTTTTATTATTTAATTTTTTTTAATATATCTGGATTTAAATTTTTTGCGACCAAATCAAAATTTTTTAGCCATCCTAGGTTATATTCGTTAGTAATATCGAATTCATTATATAATATTGCGCGGTTTAGACCGCTTAAGTCAATTTTAGGCGGATTATCATGCAAAAAATTTATAACATAAAATTTAAACGGTTTCCCGTTTCTCAGTTTTAAAAGCGAGTTATATATCCTATTTAGAACATCTACGCTAAGATCATTTTGGTCACAACAGAGTATATACTTTTTGGGAGCTTTATCTTTTGTTATACTTAAAAAGTTTTCTACGCGTTTTTTGTACCGCGTTAAGAATTCGTCCCTTGTAAGATGTCCATCATGAATAAAATGTATTAAATATTTCCGGTTAATATAATAGTTTGTTTCCTCGTCAAATTCAACATCATTAAAATAATCTGAAAATTCATTTTCTAATATCTCAGCAAGAGATTTTACCGGAGTAACGCATAAATCAAACGGACAGGTTAATTCTCCGCGCAGTCTTGCAGGCTTTAAATAAAATTTTGTGAACGCCATTCGGACAAAACAGTTAGTTCCTAGCGAGATGTAATAATTCTTTTTCTCAGGCAGATGAAACGTTAATTTAAGCCCGCATATTTCAATTTGTATTTTAGGTCCTTCTTTTAAATATTTAAGTATAGACATAAAAAAAACTCACATTCCATAAATCATTATTATTATTTATAAATTAAAATATTAATTTAAGAAATAGCTGTTAGGCTATTTTTATAAAAAAATATTTTGCTGATTTATTGCGGATTTGTAAACAATTTGTCCGAATTGTAAAAATAACGTATTATTATATTGTTATGATAAGCGGTAAAATTGTAATTGTAGATGATGAAAAAATTGTTACCTCTGCTTTTAAGACTTTGCTGAAAGTAGAGGGATTTAGTGATGTGAATTGCTTTAATAACCCCGAAGAAGCTGTAGACTTCTTAAAAAGCAACACCCCGGATATTATTGTTTCCGACTTTTTAATGCCGCAGATGAACGGACTTGAGTTTTTAACTAAGGCAAAAGAGCTTTATCCCGAAGTTAGTATGATTCTTTTGACCGGCTATGCGGATAAAGAGAATGCAATTAAGGCTATAAACGAAATCGGGCTTTACAAATATATTGAAAAACCTTGGGATAATGACGATCTGCTTGTGAATATCAGAAATGGTATTGAAAGAAGCCATTTGTTAAGTGATTTGAGAGATAAAATAACCCAGCTGGAAGAAGCTAAATCACAGCTTGAAGTCTATTCAACCCGCCTTGAAGAGCTTGTTGCAGAACGTACAAGAGATTTGATGATTGCAAACAGCAAACTGTCAGGAATTATTAATTATTGTGCGGACGGGATTATTATTATAGATAAAAAAGGTAATATAGAACAGGCAAATCCTGCCTGTGAAAATATGACAGGCTTAAGCGAAAGTGCACTTTGCAAAAAGAAATTCCAGGAAGTTGCTTTTGTTACATCTAAAAATGATAATTCTGCATCAAACAATCCGGATGGTGTTATTTTCGGGCTGAATAAAGAAGCTAAAGATGTACTCGTAAAAGATTGCTATATAAGAAATTCTCTAGGAGAAGGGTGTTTACCTGTAGAAATAAACTTTGCAGCAATTTCAACAAATGACGATGCTGATGAAAAGTACGTAGGAGTTATACGTGATGTCAGCAAACACAAGGAAACTGAGCGGCTGCGTGATGATTTTATTGCAACACTTACTCATGACTTGAGAACCCCGCTTCTTGCCGCTATACAGACTTTAAAATTTTTCCTTGACGGTTCTTTAGGTCCTGTTGAAGAAAAACAGAGTGTGTTGCTTTCAACTATGCTTCAGAGCAACGAGGATTTGCTGGGGCTTGTCAATGCGCTGCTTGAGGTTTACAGGTTTGAGAGCGGTAAACTTTCTTTGTGCAAAACAGTTTTCCCTGTAAAAGATCTGGTAACACAGTGCTACGATGAATTAAAACCGCTTGCAGATAAGAAAAATATTGACTTCAGGCTGGTTTGTGAATGTGAAGATAATACTGAAATTACAGCAGATAAATCAGAATTGAAACGCGTTATTATAAATCTTTGCGGAAATGCTGTTAATTATACAAACAAAAACGGAATTATTGAGGTTCTTGCAAAAGTTCAGTCAGGTGACTTTATTTTCTCTGTTACTGATAACGGAAACGGTATTCCGCAGGAGGATATTCCGCATCTGTTTAACAGATTTTCACAGGGAACAAGCCGTAAGCGTTCAACCGGTACAGGTTTGGGGCTTTATTTATCAAGACAGATTATAGAAGCGCATGGCGGGAAAATCTGGCTTGACAGCAAGTTAAATAAAGGAAGTGAATTTACTTTTTTATTAACAAATGTAGTTAAGAATATGGAAAGACGGGTAGTAAATGGTTAAGGTTCTTATTATAGAAGATCAGGATATGGCAAGGGTTGCGCTTTCTGTTGTTTTAAGCAAGAACCCTAATATAGAAATTGCTGATATGGCTGTTGATGGTCAGGAAGGTGTTGATAAAGCTCTTGAGGTTAAGCCGGATTTAGTTATAATGGACATCGGACTTCCGACAATTGACGGGATTGAAGCTACAAGACAAATAAAAGAAGCTAATCCTAAAATTAAAGTTTTAATGTATACCTCACGTGAGGCAGAGGATGATATTTTTGACGCATTTCAGGCGGGTGCAGACGGTTATATTACCAAAGGCGCAACTGTTGAGCAGACTTTGTCGGCAGTTCTTGCCGTAAGCGAAGGTACAGGCTGGCTTGATCCTGCTATAGCAAAGGTAGTTCTAACAAATATCAGACGCTCAACTCCAACCGAAGGAAGACGCGGTGAAATTAATTATAAACTTGGAAAGAATTTATACGGACTTACTGAGCGGGAAATGGATGTACTTGCGCTTATTGTCGACGGGCTTACTAATCCACAGATAGCTGAGCGTTTATATATTACGATTTCTACAACCAAAACACACGTACATAGTATTTTGCAAAAGCTTTATGTAAGAACAAGGGCAAAAGCTACAGCAATGGCAATGAAAGAGGGCTTGGTATAACGTGATGCGTTTAAAGTTTCTATTGGCGGCGCTTCTTTTTGGAATGCTGGGTGCAAGTGCTTTTGACATGCCGGATATGACAATGCCGTCATTTAAAAAAGATGCCAGAGAACGTGAAGCTGAATATGTTCATAAAGTTGAAAAGCAGGAGGTTAAAGAGGCGCATGAGCGGCGTAAAATGAACCGGACACCATCAGGCTTTATGACTGTTGAAGAGTACGAAATGCTTTCCGCGCCTAAAGATAAAACACAGGCTGAAATTGAAATTCCGAAACTTGAAACGCCTTCTGATATGAAATATATCCCACAACCTACTTATAAAATTGTGAGATATAACAACCCTCCGGGAAGTCCTGAACTTTCCATAAAGAGAAAATTCTATGCAATGCGCCAGCAAAACGCACAGGGAATAGCATCTCCTGATTTTCAGATACTGGTTTACCCGTCTGTGTATTATTATCCAAGCAGTGCTGCTGTAGCGTGCGACTTGTTTGTAATTCCTCTTGAGCCGCGGGAAACTAACCTTAATAAAATTTTAAAGGCAAATGTAATGCACAGGTGGACTGACCCTATATTATCTACCGATAAATCAATAAGGGATGCGTATTCATTTAGAACACTTACACCTGTTGATTTTTCTGCTGACGGTACAAAGCTTCTTGTAAAAGAAAAGGTCGGTTATTCAGACAGAGAAGGTATATGGCAGACTAATGCCATTGTTTATGACTTTAATACAAAGACCTCTTATAATCTTGTGGAATTACGTGATGCTGTTGCTTATTACTGGAAAGAATACAAGAATGTAAACCTTGATGAGAAACGCTGGGATTTATACCCTCTTGGCTTTGATATAAACGAACCTGACAGAGTTATTTCTTATGCTTATGCCTATACCGGAGATACCCCTGTATTTCTTGGCAGCTGGAGTATTGACAGCCATGGCGAGCAGGCAAGACTTATTTCTTTTACTAACAAGGATGTTCAGGTAAGCATGAACGGCTTTAAGATTGTTCAGGATGGAATTGTCCCGCCTGACCAGCTTAAAAATGAAGAAAAAGCTGTCAAAAAATATGAAAAATCTGAAGCTAAACGTAAAAAAGCTGAAGACAGAGCCGAAGTTAAACAGATGAATGCCGAGTACAAGCAAAAGATAAAAGAGATGGATGCTGAATTTAGGAAACAGCAAAAAGATTTTAAACTACAGGATAAACTTCAAGGTACGACAACCCGGAATGATACTGTTGAAAAATATGAAGAGTTAAAGGCTATTCAGGAGCAGAAGTCGGCTGCAAAAGAAGCTAAAAAACAGGCGGCAGAAGCACGTAAACAACAAAAAGAGCTGGCAAAAGAAGTCAGAAGACAGGAAAAGTTAAAACAAAAACAGCAAAAAGAACTGTTAAAACAACAGAAAAAACAAGCAGGCTAAATGACCTGCTGCTCAATAAGCTTTAATTTTTCATTGTGCGACATATGCTTTATCCGGTATTCTTCTTTCATGGCTTCTGATTTTGTATCAAATTCTTTGGTATAAACAACTTTAACCGGTTTATGCGCTCTTGTGTACTTGGCACCTTTGCCTTCCTGATGAGCTTTAAAGCGCTTTTCAATGTTATCAGTATAGCCGCAATACAGTGAACCGCCTTCTATAAGCAGAATGTAGGTATAATACTTCTTATCCATATAAAAATTTTACAATAAAAAAGCGGTTTGTATAAAAACCGCCATTTATCCATTTTCTTTTATTTCTTATTTTCACATCTTTTTCATTATACAAATGAAGAGAAGCCGCCGCCTGAAGAGCATGAAGAACCTGCACTTGCTCCTGAGAAGCTTCCGCATCCGCCTGCTGAAACTCCTGAACAGTCAGTTCCGACAGTTGCAACTGCTGATGCAAATCCTGCCATAAAGTTAGATGTGGCTACTGTTTCTCCGTCTGTATATGGTGTATAGTTTGAAAAATCTATTGTTTGTGCAAAAGGATTTGAAGGACTGAATGTATCATATGAATTTTTTGCAAACCAGCTTTTTTCTGCCTGATAAGCTAAAGAACCTGCAGTTTCTGCTGTTTCTACCGGTTTTGCATTTGCTGTGTTGTTAAGATTGCTGGATGATTTAGTTTCGATGTTCATAAACTCTCCTTAATCTATTCTGTCCTCGTTACATCTATATAAAAAATTTTAAAATCATCTGATTTCAGCATGGTTATTTTTACGTTACATTTCTTAATAAAAATATCAAAAAAATATCTTGACTGGTATTATAATAAGCAGAAAGGATGTGTTTATGTTAGTTAAGCGTATTGGTTTTAATAATTCAGTTCTACCGTTTTCAGGTAATAGCAGAAAGAAAGATGTTAACAAAGATAAAATAATAGTAATTCAGCCTTCAGCTTCAGATAAGGCTGCAAATAGAGCTATCAAAACACTTTTAATTAGCGCACTTATGACATCACCCGCTGTAATAAATACATCCTGTGATAAGTGGACAGAAGAGGATTTTAGCCATTGGGAAAACGAAAATCCAGCGCATTATAAAGATTATGTTTATATAATTCCTTCACGCAAAGTCGACGGAATAATGCTTCCTACTGATAGTGTAGAGATTAAACATGGCTTTGCTGTAAATGATAATTTAAATAAAAACTTAAATAATATGCTTAATAAATTAAATATTCCAAGAATGACAGAAGGTGAGCTTCCTGTAAGCATGTCATGGCTTGGTGACGGATCATCAAAGCATGTTACACATATGCTTCTTGACGGTGATGCCTCCAAGGATGGAAAATATGTCTATAATGTAACCAAATACTCTAATAGCGGAAATGAACAAAAATATACTTACACCTTCTCTGATAACGGAAGTAAAGTTAATCTTAGTGTTAATTCAAATGGAGTAACTTCTGAATATACTCTTGCTGATGATGGAAATGAGATTGCATGCTACAAAAACACAGATGGCGAAGACATAAAATGTGCTGTTTTCTGTGAATCAAAGCTTCCTGATGAAAACGGTGCAAAGGCTCATTGTATTGTAAAAGAGAGCTTCGATGAAAATGGCGAAACAAGTGATCTTGCAGTTATGAGCAACTTTGATTTATGGTCATATACTCCTGATAAGCTTTAAATATAAATCTATAGATTTAGAAAATATAAACTTCTGATTGATGCTCTTTTACTTTCTAAAGTGTATTCTTGATATGAAAGAAGGATTAGGGAATCATGAAAAAGCTATTAATTTTTATCGCAGTATTTATACTAAGTATTTCAGGAGCTTTAGCTTCGGATAATCTTTTGAATACGGTAATTCTGGAAGGCACAGAAGGAGGTTATAATATCGTCCTGCGTTCGGATAGTATTGCCGGCGTAAGAAGAATAATTTCTTCAGATGACAAACTAACCCTCGATATAAAGGGGCTTAGTTCATCAAATAATCTAAGCACAATATATAAAAACACGTCTGATGCTAATAGCGTAATTGTCGAAAATGTCGGAAACAATGAGGTTAAGATACACATTCAGGCAAAAAATATTGTTAATGCAAATATCATATTTGATACTCCTGCCTCTGCTCCTGTTGTTGTATCGGATAAAGTTTCTAATAACGCAATTGCATGGAGTGCTGTAGCATTTGTTGTGCTATGCTTTATATTTGCAAAAAGCAAAAATATTAAAGATGATCCTGAAGAGGAAATTGCAGAAGCTATACAGAAAAATATGCGCGACAGAGAGATTGCAATGTATAAAAATTATAAAAAAGAGCTCCTGACAATTCCGAGTATCGACTATAAGGTAAAGGATCCGCGCGTAAGAGTTGCAATCCGACGCGCTGATACTATAAGACATCTGCAAAGAGCAGGCAGATAATTAGGAGATAAAACGTGGCAATCAGAGTTCTTCTATTATTATTATCACTGGTAATCATCGTTAATATTGTAATTATTATATGCAGCTATATTTTTGGTGTAAACCTTTACCAAAAACATGGTAAACAAATTCTAAACGGTTTTGGAATTCTGGTTTTACTAATTGTAATAATTTATATAGTACTTTCTATTTTAGGATTGGTATAAGAGAGGAGAAGTATCTGGTATGGCTAAAAATACAAATTTTGATAAAAGCAATCTTGCAACTCCGGTAATGGTTATATTACTTGTGATATGTTTTATTGTGTTGTGTAACCCTATAGCAATAGTTGGAGTTGGTGAAAGAGGTGTAAAAGTTACTCTAGGACAGGTTTCTCCTAAAAGCTATACTGAAGGTGTCCATCTCGTAACTCCTTTTATTTCTAAAATTAAAAATATGGATGTAAAAACCCAGAAAACTTATATAGAAACTGATTTATATACAAAAGACATCCAGCAGGCAAAAATTTCTTATGTAATAAACTATAACCTTCAGCCTCAAAATGCCCACAAAATGTATAGAGAAGTCGGAACTAACTATGTTGATAATATTTTAATGCCTGTGGTTGAAGGTACTATAAAAGATGTTATAGGCAGATGGAATGCTCAGGATTTAGTTGCTAACAGAGAAACTGCTACTATTGATATATTAAAAAAGCTCCAGACACAGCTTGAACCGAGATATATTAATGTAACCGGCTTCCAAATCACTGATATAAATTATTCCGGAGGCTTTGAACGTGCAATTGAAAGTAAGGTTACAGCTGAACAGGAAGCATTAAAAGCTAAAAACAGAACAGTGCAAATCCAGGAAGAAGCTAAACAAAAAATCATATCAGCAGAAGCTGAGGCTAAATCAATGGCTATTAGAGCCAATGCCCTCAGCCAAAATAAAGCCCTTGTTGAATACGAGGCAGTACAAAAATGGGATGGAAAGCTTCCTCAATACATGATGGGTAATTCAATCCCGTTTATAAATATGACTCCGGCATCAAGAAAAAGATAATAAATAATATTTAACCTTAAATAATCCTTAATCATCCGCTTCAATAATGAGGCGGATTTTTTTAATATTCTTAACCCGGACGCGGGTACGGGTGAGGTTCACAGCAGTTAAATGTTAAAAAATTTATTTATTATTTGAGTAATTTGTTTTGCTGATGTTCCGTCACCATATGGATTAGAAGCCTTAAGTCTTGTGTTTTCTCTCGTATCTGAAAGAATTTGTTCACTTAATGATACAATTTTGTCGTAATCCGCACCTACCAGAACAGATACACCCGCATCAATTCCTTCCTGCCGCTCTGTTTCGTAGCGCATAACAAGAGTAGGACAACCAAATGAAGGGGCTTCCTCCTGTATACCGCCTGAGTCTGTAAGGATTAATTTTGCATTTTTCATCAAATAAACCAGATAAGGATAATCCAGTGGCTGTAAAAGTTTTATGTTAGAATATCCGCCAAGACGTTCATGAATTTTGTTTTTAACATTCGGGTTCGGGTGAACAGGTATAACAAATGTATGGTCGCCATATTTTCCAGCAAGATATTTTATCGCTTCAATAATCCTGTCAATACGTTCACCATGATTTTCACGTCTGTGCGCAGTAATAAGAACGAGTTTGTCATCAATGTTTATACCCTGTTCAGAATAGAAGCCTTCAGCCTGTTTCATTGTTGATTCAGATAGGCAGAACAGAGCATCTATAACAGTATTACCAACTACATGGATTTTCTTTTCATCAATATTTTCTTTTAAAAGCGCCTGCTTATTTTTGTCAGTAGGGGCAAAATGAAGTTCTGCAACTCTGGATGTCATCTGGCGCATAACTTCTTCCGGAAACGGCTCGTAAATATCATACGAACGCAATCCGGCTTCAACATGAAAGACCGGAATTTTATTATAAAAGCTGGCAAGCGCGCCGCATAATACTGTCATTGTATCGCCCTGAACAATTGTTGCATCTATTTTATTACCAGCATAAACGCCGTTCAACGCATTTAAAATTCTTGTCTGAACCTCAAGCAGAGATTGATCCGGCTTCATAACATCAAGATTTATATCTGCTTTTAAACCAAAATATGAAAGTGTCTGATTAGAAAGTTCCTTTTGCTGCTCTGTATTGCATACAATAACATTATATTTATCAGGATATTTTCTGAGTTCCAAAATAACCGGAGCAAGTTTTATAACTTCAGGTCTTGTACCAAAGACTACTAATATATTCTTCTTATTCATACATTGAATTTTAATATAAAAATTTTTCTTATGCAATCTGCATTACTTATTTATATTATATCAATTTGGGGGATAAAATTTAAATATAATATTTTATAATTAGCAGGTAAAGGAGAGAAAAATATGCTAGAATTATACTATTCGCCTACCTGTCCATATTGCCGTAAAGTGCTTTCGTTTTTTGAGTCAAATGATGTTGACTTTACTCCGAAAGATGTTGCAAACTCTGATTACTATGATGAGCTTATGAAGATTGGAGGTATTGCACAGGTTCCGTTCCTGGTTGACACAGACAACAAGGAACATATGTATGAATCTGATGTGATAATTGATTACGTTAAGAATAATAAAAAATAAAAGGTGTATTATGTTTTACAACTACTACCGCCAGTCCGGTGATGCTGAATATAATGAATGTACTGCAAGAGGAGCCTGTTCAATTGCTCCTAATATATCATCATTGCAGGAAGTTCTGCTGATATTTTTAAAGCAGCTGGCTTTTTATGCAATCAAGCTTAATGAATTCGGGCAGGATACATCAAATATTGAAAATTCAATAATTGAAGGACTTTCTACTCTTGTATCAACTACTGATTACAGCGATAAGCTTCTTCTGAATATAGTGTCAAGGCTTTATAACACATTAAATAGTGCCAAGACCCTTTATCAAAAAGTTTGTGATGAAAAGAAAATTAACTGTGAAGACTTAAAATTTGAGCTTAAAATAGATACCGGAACCAGTCTTTCAAATATAATTACACAGGGAGAAAGGGCTTTTCTTGCAAAATACAAGAAAATCTCTACCAATCAGAAAAATCTTTCAGAAATTCTGCTATTTGTTCTAAAAAGTATATGTATGAATATTTTGCAGCTGCAAGACTTTGGAGTTGATACTAAAGATGCAGTTGCTGAAGTTTTAAACGGGCTGAATACCCTTAATTATTCAAAAATTCAAATCTCAAAAATAAAAGAGAAAATTAACAGGCTTGTTGAGGTTGATAACCGCCTGCTTGGTGAAATCAATACAGCACAAAAAAATGTTTACGGTGCACTAAAACATGCTGATGTTTCCCATTCTACCTCTCCAGGCAAAGCAATTCTTGTTTCAGGCGGGAGTTTAGACAATCTTTACGATTTGCTGGAAACAGTAAAGGATGAAGATATAGATGTATATACTCATGGAGATTTGCTTATTGCACACGCTTTCAGCGGGTTTGCAAAATTTGACCGTCTAAAAGGTCACTACGGCGATTGCATGGAAAACTGCATTCTTGACTTTGCAACTTTTCCGGGCGCAATCTTTTTAACCAAAAATTTTTCTCAAAATCTTGAATTTTTGTACAGGGGGAGGTTGTTTACAACCGCTAAAATTCAGCCCCAGGGTGTGGTAAAAATAGATAATGATAACTATACTCCGCTTATTGAATCTGCACTGGCTGCAAAAGGCTTTGCAAAGGGCAGAGCAAAAGATAGCGAATTTGTAGGTTACGACAGCGAAAAACTTGATGAAATAATTGATGAAATTAGCAGTAAGTTTGAGAATAAAGAAATACAATATTTATTTATTGTAGGAGTTTCAACCTTTAGCTACAATAATCAGGAATATTTCAAAAAGCTGTTTAAATCCCTCCCTAAAAACTCTTTTGTAATAAGCTTCTCTTATGCAGAAGAGCAGCCGAACTTTTTACATTTAAATCTTGTAAATAATCTGCCTCTTATATATGGTGTTGCAGAACAGCTTTTCAAAAAAATACCTGTTAATTCAGACAGAATTGCATTCTTTTTAACAAGATGCGATGTAAGTTCTATCTCAAATATGCTTGGATTAAAGCTTAACGGCGCAAAAAATATTTTTCTTTCGAAATGTCCGCCTAATGCTATGAACCCTTCTGTCTTAAAGACACTGGAGGAAGATTATAATATTCATCTCACATCAACCCCGAAAGATGACATTGAACGAATAGTTAACAAATAATAAAAACACCTGCTTAACGTAGCAGGTGTTTTTACTTTTTATTAATTTAAAATTAATATCTGTAGTGAGCAAAAGCTTTGTTAGCTTCAGCCATTTTGTGGGTATCTTCACGTTTTTTGCAAGCTGCGCCTGAACCGTTAGAAGCATCAATCAATTCATTAGTTAATTTATCAATAAATGATTTACCGCCTCTTTTCTTAGCAGCTTCAATAATCCATGAAGAAGCAAGAGCAAATCCTCTGTCAGCTTTAACTTCGATAGGAACCTGGTAAGTTGAACCACCGATACGTCTTGCTTTTACTTCCAATAACGGAGTAGCATTAGTTAAAGCTTTCTGGAAGATTTCCATAGCCTTTTCATTAGTTCTTTCTTCAATTCTCTGCATTGTAGAATAGAAGATTTTTTCAGCTAATGATTTTTTACCGCGTCGCATAATGCGGTTAATAAATTTTGATATATCAACGCTGTTGTATACCGGATCTGCTAAAGGAATTCTTTTAGCTGGTTTAGAACGTCTAGACATTATTTCTTACCTCCTTTAGCATTTTTCTTAGCACCGTATTTAGATCTGCTCTGAGCTCTGTTAGCAACGCCGGCAGTATCCAAAGTACCTCTAACGATGTGGTAACGAACACCCGGAAGGTCTTTTACCCTGCCGCCTCTGATAAGAACAACACTGTGTTCCTGAAGGTTGTGACCGATACCCGGAATATATGAAGTAACTTCAAATCCGTTTGTTAATCTAACCCTTGCAACTTTTCTTAAAGCTGAGTTTGGTTTTTTAGGGGTTGTTGTGTAAACCCTTGTACATACTCCGCGTCTTTGAGGACAATCCATCAAAGCAGGAGATTTTGTTTTGTCAACGAGCTTTTTACGTTCCTGACGAACAAGCTGATTAATTGTAGGCATTTTTTTCTCCTTTTATTAGTTCTACATTGGCAAAATCATATCCTGAAACCCTTACGCATTCCGGTTATGACGGGACTGCCGACTCTTATACCGTTTTTAAAAACGATGGTTTGACCTCATTTTCTTTATTCAGGCGGGTCCTACGTCCTATTTTTGCCGACCGCTGCCGGTTTCCAGCACGAAAATTCCGGCTTTGGTGTAATATTATTAAACTACCACCAAAGCGTAATGTCAATAGCAGCATAAGTTTTGTATCTTTTCGTATATCAAATTTTTACCGGGTAATCATCGCTTATTTTCCAGCCGTCGTACATTATTAGTGCGGCACAGAAGCGGCGGTTTTTATTACTACTTCTACCGCATCCGAAAGTTGAATTATTCATAAGGTCTTCTCTATCTCTAATTTGTAATACATTGTGTTGACCATATGGCAGCAGCATCTTTTTTTTTGTGTCTAGAGCAAAATAAAAGGTATCTTTGCCGTCTATCCCGTTGTCAATTGAGGCAACCGGATAAAAAAGCACATGTTGGCTTCCGTAAAGTGCTGCCGAGCCGTCACTGAAATACATTTTTACCCCTCCAAGCGGAGCTTTACTATCATAATAATATTCTGTTTTTAGTGTTTTAATATAGCTTTTTAAATATTTATTAAAAAATTTAACAGAGCCTTCAGGAGTGTTGTAGCTTTCATCTCCCATCATATCCCAGGTGTCAAGTTCTCCATTTGCCAATTCAGACATTTTTATTGCCTGATTAAATACAGTATAAAATTTTTGCATTCTTGTAACAAGAACCTGTTTTCTGTAATTGGCTGTAAGCGCAGGCAGTGTCATTGCCGCTACAATTCCGATAATGCCAAGGGTAATAAGTACTTCTGCAAGTGTGAAACCTTTATTTAAAGTTCTTTTTATATGCAGCATTTGTATTCTCCTTAAAAAAATAATGGTACTACTTAATATTATACATGTATTACATATAAATTTCAATAGTTATTACAAGCAGTGCTGCGTTTTTAATTTACAAAAACATACGTACAATGTTATAAGAGGTAAGAATGCAGCTAAAAAAAGAACTCGGAAAAAATATACAAAAATATAGAAAACTTAACAAGATTACCCAGGAAAAGCTTGCAGAAGCTGTAGGGCTGGAGATTAACAGCATTAGTTCTATTGAAACAGGAAAATATTTTCCATCTCCCGATAATCTTGTAAAAATAGCTGAAGCACTAAATATAGGATTGAAAGACCTGTTTGACTTTAACGGGGAGTATTCCTGCGAAGATTATATTGAAGAAATAAACCGGAATATTGACCTTATAAAAAACGATAAAACCAGACTGTGCGCCCTAAATTCATTTCTAAAAACAATAATATAAAAATAAATTAGTTTGGAATTAATTCAAATTAAAGTCGCCGTTTTTCTTGATATGTTCAACCAAACCACCGTCATTTAACATTTGTATCATAACAGGCGGCAGCGGTTCGATAGGGATAATTGCACCGTTTGTAAGATCAGTAAGGATACCTTTTTCAATATCCAGGTCAAGCTCATCGCCGGGATTTATACCGTCAGTATCGCATTCTATTGCAAGAAGTCCTATATTAATCGCGTTTCTGTAAAAAATTCTGGCAAAGGATTTTGCTATAACAGCACCAACCCCTGCAATTTTAATAATCTGAGGCGCGTGTTCTCTTGATGAGCCCAGCCCAAAGTTATTACCGGCTACTACAAAGTCCCCTTTGCTCATCTTTGAGGCAAAGTCAGGATCAGCATCTTCCAGGACATGTTTTGCAAACTCCGGAAGGTTAGAGCGCAGGTGAAATAATCTTCCCGGTGCTATGTGGTCTGTTGATATATTGTCCCCGAATGTAAATGCTTTTCCTCTCATAAAATCCTCTTTTCTGTCTATTTCTTATTCTATATTACTACAAAATATTAAATCTGTGATATAATTAAGAAAAATGAAGATTTGAGGTAAATTATGTATTTCAGCAGAAAATGTAAAATAACTTTTATATGCCATGGGGCAACTATATATTCAGATGAATTCAGATTCTCTGATGTTGATAACTACCCGCCGATTACCGAAAACGGCTATGAAGAGATGACAAAGATTTGTGACTATTTAAAAAGAAGAGCAATTAAAAATGATAAAATTTATTCTTCTCCAGCCACAAGAGCATTGCAGTCTGCCAAAATGGTTTCAAAGGTATACGGGAAAAAGGATTTCGAGATACTGGAAGATTTAAAACCAAGAAAATGCGGAAGCTTTAATGGATTGACTTTTGAACAGGTTGAGATTAAATATCCTGATTTGCTGAATCAGCTTATATATGAACCTGAAAAGAGAACTCCGGAGGATGCTGAATCAGTGACAGAATTTATTACAAGAGTAGGCAAAACAATAAACAATGTTGTTGAGGCAAATCCTGGAAACAGAATTATTATTGTTACACATCCGGATGTAATCAAGGCTGCAATATGTGATGCTCTTAATATTCCACATTCTTCATTGCAGCATATTTATATTAAAACCGGAAGCGCAACACAAATAAGCTACTATGAAAGCTGGAAAAGTCTTGTATATTCAGACTATACACCGCTGTAGTCCAGCAGGCGTTTGTTTTCTTGAATTAGAAAATCCCTGCCTGGTTTAATGTCAATAAAATCCCATGGCAGCGGGTGTGTATAGCTGTAATTATCAAGAGCATAATAATCAGTATTAATATTGTATTTTTTTGCTGCTGATTTAAATGCTCCCAATTTTCCTCCATTTTTATATGTTTCTATAAGAAAATCACCCAGCCTTCTGTCGCCTCGTGATAAAACAGCCTGCCAGTAATCCCACTTTGCACTTGAAAATGCAGCTTTAACTCCGATTTTATGGAGTTCTTTTTTGAGGTATCTTTCTTTATCTTCCAGAGATTTTGTAGCTTCTCTGCCGCACCATTGAAAAGGTGTGTTTGCCTTTGGGACAAACGTTGAAAATCCGAAAGATATATCAAAACCCTTATATAAATTTTTAATTTTTTTTGCGAGTGCAATCATCTCATCAATATCAGCCTGTGTTTCTGTAGGAAGCCCAAGCATTCCGTAAAATTTAAACCCTTTTAAGCCTTCATTTGCTGCTATTTCAACTGCTTTTAATATCTGTTCTTCTTGAAGATTTTTGTTAATAACTTTTCTTAAACGTTCGCTTCCGGCTTCAATGGCAAGGGTAATATTTTTTTGTCCTGCTGCAATAAGGGTTTTTAATATTTCTGGAGTAATTGAATCAGTTCTCAATGAAGAAACGCTCATTTCAATCTTCTGCCCGCTTGCAATTTTTTGATATATATAATCACAAATTTTATCAAACTGCGGATGAGCACTTAACTGTGCACCGAGAAGAGCAATCTTATTAGTCTTGCTTAACCCTAATTCTATAGCATCAATTACATCCTGATAAGGCATAAATCTTAATGGCAGATTAAGATAAGAAGCCAGACAGAAGCCGCATCTGTTTGCGCAGCCTCTTGCAACCTCAAGAATGAAAGTATGAGGGAAAAATGCAGAGCCGCTCAATATAGGCGTATAAATACATTCTTCAAGTCTTTTTGTAAGCTTTTTAACCTTTCCCTGTTTAATTGATGGAACATAAATTCCTTCAATTTTGGCAAGTTCGTTTAACAACTCAGCTCTATCTTTTCCCTGCATATTTTTACATGTGTTAACTACCTGTAAGTTTACATCCTCTCCATCACCTATAATTATAAAATCAAAAAAGTCCGCATAAGGTTCCGGATTGGCAGAAACAACCGGACCGCCTGCAAAGATTAGCGGATAGTCATCTGTTCTGTGCGCAGCTTTCAGCGGAATTTTATACTTTTCAAGCATTGAAAATATTGTCAAAAAGTCCATATCAAATGAAAATGAAAACCCTATAAGGTCGATTTCCTCAGCTCTAAAACGAGTTTTAACAGTATCAGAACAAATTCTTTCAATATTGACATCTTCTATCTCATCAATAGACTTAAACATCCACAAATAGCCCAGTGAAGACATAGAAAACGCCTCACAGCCCGGAAATGCCATCCACATATTAAAGACTGCATTTTTATTTGTGTTAGGTGAGTATAGAAAGGTTTCAGTACTATTCATTATTTAATCCTGAAGATTGCGCTTCATTTATCGGAGCCAGATATAATTCATCAATAAGCACGCATATTGTTGCTGCAATTGCCGGGGAAAGAATAACTCCCCAGAAGCCCAAAAACTGTTCAGCAAGAAACAGCGCAAGAAATATCATTAATGGATGAAGCTGCATAAACTTGCCGAATAATATTGGTCTTACAATATAATTTGAGAGCTGCTGTACAAGTAAAAATCCTGCTACAATAAGAATTATCTTCACAAGCCCGAGCGGGTAGGCAACAAGCAATATTACGCCAAGAGCAATTGTTGGTCCTAAAATAGGTATTATATCCAGTATACCTGTTATTAAACCTAGCAAAAGCGCATAATCAACGCCGAGTATCATAAGTACTACCATCATCATTATGCCTACAGCTGCCATAGAAATAATCTGTGCTCTGACATATCCGCCGACTTTTGTACTAATAGATGTAAGTATAAAAGATGCCTTATCTTTCATATTTGGCGGGAAAAATTCAAGAAATTTCTTTTTCAGATAATCTTTATCAACAAGCAGATAGTATATAATCATTGTTAATGCAACGACAATAATTGCTACCTGAAATATTCCCATAGTAATAGACCAGGATTGCGTTACTATGTTCTGAGCAACATTCTGGCTGGTATCAAAAATATTGTTAAAGGTAACTAAATCAGATAATTTATAACCGAAAACGCTCAGAGATGTAACATAGTTCGCTGCAGCCATAAGCTTTTGCGGTAAAAACATAATAAAAGTGCTTATTTCTTTATACGCAATTAGTAGAATAGGGATGAGCAATGCAAAAATTACTGCAACAGCAACTGTCACAGCGATTCCGGCAGCAGCATTACGTGTAAACTTTTTCCCTTGCAGTTTTAACACATAAGGGTTTAAAGCGCACGCAATTACGTATGCTGCGAAAAATAACAGTATAATTCCTGAAATTTTGGGAATAATAAATAACAGAAAGATAACTAATAGTAAAAATATCAGATTCTTTCCCGTAAAATATTCTTTAAGCATTTGCTCTCCTTAAACTAAAATACCCTTGTATTTTAGCTGAAAAATACAAAACATGCAATTAGCAGCCTAAATGTAAAAAGAATATCTTAAATATTGTAAAGAAATATTACAAAGATTTTTAAAAAAAGCAATTATTATATAGATATATACTTTATATATTTAAGAGTAATAAACACGAAGGACGAGACATGGGTTTCTTAACCGGCGCATTTCTAAAAATGTATACAACGCGAATGCGGATTCAGCTCCAACACCAGCTGACCACAGTCACCATGCGTCAAAACCGTATCACCAAGCAGATAGGTGATATGGAGAAAAAGATTACCCAGATGAAACAGGCTGCTACTATGGGTGTTTCTTCTAATATGCAGATGGCAAATGCTAAAGCTGCAAGTATATTCCAAACTGCAGCTGCTAGTGGTGATGCTAATGCTATGACAACAGCTAATGTTGACTATCAAAATACTTTGGCTATGAATGCTATGAATGCCCAGATGACTAAGAGTTTGATTGAACAACAGTTTGAACAGATGAGTGAGGCACAATTAGAACCATTGAAAAATATGGAAGAACAGCTTGCAATGGAAAAAGCAAACCTCGAATCCAGAATCAAGCTCATCGAAGGTCAGGAACAGGCTTCAAGAGAAATGGAAAAATCAAGCCAGAAAGACTTCGTTCCGGAATACACCGGTGGAGGTTAATAAACAAAATAAATTCAAAAAAGGTTCGGTCACCTCCGAACCTTTTTTATTGCTTATTTCCAATCATCAATAACAATTGCATCAGCCGGACAATTAAGAGCTGCATCAATGCAGGCAGCCTCATTTCCGCAAACTTTATTTTGATTTGCTATTGCATATTTACCGAATATATCAAAGACTTCAGGACTTATCTTTGCACAAGCGCCGCAGCCTTTACACCTGTTAGAAACACTTACAAACATATTATAAGTATTTCCTGAAATTTAGTTAAAACATCCTTCGTTATAGCTAATACAGGTTACTCATCATTAGAAATAACCTGAGCACCCTGCTTTTCAACAGGTAATGTCAAAATTTCAGCCTTAACGTTAAGATCATTCCAGGTATCTCGCACTATTGACTTAATCCGGTCAAGGTTATTTTTTTCAGAGATAATTAATATAGACGGTCCTGCACCGCTAAGCACACAGCCAAGAACATTTTCCTCGTGCTTGAGGTTTTCTATAATTTTTTCAAGTCCGGGCACAAGTTTCATTCTATAAGGCTGATGCAGTCTGTCTTTAAGCGCAAGTTTCATCAGTGCAGAATCCTTTGTATGAACTGCCTGTATAAACATTCCCATTCTCTGCGCATTATATACCGCATCCTGCATAGGAACTTCTTTAGGCAGTACGGATCTGGATATATCAGTAGAAAGCTCATATTCAGGAATACAAACTGTTAAAGTCCATTCCTCAGGCCAATCAATTTTTCTGTAAACTATGCTGCCGTCTTCCTCGCTTGATGTCAATGTAAGCCCGCCGACAATTGCCGGAGTAACGTTATCCGGATGCCCTTCAACTTCGGTTGCGATAGATAAAAGTGCAGCTTCGTCTGCCGGTCTGCCTAAAAGTTCATTAGCAGCAAGTAATCCGCCTACAATAACGGATGCACTGCTTCCAAGCCCCCGAGCAATAGGGATTTGAGAGTGAATATTTATCTTAAGTTCACTTGGGGTCTGTCCGATAGAATTATAAAGCAGTTCTACAGCCTTGTAAATAATGCTGTTTTCATCCATAGGAATATGCTCAAGAGAGAATTCATCGGTAGAATCTTCATCAGCTATTACATTTATCTCAATTCCAGTGCCCGGAAGTACAGTTTCTTCAATAGTTACAGTATTATAAACGGGTAATGCAAGCCCCATACAGTCAAAGCCGGGTCCCAAATTTGCCGTAGTTGCCGGCACTTTTACACTTACTTTCATATCTTCCTCATCATATAATTTTCCATAACATTATAGCACAAACATAAAAAATAGAGCGAATATTGCAATATATAACGAATTTGTAAAGACTTCAAAAAGCCAATATAATAGGTTTATGTACGAAATATACCCTTATTTTACAAACGACGGCTCTGTAGGGTTATACTCACAGGCAGATAATGATATTTATCATTCAACATATGGCGCACTAACAGAAGCTTATGAAAAATTTATTTTGCCAGCCGATTTGGAAAATTTTTTTCAAAAAAAATCTGAAATAAAAATTTTAGATATTTGTTTTGGAATCGGATATAATTCAAAAAGTTTTCTAAATTTTATATATAACGCCCAGATAGATACCGATAATAATTCAAAAGACAAATATATCGGAAAGTTATATACCGATAACGCTATTTGTAAAAATTCTCTATCAAATACTATAAAGAATAAAAATTTAAAAATTTATATTAAAGCAATTGATACAGATAAAATTTTGGCAGGACTTGCACCGTTTGTAATTTGTAATAAAAAAAATTTGCCAAAGAATTATAAGCTGCCTTTTAATAATGAAAAAATAGAAAAATTATTAAATAAGCCGATTAAAAATAAAATAAAATTTTACGAAGAAATCAATTTGATTTTAATGATGAAAATTGCCGAAAAATCTCCTGAAATTTTCAACACACCTGAAATTTTTGAGATATTAAAATCTAAAAAATACGAACAATTTTTTGCGAAGAATTATGCACTTTTAGCTGAATTTTATAATTCGCAGACAGGTTTATATACCCCTGTAAGGCGTTTGTCTGCCTTCTTACATAATATACATTATCGGTATATATCAACAAGTTATAAAAAGGCATCTAAATGGCTTAAATTAAACGATTTTAATTTTGACTTAAAAATAGAGGATGCAAGAAAAGAATTATTATCAGATAATAATATCTATAATTTTGTATTTCTTGATGCTTTTACCCCCGCTAAGTGCCCTTGCCTTTGGACAATTGATTTTTTTAAACTGCTTTATGAGCATTTAGATAAAGATGGAATGATATTAACCTATTCAAATTCCGCTGCTGTTAGAAATGCATTTATTAATGCGGGATTTTCTGTAGGAAAAATTTACACGCCGTCTTCAGATAAGTTCATGGGTACCATAGCTGTCAAAAATAATGCTCTTATAAAATATGAGCTCTCAGAATACGATTTAAGCCTTATTAAAACTAAAGCAGGTATATTTTATAGGGATGAAAATTTAAATGCGCCTAATGAGGCTATTATAATGAGCCATCAGAGAGATGTCCAAAATTCTGAATTAATATCAAGTTCTAAATTTATAAAAGAGTACAATAAAAACTACAAATAATAGCTGCATCATTTTTATAAAAAGACCTTGCCAATTTTCGTCATCAAATTGCTAGTTTACATTTGTAAAACACAAATCTCTAAACTATGAAAGGTTTTCTAAAAAAAGTAAATGAAATTAATTGCATTTAATATTATCAGTATATAGCTTGTCGATACACTTAGCTTAAGTTATTATCGGTATATATCTAATCGTTATATTAATTTAATCCTGGTTAAACTGGGGAATTTTTCGGAGTTCAATTTCATAGCCAAAAAGTTTTGCAAAAAATTCGGCATCATCATATCTTAGTGTTCCAAGCCGCATTTTGTGAGAAAGTCCGTCCGGAGTATATTTTTTATCCCCTTTTTGTGTTGCAATTTGTGCAAGTTCTTTAAGGGTTATACATTCCTTTGCCAGTAATATCTTTACAAATTCTCTTGCTGTCATATATTCCTCAAGTAATATTCTACAAATTATTGAGCATATAGACAATTTTCTGATATTAGGTTATAATAAATGATATATATATCTTAATTAAGATAAATAAATCATTTAAATTGTATTATTTCTTTACATAGGGAGGTATCATGAAAAAAGCGTTTACTTTGGCTGAAGTGCTGATTACATTAGGAATTATCGGAGTTGTTGCAGCGATGACAATGCCTTCGTTAGTAGGAAAATACAGGCAAAAAACTGTTGAGACACGATTGGAAAAATTTTATTCAGCAGCAAATCAGGCAATAAAACTTTCTGAAGTAAAAAACGGACCAAAAGAATATTGGGATTTATGTCAAGGCGGTGGTGGTACAATGTCCTGCGAGGATTGGTATAACAAATATTTAAAAGACTATCTAAAGACTATAAAAGTCGAACACTTAAGATTAGCTGACAGAAATACAACTCTAAGTTATTTTGCTGATGGAAGTCTTATGATATTAAAAGATGGTTATGATATTATGTTCTACCCGGAAGCAAAGAACTTTGATAAAAATTATTCAGTCCAGACAGATGATAAAGGTAATGCCGTAAGACCAGATAGAGGAATAAAATCTTTTGCATTTGCTTTCGCTCCTAACAGCACCTCAAAAAATATGACTTACTATAAAGGTAAAGGTATAGAACCTTACAGAACCCTACACTGCACAACTAAAACTGATGAAAATGGAAAAGTTGTAACGGAGTGTAATGGTATAAGTCATAATGAACTTTTGAATGATTCGACATATGGGTGCAAAAATTCAAATTATAAGGTCTACTGCACTGCGTTAATACAGGAAAACGGCTGGAAAATTCCTGAGGATTATCCGTTCAAGTTTTAATAATATTTAAATATTTGGCAAAACTCACAATAAAATTTATAATAAATAATTATGAATAAGTATGATGTAATTATTATTGGAGGCGGGACTGCCGGATGCGCTGCTGCATATACAGCAGGAAAACTCGGTTTAAAGACGCTATTAATCGAACGAAAAGTTCATCTGGGCGGTACAATTACTTCAGGTCTTGTTGTTCCTGCCATGAAATGCGGCGATAATCAGATTAACACAGAATTTTATTCGGATTTAACTGCTGAATTAAATAGACTTGGCGGACAAGCGACTTATCAGGACAATCCCGGCTGGTTTAATCCGGAACTTACCAAAATGGCTTTGGATAATCTTATGCTAACAGCCAACGTGGAAGTGTTTTTTGATACCCATATACAGGATGTAATAGTTAAAGACAGGAAGATTAAGCGTATTATAATCTCCAAAGAAATTTTATCGGTATATAACGACGAGATAGAAAGTGGTAAAGAAAAGTTATCGGTATCTATCGGAGCGAGATACGTAATAGATGCAACCGGAGATTGCGAAATCGGAAAACTTTGCGGGTGTAAATTTTTAGAAGAAAAAGATGAACATCAGCCGGTAAGTTTACGGTTTATGATGGGCGGTGTTGATGTTCCTCATTTTGCAGTCTGGCTAAAGAACTATGATCCTGACAGAAATGTTACTACTGTTGAGGATGTAGATGGGTTTATACATCTTTCTACTGCATATACCTGGGATAAGGACAAGAAATGGGCTCTTGCTCCTCTATTTGATGATGCCGTGAAAAAGGGTGTGCTGAAAGATCATGACAGAAACTACTTCCAGATATTTACAGTAGCCGGAATGCCTACTACAATTGCATTTAACTGCCCTAGAATCGTCGATTATGCTAATAATCTTGAGGTTAAAAATATCTCCAAAGCTCTTATACTGGCAAGACGTATTATATACAGGCTTGCAGAATTTTGCAGAATATATTTTCCAGGATTTGAAAACAGTTATATTTCTAACATTGCAGATATGCTTGGAATAAGGGTTTCACGCCGAATTAAAGGAAAATATGTTTATACTATTGATGATGTTAAATCCGGTAAGAAATTTGAACATCCTGTAGTTGTTTCCAATTATCCTATAGATGTTCACTCTAAAAAACGCGGAAAATCAACGCTTCACATTGTACAAGATTATCAGCTTCCATTGGAAAGTCTTATGTCAGATGATATTGATAATTTATTTGTAGCCGGAAGGTGTATATCGGCAGACTTTATGGCACAGGGCGCTCTTAGAGTTCAGGCAAGCTGTTTTTCTATGGGAGAAGGCGTTGCCAGGTATATTAAGACTTTATTTTAGAAATCAGAATTTGTGCTGCATTTAACAGCGGGTCAATAGTTGTTGAGAACGGCGGGGCATAGGTTATGTCATTCATACAAAACTCATCAACAGTTAATTTTCCCAAGAGAGCAGACGCAATTGTATTAATCCGCTTATCGACATCACCTGAGCCGAGCCCTTGCGCACCAAGCAATAAGCCTGTTTTTTTATCAGCCACTACCTTTAATGTAATATTATTAGCATCTGGCATATAGCCAACTTTATCATTTTTTGTAACAGTTGCACTTACAGGGGAATAGCCGAGTTCTGCGGCTCTTTGTTCCGTAACTCCTGTCATAGACATTGTAAGTCCAAGGCAGCGCGTAACAGCAGAACCTAAAACTCCGTCAAAAATATCTTCAAAACCGCAGGCATTCATTGCAGCACAGCGCCCTTCTTTATTGGCATTTGACCCCAGAGGCATCCATATAGGGGAATTATTTATTAAAAGATTTTCTTCAACACAGTCACCACAGGCATAAATATCAGGAACATTTGTTTCCATTTTTTTGTTAACCTTAATTGCACCGGTAGAACCAAGAGCAACACCAGCTTCAACAGCTATTTCAACGTTGGGCGTTACACCGGCACATATACAAACCATATCTGTGTCAAGAGCTTTACCCTTATCTGTTTTAATCATATTAACGCCGTTATTATCACCTGAAAACTCCGTTACGGTTTCAGAAGTAAAAATGTTGAATTTGCCATTGCTTATAGATAAAAGCTGATTTTTAATAAGTTCAGACATTTCATTGTCAAACAGGCTCATAATATACGGATTGCGCTCAAGCAAAGTTGTATTAACGCCCTGCCGCACAAATGCCTCAAGCATTTCAAGTCCGATATAACCGCCGCCTATAATAACTGCATGTGATGAACTTTCTAATTTATTACGTATTGCAATGGCATCTTCAATGGTTCTTATTGTAAAAACATTATTTAAAGCACGATTTTTAATTTTAGGCACAAAGGGTCTGGCGCCTGTTGCGATAATCAGCTTGTCATACTCGGCAAGAAAAGCGTTTTTCTCTTTTCTATTCTCTACAAGCACCTGTTTTGAAAAAGGAATAATTCTGGTGACTTTATGCTCCAGATGTACAAAGATATTATCTTTTGCAAATTCCTCCGGACTTCTCACAAGAAGCATTCTGTAATCTTCAAAGTTGCCTTCAATATAATACGGGATACCGCATGCAGAATATGAAACATGCGTATCATCTGTATATAGATTAATTTCAGCATCAGGAAGCAATCTCCGGGCTTTTGCTGCCGCTTTTGCACCTGCTGCCACTCCGCCGATAATAATAATTTTCATAGTAAATTTATACTAACCGGCTTTAAAAATAATTACATTATCTTTCCGGCTAATTTAATCCGGAAGTTGCCAGAAACGTTTCACGCATAAATTCACAATAACAGTCGACATCATCTTTGAATTCGTCTGCTTTATTAATTAAATCTCTTAATTCAACAATAATTTTTTCTTTTTTCAGTTCTTCATACATGATACACACTCTCCGATAACTATATTTTTGAAAACGGACAACATGGAGAAAAACTTTAATATTTACTAACTCATTGTTACAAAGATTAATGTTTCTGATATAATAACTTCATAAGAAATTAGGGAGAGAAAATTATGACTACACAGATTATTGAAGCCAAGAATGGCAGAATTACCGAACAGATGGAATATATTGCAAAGAAAGAAGGCGTAAGCCCTGAATTTGTGCGGGAAAAAGTTGCTTCCGGACGCGTTGTTATCCTTAAGAATAATAAACGTGATGATGTTATTCCTACCGCAGTAGGCGAAGGTATGACTGTAAAAATTAATGCTAACATTGGAACTTCAATGGAACGTTCTAATGTTCAGCAGGAGCTTGATAAAGTAAGAATTATAGAAGCTACAGGTGCTGATGTTTTAATGGATTTGTCAACAGGTTCTGATATTGACGGAACAAGAAAGCAGATTATTGCCGCTACAAAGCTTCCTATTGGTACAGTGCCTATGTATCAGGCAGGAAAAGAGGCTCTTGATGAACACAAGGATATAGCTAAACTTTCTAAAGATAAGCTATTTTCTGATATTGAAAAACAATGTAAAGACGGAATTGATTTTATAACCGTACACTGCGGAGTTACAAAGTTTGTAGTGGATCAGCTTGAAAAGCAAGGCAGAGTAATGGATATAGTTTCACGCGGCGGGTCAATGCTTGCTTCATGGATTAAGGCAACAGGCAGAGAAAATCCTCTTTATGAATACTATGATGAGTTGCTTGAAATCGCAAGAGAATATGATTGTACTTTATCACTAGGCGACGGCTTAAGACCAGGCTGTATTGCTGATGCCGGCGACAGAGGTCAGGTTGCGGAAACTCTTGTTCTGGGTGAACTTGTGAAAAGAGCAAGAGAAGCCGGAGTTCAGACAATGGTTGAAGGCCCGGGACATGTGCCTTTAAATAAGGTTCCGGCAATGATTGAAACTATAAAAGTTTTGACGGATTATGCTCCTCTGTATGTTCTTGGACCGCTTGTCACAGATATTGCACCGGGATATGACCATATAACATCGGCTATCGGAGGAACACTTGCTGCTATGCATGGTGCAGACTTCTTATGTTATGTAACACCTGCTGAACATATCGGGTTACCTGATGCAAAACAGGTAAGAGAGGGAATTATTGCAAGCAGAATTGCCGCTCATTCAGCAGATCTTGCAAGAGGTAATAAAAAAGCATATCAAATGGATTTGGATATGGCTATTGCACGCAAAAATCTTGATTGGAAAGCTCAAAGAGCTGCTGCCATTGATAAATGTACTCTTGAAGATATTGATGACGGTGAACCTTGTACAATGTGCGGCAAATATTGCAGTGTTAAAATATTTAAAGAATACTTTAACGAGTGTAAATAATTAACTTAATTTTATCTAGCAAAAAAAATCTTTTACTGAACTTATATTCTCAGTAAAAGATTTTTACTTTATAAAGGAGGTGCAAATGCCTATCAATAATATTTCATTTCAGGCAAAATTTGTTAAGAATGATGCAATTATGACCATTAGCGCCAATGAAATTGCAAACGGCAGAGCTGATGAATTAGCTTCTGCTCTTAATTCTCTTTCAAAACATCACTCAAATACTGTGCTTAAAGTTTCTAAAGATGAAAATGGCTATAGAGTAAAAAATTTGTATAATAATAATATCTGCATCCTAAAAAAACTTACTTCAAAAGAAATAAAAAAACTGGGTGATGTAAGCTCGAAGGAATATAAACAGCTTTTTAATGATAAAAATCTTCCTACACCTTCAAAGGTAAAAAAAATGACAAATCTCATTGCAAATAACTATTTTACCAATCACATTCCAGACTATACTTTAGGAAGAAAATTGGATGAGGCTTTTTAAAAAATGCTTATACAACCAACTACTAGCATTAATGAACCGAAGTTGCCATTTCAGGCAAAGTTTTTAAATAGTGAAGCATTGAAGCAAATTGCAGGTTACGCTGTAGAACATGGAAAATTTGATAAGCTAAATCAGGCAAGAAAAAATATTGATACTGCATGTCTTCAGACAAGACTCAGGGTTGATATAGGTGATGACGGTGGAAAACCCTTTGTAACATTTACAAGATACAAACCTAAAAACTCTGTAATAGTAGCAAAAAGCATGGATGATTTAAAAATTGACAAGGTTTCGCTATTCAAATCTGATAAAAAGCAAAATATTTTAAAGTTTGCTTTTGAAAAAATAATTAAATTAGGCAATAACGCTCCGAAAAATAACATGTATAAAAAAGTAGTAATAAACAAATAATTAGTCAATTTCGTTATACACAAGCTTTTTTCTAAGGCTCCATTGAACAAGTGTCAAAATAAGAATTATAACAAACAGAACATAAGCAATGGCGCTTGCTTTTCCAACATTGAAGTATTCAAAAGCATTTTTGTATATTGCGTACACAAGAACGTTTGTACTGTCAAGCGGTCCACCCTGTGTCATTAAATAAATTAAGTCAAAAATCTGGAATGAATTGATTGCGGTAATAATAACCACAAAAAATATCGCAGGTGATAAGAGCGGTATGGTTACATACCGGAAAGTCTGCACCGGATTTGCTCCGTCAATTTTAGCAGCTTCAAACATACTGTCCGAAATTGCACTCAGCGAAGAAAGAAAAATTATCATATTATACCCGATAAGCTTCCAAACCGAAACAATAATGAGCGCCGGCATAGCCCAATGCGGATCATAAAGCCAGTTGATGTGAACCTGCAAAACTTTATTCAGCAAACCAATATTAGGGTCAAATATCCACTCCCAAACAATTCCTATTACGATCATAGGTGTAATAAACGGCAAAAAATATGCTGTTTTATAAAATTCCGCACCTCTGATTTTTGTATTTAAAATTGCTGCAAGAACAAGAGGAATTATAACCCCGAACAGGGAAACCGATAGTGCAAAAACAACAGTATTAAGAAAAATTTTAAAAAACAGCGGCTCTGAAAAAATCTCCCTGTAATTATCAAGCCCGACAAATTGCATTGGATTTAACAAATCCCACTTTACAAAACTTAAACCAAAAGAACAAATTACTGGAATTATTATAAATATAAAAATCCCCAGTACCGCCGGTAAAACAAACACTATAGCTGCACTCTTTTGGCTATTTGAAATATTTTGAATTAAATTTTCAATCTTGTTCATGATATGATAATAAATATTATAAAATAAAAAGAGGTGAGAATTAATATTATGAAAAAATATGAACATGCTTTTGGAAAAAATGACATCAGAGGTATTTACGGAGAAGATATTACCGAAGAGTTATACAAATATACAGGCAGGGGGCTTGTTGAGTACCTGAAACTTCAATCAGGATTAAATCCTTCTGATATGTGGATTACAGTCTGTATGGATGCAAGAACACACTCACCTTCACTTTCTGAAGCTTTAATTGACGGTATCACCTCTACAGGTGCAAATGTAGTTAATCTTGGGCTTGCACCTACTCCTATAGGATATTATTCCGAAGCTGCAGGAGTTCCCGCAGAACTTACAGGCGGCAAAAATATCATAGCAGCTTGTATCATAACAGCCAGCCATAATCCAAAAGAATATAACGGCATGAAAATGACTTATAACCGTCAAACACTTAATGAAGAACAGATTAAGACAGTAAAAGATTTAACTTTCAAAGAATTTGATAAACCGGAACCGCAAATTAACAAAGGTATAGTAAAAACTTACAATATTATTCCGGATTACATAAAAGATATGGAAGAACGCTTTGGTCATATCGGCAAGGGAGTAAAAGTCGTTGTTGACAGTGCAAATGCCACAGGCGGAATAGTAGGACCAGAGCTATACAGAAAACTCGGCTGTGATGTTATAGAATTATATTCAGAACCGGATGGAACGTTCCCTAACCATCACCCAAATCCGAGTGTTGAAAAAACTCTTGATGTGTTAAAGCTTACTGTAGTCAAAGAAAATGCTGATGTCGGTATTGCCTATGACGGCGACAGCGATAGAATTGGTGTTGTTGACAACAAAGGTAATTTCCTGACCGGCGACAAATTGCTCTTAATATATGCACTTGACCTGATTGAAAAATATAAAAAAGAAGGCAAATGCCCTAAAGTTGTCAGTGAAGTAAAATGTTCACAGGTGCTTTATGACACTATAGATAACTGTGGCGGTGAAGCTGTTATGTGCAAAACAGGTCATGGCTACATCAAAGAAAAGATGAAAGAAACAGGCGCTGTGCTTGCAGGAGAAATGAGCGGACACACATTCTTTAAAGACAGATACTACGGCTTTGATGATGCTATTTATGCAGGCTGCCGTATTATTGAAATTATTGCAAAACATAAAGCAGAAAATCCTGATTTTACAATACAGGATATGCTGACACCATACAAGAAAGTATGTTCATCTCCGGAAGTAAGATTTCCTTGTCCTAATGAACTTAAAAAACCGGTGCTTGAAAAAGTAAAAGCTTTTGTTAACGAAGATAAAAGTATATTTGGCTCAACAATAAAAGACATTATTACCCTCGACGGTATGAGAATTGTCTTTGACGGCGGATTTGCGCTCATTAGACAAAGTAATACGGAACCTGTATTTACGCTTAGATTTGAAGCCAAAACTCAGCCGGAATGTGATAAATTCCAGGCTTGTATGATAAATCTGTTAGAAATGGCTTTAGAAGAAATTAAAGTAAAATAATTAATAATCAAATAAATCTTTAAGAGATATACCAAGAGCTTTTGCAATCTTATTAACACGTGAAAGCGGAATATCTCTGTGTGCATTTTCAATATTTGCGATGTAAGAATTATCAGCATCAATTTCAAAGCTGAGCTCTTCCTGAGTTAGTCCTTTTTCTTTTCTGAGAAACCTCACCCGCTGTCCAAATTTTTTGTGGAAAACTTTATCTAACTTTTTAGTCATAAATTAAGATATATCAAATAATATGAATAAAAATATTGCTATTTTGGAGATTTTATGTCATAATAGTAGATGTAATCTATATTTTAAGGGGATAAAATTATATGACTAAACAAGCTTTTACATTAGCAGAAGTTCTTATAACTCTGGGGATAATAGGTGTAGTTGCCTCAATGACACTGCCGGCACTTATTCAGACAAACAAAAATGCCGAAGTGGAAGTAAAACTAAAAAAAGTATATTCTGTAATGAATCAGGCTATATTAAGATCAGAAATAGATAATGGCCCAAAAGAGTATTGGAATTTTTCAGATGCTAATTTTTTTGATAAATATTTTGCTCCATACCTGCAGGAAGTATCAGTTAAAAAATTTCAAAGCTTTGGTGGTCAAAACATGGCAGTATATTTTTCTGATGGAAGTGTGTTAGTCGGCAAACAAGTTTATGACTATTTCTATTTCCCTAATGCAAAAAATTTTGATGCAGAAAGTTTTGCGACTACAAGCGAAACAGGTTCTCTTATGGGAAGAAAAGATTGCGGTATAACATACTTTGCATTCCAGTTCGCTCCAGCTTGGAATGACACGCAGCATAAATATCATTATAAAAAAGGGTTTGAACCATATAAGGCTGCATTAGATGAACTATCAAAAGAAGCATTAAGCGCTGATGGCAATAACTATTCATGCAATAAAAATAGCTCTGTAAAAGTCTGGTGTACCGCTTTAATTCAGCTCAACGGCTGGAAAATACCTAAAGATTATCCGTTTAAGGTTAAGTAACAGTTACAATAGGCTTGATTTTTAAATATTTATATGTTAATTTAAACTTGTCAGAAAAGTTTAACCTGAATACGATTTCAAGGGCTTGGCGCATAAACAGGGCGGGTTGTAAAATTTCCTGCTATAGGTCCCGCTTATAGAAGTTAAAGCAAGAAGCATGTTTTTGACGTATTCACAATATAAGTAAAATGTTTAATTACTAATTTTATGAAAGGTAA
Source organism: Brachyspira sp. CAG:484 (assembly GCA_000431315.1). Taxonomy (GTDB): domain Bacteria; phylum Cyanobacteriota; class Vampirovibrionia; order Gastranaerophilales; family Gastranaerophilaceae; genus Scatousia. The sequence goes on from HF989735.1 coordinate 117,592, forward strand.
AATCAATGGATTTAGAAAACAAAGAAGAAATTACAGTTGAAGAAGCTGCTGCAGAAGTAACTGAAAAAGCTCCTGAAGCTCCTGTTGAAACTGAAGAAAAACCTGCCAGAGGCAGAAAAGGTCGCGGAAGAAAACAGAAAATCGAAACTTCTGAAGAAAAACCTCAGAGCGAATGGACTGAAAGAGTTGTTCAAATCAGCCGTGTAACAAAAGTTGTTAAGGGCGGTAAAAAATTAAGCTTTAGAGCAATCGTTATTGTAGGAAACCAAAAAGGTCAGGTAGGCGTTGGTTGTGCTAAAGCTTCTGAAGTTATTATCGCTATTCAGAAAGCTATTGCTGACGGCAGAAAAAATCTTATTACAGTTCCTATATTCAAAACAACAATTCCTCACCCTATTACAGGTAAATCAGGTGCCGGTGCTGTAATGTTAAGACCAGCCTCAGAAGGTACAGGTATTATTGCCGGCGGTGCTGTTCGTTCAGTTCTTGAACTTGCAGGTATCGGCAACATCCTGTCAAAATCTTTAGGTTCAAAATCACCTCTTAACGCTGCTAACGCAACTATGGACGCATTAAAAAGATTAACTCCGTTCACAGAAGTTGCAAAAAGACGCGGACTTACAATGGCAGAACTTTTAAATTAGTCACTGCTCTAATTGTTTTTAAAAGTTGAATTATAATAATAAAAAGGAAAAATATTATGGCAGAAAATAAAAAAATAAAAATTAAACTCAAAAGAGGTTTAATAGGCGCTTCTGAAGCTCAAAGAAGAGTTGTAAGAGGATTAGGTCTTACTAAAAAAGATCAAGTTGTTGAGCACTTCAACACACCTACTATCATGGGTATGGTTAACAAAGTATCACACCTTTTAGAAGTAGCAGAATAATTTATCGAAAGAAAGAGGAAATAAAATGGCAAATACAATAACATTAGAAGATTTAAGACCTGCTGAAGGTTCTACTCATAAATCTAAACGTGTAGGCAGAGGCCGTTCATCAGGCAGAGGCAAAACTTCTTGCCGCGGTCATAACGGTGAAGGTCAGCGCTCTGGAAGCTCTTCAAAAAGAGGTTTTGAAGGCGGTCAGATGCCGGCTTACAGAAGATTACCGAAATTAAAAGGCTTCCAAATTATAAACAAGCTTAACTATGCTGAAATTACAGTTACTAAGCTTGAAAGATTAGGCATGAAAGAAGTTTGTCTTGCTTGCTTAAAAGAAGCTAAAAAAGTTCATCCTTCTTGCGATGGCTTAAGAATTATTGGTAATGGCGAAATTAAAACTGCAGTTAATGTTAAAGCAAGCTACGTAACACCGTCAGCTAAAGCTAAAATTGAAGCTGCAGGCGGAAAGGTTGAGTTAGTATAATGGCACAGGGAATGAGAATGCCTTCTACCGATGATTTGATGTCAATGTGGCATGCTTCCGGTTTAAAGCAGAAAATCATATTTACTTTCATAATGATTGCAGCATTCAGATTTGGTGCACAATTACCGCTATACGGTATAAACAATTCTGTATTCAGCAACATTGCGCAAGGTAATAATATAATCGGATTTTTGGATTTGTTTTCCGGCGGTGCACTGGGTAATGTATCTATCTTTGCATTAGGCATAGGTCCATTTATCACATCTTCAATCATTGTCCAGCTTATTTCTGTAGTTATTCCTTCACTGGAAAAATTGCAGAAAGAAGAGGGTGAAGCAGGAAGAAGGAAATTATCGCAATATACCCGTATATTTACAGTGGTTCTTGCAGTATTCCAGTCATTAATATTTATGATGTTCATGCACCATTTACCGGGTGCAATTCAGCCTAACGTTAACCATTTGATGTTTTATGTAAGCTCAATTACAGTTCTTACAGCAGGTGCAATGCTTGTTATGTGGATTTCAGAGCTTATTACGGAAAAAGGTATCGGCAACGGCGGATCTTTAATCATCTTTATAGGTATTCTTTCAGGTATACCGGTTTATGCTTCAAGAACTGCCCAGATGGTATCACATAGTACACAATTGCAGTTAGGGCTTCTGGCACTGCTTGCAATATTCTTCTTAACAATGGTGTTCATTGTTATAATGCAGGAAGCTGTGCGAAAGGTTATCATCGTAAATCCGAAACGTCAGGTTGGAAACAAAGTTTACGGCGGAATGAATTCATATATTCCGTTTAAACTTAATCCGGGCGGTGTAATGCCAATTATCTTTGCTGTTGCGATTTTGTTATTCCCTTCAACAATTCTGAGTCTTGTTGGACAGGCTAACTTCAAATCTGTTGCAGTTAAGGATGCGGTTATGAATCTGGCACACTGGTTGAGCCCTGACGGTATTGTATATTATGTAATGTATTTCTTATTAATCGTGGCATTAACTTTCTTCTACGCATCAATTATGCCGAATATGCAGCCGAAAGATATTGCTACAAACCTTAAGAAATACGGTTCTTCTATACCAGGGATTAAGCCTGGCAAACCAACTGCCGACGCATTAGATAAAATTCTTACAAAAACAACATTTATCGGTGCTATGGGGCTTGGTATTATTGCATTGGTTCCGTCTTTTGCAAGTTATATTACAAATATAAAAACTTTGCAGGGTATTGGAGCTACATCGTTAATCATCATGGTCGGTGTTGCACTTGACTTGATAAATCAGGTAAGAACCCACTTACTTGCAAGAAATTACGAATCATTCCTGAAGGAGTAATTAATAATAAAAAAAGCGGTCTTTATTCAAAGGTCGCTTTTTTTATTTGTTTATTTAACCTTAAATGGATAATCTTTTGGTATTTTCCACCCGTTTAGCTGGATTAAAGCCGTACAGTAGGTCGGATTATTTCCAGTGGATTTACATCCCCACAATCCTTGCTTTAGAGTTTCCTCATTAACTTCTGATAAATTCATTTTGAATGTTTCAAACCCTTTTTTATAATGAAATCTTTGACTTTTATCCCAAGGTGCAAATGAAAATGCAAAAAATGTTTTTCCACAACCCTTACACTGAACTGATGCGGAAGAGGCATCCCAATTGCCAAACGAATCGTTATTAAAGTTTTTTGCATTTGGAAAGAACCAATAATCTACACGACCTGATGTATCATTTTTCCCGATTAACAAGCTACCATCACTAAAATAAATTGCAATATTATAATAACTGAGAGTTGAAAGTTCAACGGATTTTAAACTTACCAGATATGGTAAAAGATATTTCTCATAATAATTATAACAATCATTAGAAGTGCAGGGTTCCCAGTATTCCTTCGGACCATTTTCATTTTCTGACATCAATATTGCCTGATTCATTACAGAATATACTTTTTTTAGTTTTACTTCCACTTCGGCATTTTTGTTTGTCTGAATAAGTGCCGGAAGTGTCAGTGCAGCAACAATTCCTATTACACCTAAAGTAATCAAAACCTCAGCTAAGGTGAATGCGGAACGGGATAATCCCGAAGCGTGAATAAACCCGCCGGCGCTATCTAAGCCCCCCCCTCTTCAGAGATTTTGAAGCTATAATTGGGTTTCGCATAATTGTCCTCCTTTTATTAAATATAATTATATCAGATTAATATGAAGTTTTCAATAATATAATACAAAATCATTAACTCTTTTGACCTGTAAATGTAAATAAAAATTACTCATTTCCGGTAATGTTTTGCAGAAGATAAAAGGATAGTATATAAATGTAAATCCTCAACTCTTCTGATTGCTCAGTATTTGCCCCGCCGGTTTTGGACGGGGCTTTTCTTTGTTATGCTGGGCAAGCGCATGATGTTACATGGCAAGAACCTCCTGACCAATAGGTACCTTTTATTAACGTGTCGTCACAGCCATTACACTCATCAGCAGCATCACAAGCTTCCCTAGTAGTGCAGCCTGCAGGATTTTCTATTGAACAATCTTTTTCAAAATCATCTGTTATGTCTG
>HF989736.1:0-117873 GCA_000431315.1 Brachyspira sp. CAG:484
ATTGGTGCAGGCAACGAGCCATGTAGCGCCGCCGGTCAAGACAAGTTAAGATTAGGTTTTACCTTAGCCGAGGTATTGATAACGCTCGGTATAATCGGAGTGGTAGCTGCTATGACATTACCAACACTTGTTGCGAAGTATAAGGATAAAGTCCTTATAAGTCAGGCAAAACGTTCTTACTCACTTATTTCTAATGCAATGCTCAGAACAAAAGTTGATAATAACTTTGACTCTTACGGTGATTTATTTAATATAAACAGAACTAATGATGAAATTATAGAAATACTATCGAAGGAATTTAAGCCGTTGAAAATTTGTAAAGAGGGTAAGGGCGGATGCTGGACCTGGAAAACTAAGGCGGCTGAAGCCCTTTATTCAAACGGTAAAACTAAATACCATGATTTTAATAAATATGCCGGCATGATTTTAAATGATGGTAGTGTGTTGTATGTATACAGGTATAATCATCAGGGTGACTGCGGCTGGGTACATGAATATGATAAGACTGATGATAAAGGGTTTGTTGTTAAGGATGAAGACGGAAACCCTGTAAAAATACGTACTAATGAAACAAGATGCGGCTCAATCAAGATTGATGTAAATGGAGAAAAAGGACCAAATCAGCTCGGCGCAGATACCTTTGATGTGGATATAAGGGCTCAGAAAGTTACCTTACAGTATTATACTTTTTTATATGATGATACTTTAAAGTACGAAGATTATCAGGAAGGTCTTGAGTAATTCTTTTTATGCTAAAATAATTCTGTTATGGCAGAGGGACAGATTTATAAAATCCATTCTGATTTTTATTATGTCGACACCGGTGTCGGAACTTTTGAGTGCAAAGCCCGGGAGGTGTTAAAAAAACAGCGCGAAAAAATCCTTGTGGGTGATTTCGTAGAATTTGAAAACGGGCATATTACAAAAGTGCTGCCCCGTAAAAATTTTATAAAACGCCCGAGTGTTTCTAATATAGATCAGATTGTAATCGTTTCTGCCTTAAAAGAACCGGATCTGGATTTGCTTCAGCTTAACCGCTATATTGCTCTTGCAAGATATTACGGAATAAAAACAGTTTTATGCTTCAACAAAGAAGACTTAAAGTGGGAAAAAAACTTAAAGAACAAAATTATAGATGTTTATAAAAAACTCGGATTTGATATTGTTTTTACCTCGGCGACAGAACATAAAGGCATAAAAGCATTTGAAAAGCTTCTTGATGGTAAAATAAGCGTTCTTTGCGGGAATTCCGGAGTTGGTAAATCCAGCCTGATTAATGCAATAAATCCGGATTTGCATCTGAAAACTAAAGCTGTCAGTGAAAAGCTTCAGCGCGGAACTCATACTACCCGTCATTGCGAAATTATAAAAATCAATGAGAACTCCCGAATTGTTGATACTCCGGGGTTTAGTAATGTGAAGTTTGATTTTATCCTGCCTGCTGAAGTTGACAAATTGTTTGACGAAATGCTTCCTTATTGCGGAACATGCAAATTCAGCGACTGCCTTCATATCAATGAAGATGGATGTAATGTGCTTGCTCATATTGATGATATTGATAACAGCAGATATGATAGCTACCTGGCTTTTGTGGAGGAAGCCAGAGAATACAAAGAAAAAATTAAATATGAAGGTACTAAAACAGAACATTCAAAAAAGATAATTAATAATAAAGAAGTTGCAAAAATCAGCGGTAAAAAAAGACAAAGTTCACGTAATACTTTAAAACAGAAAATTTATAAGGAATTTGATTATGAAAATGAATGATTATATTGAACTGGTAAACAAAAAACTTGAAGAATTTATGCCAATATCATATCCGGAAGATATTTTCAAGGCTATGAAATATACGGTAACTCTTCCGGGCAAAAGGCTTCGTCCTGTAATGTGTCTTGAATGCTGCCGGGTTTTCGGCGGGAATTATGAAGATGCAATCCCGGCTGCCTGCGCAATTGAAATGCTTCATGCACAAACTTTAATCCATGATGATTTACCATGTATGGATAATGATGACTTCAGACGCGGAAAACCTACAAACCATAAAGTTTTCGGCGAGGCAAATGCTGTTCTTGCCGGGGATGCTCTGCTTACTTTTGCTCCTCAGACTATACTTAAATATTCAAATCTTGCACCGGAAACTCTTGTAAAAGTCTTTGCAGAATACTTTCAGGCAGGCGGGGCCTATGGAGTTATTGCAGGTCAGGTAGTTGATATTGAAAGTGAAAAAGGCAATGTTACCGGTGATAAAGCTTCTACTCTTGAATATATCCACACTCATAAAACCGCTGATTTGTTTAAGCTTGCACTAAGAACCGGTGCTATTATTGCAGGGGCATCTGAAGAACAAATAAATGCTATAACTGAATTTGGTCAGAAACTGGGTGTTGCATTCCAGATTGCAGATGATATTTTAGATGAAACTTCTACTTTTGAAGAAATGGGTAAAACTCTAGGAAAAGATAAAGCTGCAGGCAAGCTGACTTATGTAAGTCTATATGGTTTGGAAAAATCAAAACAGGATTTAAATTTATTAATAGATGATTGCAAAAATATATTAATAAATAAAAACATTTATTCAGAAATATTTGAACAAATTCTTGATAAAATAAAAAAGGCCGGATAATTTTTATTATCCGGCTGGTAATTTAGTATCAATAGTGGATATATGGTTGGTTGTTATTAGCTATTGTGTCCAGTGCTTTTTGAATTAATTTCACAGCCATAGGAGCATTGTTTTTAGTTTTAATATTTTTTGTTTTTTGGAAGATATAAGGTTTCCCATTTTCATCTTTCATGCTTGATGTAATAATCTTGCCCCTTTTATTAGCAATTCCATATCCTACTATATCTTTTCCCTTCTTTAATATTACAGAGGTTTGAATATGTCTTTTTAATATTGGTGTTACTCTGGCTCTTTCAATTGAAGTAATGTTATCTTCACCTAGATTCAGGTAAGATTTATCTAATACAGGCTTGTACTTTGAGTTTTGAGGAGCTTTTTTGTATAAACGCAACATGGATGAATTATCCATTTCCATTCTTAGCAGTTGATATGCGCACTTGTTTTTAGAACTATAAAATGTTTTTACAATGTCAAAATTCATAAAAATTCTCCTTTAACTAACAATTGTTCTAAAAAGTCTGAATATAAATTTTTGTTAGTAAAAGATAAATCTTTACTTTTTGTAATAAGATTTACGTGGAGTTTTGCTTATGGTAAAATAAATAAGTGTTTCTTTTTATTTTTAAGAAATTCAGAATTAATCAAAACGAGAGAGTAAAGAAATGTTAGATATTGTTAATAATGGATTTGAAGTCTTATCAGCTGGAATACTAAGTGCTTTTTTAGCGCAATTGATTAAGTTTGTTATATTCACAATAAAGTCAAAAAAAGTTAATTTTAAAATATTCACAACAACAGGCGGTATGCCAAGCTCTCACTCTGCCGGAGTAATGGGGCTTTCGACATCAGTCGGGATAATTGACGGATTTGATTCAATTATTTTTGCAGTAGCACTCGGATTTGCTCTGATTACAATGTATGATGCAGCCGGTGTAAGACGTGCTGCCGGAAAAACCGCTGCCTGTCTTAACAGGATGATGGATGACTTTTATAAGCATGACGTGCAGGCCATAGGTGGTAAATTAAAAGAACTTCTGGGACATACTCCTTTTGAAGTTATTATGGGTGCATTGTTCGGATGTGCATTTGCTTTTTGCTATCACTCATTTTTACTTGGTATGCTATAAGGCTATTGCCTTTTTTTGTAATTCATGTAATAATGTAATCGTTAAGGGTTTATAGAGTAAAATCTATATTAGGCATTAACCCTTAAGGAAAGAAAGAGATACTCCCGTAGATGGGTACTGAGGAATTTAATTACAAGTATATAAAAGACAGAGCCGGTGCAGGAAGCTGGCGCAGAGGCTATGAATACCATTTAAAAGATATGGTGTTCGATACTTATCCTGAAAAGAACTTCTATATGGGTAAAGTAAAAGGAAACTTTCAGGATCACTACAACACAGACTTAATCTTTAAAAAGAATAAAGTCGAAGCACGCTGCAACTGCCCGCTGAAAGAAGAATGGTGTAAGCATGCCGTTGCTGTTGGATTAAAGGCAATCGATGAACATGCTTACGAAGACTGGCTTGAAACAAAGTTCGGCATGGAATTTGATTTTCCTGATGAGAATACTGCACTTGAAGATACCCCTCCAGGCAGCTATATATTCCATTTCAATCCAAAAAGGAAAGCAAACTTTTTTTCAATTCTTGTAATGTCACGTGAAACCGGCAAAGTTGTAAGACAAATTGAAAATATTCTGAGAGCTTTAATTGAAGCGCAAAAACAAAATCCTGATTTTGAGCTGAATAATTCGCAAAAAGTTGAGATTGCTATTTTCCAGCAGCTTTTAACTATATCAAGACAGGATAAAAAAGCCGGCTGGTATGATATTCCTATTACTAAATTCGGACCGATGTTTACGCTGCTTTCCAAGGCTGATGAAGTTTTGGATGAAAAAACAAAACAAAGATTGAAATTTACAGACCAGGAGTGGAAATTAGTTTTAAACGTAAATATTTCCCAGGCAGGAACAATTCTTTTATCTCTTGAGTGGAAGCGTCCGGATAAAGATGATGTTTATCCGTTTGAAGAAGTAAGATATTTTTCACGTCATCTAAAGTGGGGACGTTATAAAAATATTATTTTCCCGACTAATATTGCAATGCAGTCAGTACCTCAAAATCTTTTAAAATCTTCTTTTACTGATTTGAAGGATTCTGACGGCGGTAAATTTATATATGAAGAGCTTCCTAAGCTGAGAGAAATTATGGATGTTAATATTGATGAAAGTATTTCAAAATTAATGCTTGAAGAACGTCCGCCGTTGAATATTGTGACTCTCGGTATTGACTATGACCAGTCGCTTAAAGCTGCTTTGGAATTTGAATATGATGGTGTAAAGGTTCCGTTTTCCAAAACAAGCGATAAAGCGCCTTATATTACTGTTAAAAAGCCCGGTGAAGATTTTGTTTACTGGATAAAAAGAAACTTTAAACACGAAATTGATTCATATAATATGCTTCTGGCATGTAAGTTTGTGCCTATGCAGACAAATAACCTTGCACTGGAAAAAGAAAATGCGATTGATTTTTATAATTACTATATCAAACAGGCAGGCGACGGCTGGAAGTTTGTAGAAAAAGACGATATGAATTTCTTTAAGCTGATGGATGAACCGTTCAGACTTTGTGCTAAAATTGATTTTTCCGAGGAAACTCAAGACAGTTTTGAAATTCAGCTATACGGTCAGGTTGGAGAAGAAATAATAAACTTTGATGATGTTTATGACACTATTCAAAGCGGCGAAAAGTACAGCAGAATAAGAAGCCTTGGTTTTGTAGAATATCCTGCACAGAATATCTATGCAATGATGAGAGCTTTTAACTCATTTGATGTTTATAGAAATGATGAAAATAAATTTACTGTAAAAACATACCGTGCGGGTTTGATTAATGAACTTAAAAACCTCGGGGTTGAACTGGTTTTAAGCGATAAGTTCAAAGAATTTTGGGAACAGATGTCTACGTTCTCAACTCATGACGGGCTTCAGCTGCCGGAAAATGCAACGGCTGAATTTAGAGAATATCAGCTAAAAGGTTACGGCTGGCTCTGGTTTATGTATAAATACGGGCTTAACGGAATACTTGCAGATGATATGGGGCTTGGTAAAACTTTGCAGGCTTTGACTGTTTTGCAGAAAGCAAAAGAAGTTGACGGTCCTATGCCGACATTAGTTATCTGCCCTACAACAGTTGTTTTCAACTGGGAATCTGAAATACAAAAATTTGCTCCGGAACTGTCATGTTTGAAACTCTCCGGTGCTGATAGAAAATCACTGTTTAAAGAAATTCCAAATTATGACGTTGTTATTACAAGTTATGCACTAATACGACGCGACATTAAACATTTTAAAGATATAAACTTCCGTTATATTATTCTTGATGAATCACAAAATATTAAAAATGCGATGTCGCAGACCGCACAAGCCGTAAAACAGCTTCAAGCATCTCATAAGCTTGCACTGTCCGGTACTCCTATAGAAAACAAGCTGGAAGAACTCTGGTCTGTATTTGACTTTTTGATGCCCGGATTTTTGCTTACAATGGCTGAATTTAATTCGCGTTATGTCAATCCGATTATGGAACGCCAGGATAAGACTGTTGAAAAACGTTTGAAACTCCAGATTTATCCGTTTATCTTACGCCGTATGAAGCGTGACGTTGCAAAAGATTTGCCGGATAAAGTTGAAAATATTGCTTACTGCGAACTTACCGATGAACAAAAAGATTTCTATCTTCAGGTTCTTGACAGTACAAAAGAAGAATTATTCAAGAGTATTGAACAGAATGGTCTTGAAAAGAGCAGACTATCAATATTCTCTGCATTGCTCAGATTACGTCAAATCTGCTGCCACCCTAGACTTTATGATAAGGAAAATGTCAAACATATTATGTCTTCCGGTAAATTTGAAAAACTTAAAGTTATGCTGGAAGAGATTATCTCAGAAGGGCACAGAGTTCTGCTGTTCAGCCAGTTTGTAAATATGCTTGATATAGTAAAAGGATGGCTTGAACGTGAAGGTATTGAGTATGAGTACCTTACAGGTAAAACAAAAGACCGTCAGGCAGCTGTTGAACACTTTAATAATAGTAATATTCCGATATTCTTAATCAGCTTAAAAGCGGGCGGTACAGGCTTGAACCTCACCGGCGCGGATTACGTTATCCACTACGACCCTTGGTGGAACCCTGCTGTTGAAGATCAGGCAACTGACAGAGCTTATCGTATCGGTCAGACAAAGAAAGTATTTGTATATAGACTTATTACCAAAAATACAGTTGAAGAAAAGATACAGAAGCTTAAAACCATTAAACGGAACCTTGTTGACAGCGTAATTTCCGTTGATAGAAACATCGTAAAATCTCTTACAATGGATGATATTAAAGAAATCTTCTCTGTTGATTAATGTAACAATATCGTAAAATTAGAGCAATTTTATAAAATTTTTTCCTTCTAAATATAGGAAGGATTCGATATGAATATAAAACAGTGTAGATTTTTGTTAAATACATTAAATCAGGCAGTGAAAAAGCAAAATTTACCGGTGATTCCTAAATTACGTTCCGGAATTTTAATAGATCAATATGCCGGCTCAAATCCTTATACTGCCGAGATAACAGTGAATAAAATCTATAATTGCAGGTTATTCAGACCTATACTCAGAAAATACATCAAACATGAAACAAAACACATGGATCAGTTTCAAATTATGGCAAGATATATTGCAGGTATGGCTGGCAATGTTGATGCAGGTATTAATAATTTTAGAAAATTTATAATAAGAAAGTTTCCTATATTTGATGCCGGAGAGTTCACTTTCAATAAAAAATTCTATAAGGATACGGTTGCCCGGAGCGGAGTAATACAAGAAGGGCATCCTCAATTTGAAAAAGCAAAAGAATATGTAAGAGCATTCAAAGAATATCCTGATTTAGATCTTCTTGATGATCTGAGCGTCTGTGCAGAAAAAGGCTTCAAAGAAATGCTAAAACACAAAAGGGCGAAATCAAAACTATATAAAAATAATCTTCTTGAGGTTGAAGCAAGAAAAGCTGCAAAAGAAAAATAGATCTTTAATTATAATTATTTCAAAAAATCAGTCCAGTATTTTTCTTTTGGATTTTCAGGGCTTGTATCAGTTAAAGCAAAGTACGCACACGTATATGTGGCCTGATTGAATTTATAATCACACGCTGTTTCTGGATTTCCCATTTCTGTCGATATATTTTCCAGGCTGCTTCCTATGTATGGCTTTACGCTTCCTTCTTTTGTAAAAATAAACACAAACCAGTCATACCCGTAAATATTAGGTCCTTTTCTTCCATTTATATCAATACATATTTTAGGACCGTAAGGCTGAGGCTTATCATATGTATTTACTGCATCATCCATAGAAAAAATTCTTCCGCCTACTTCCTCTGTGATAATTGACTGATCACAAGGATGTACCTTTTGTTTTTTGCCTGCAAGATTTTTGGGCGTGTATCCTATTGCTTTTTCAAAAGATAAACTGCCTTCGATTTCTTCATCATAGTCTGTTGAAACCTTACTTCCGTATTTTGTTCCGATAAAGGAAGACATTAATGTTTTTAATGTTCTGGTAGGGGACTTTTCGTTAAGGCTGTATTCATAAATAGTAATGCCATTATCTGCTTCAAAGCGTTTCGCTGCATTTTGAATGTCGCTATATGCCTTTAAAAACTGTGTATGCAGAACTTTTTTCCTATGTTTTGCAACAAGCGATGGCAGCGTCATTGAAGCAACTATTCCTATAATACCGAGAGTTATAAGAACTTCTGCCAGTGTGAATCCATTTCTTATGGAACATTCTTTGAATATTAAATCGACTTCTGAAACTATAATTCCGTTTTTCATTTTTTCCTCATTAAGTTTTATTCCAAAATATTATCAAATTTTATATAATATTCAATAATTTTATTGAATATTATAGGGGATTTATCAAAAGATGTCAAGATTTATTGAAAAATATATAATTATATTAATATGAGTGTTCGAGAAGATTTAAAAATACTGCTAGTAAAAGAAAAAATGACACTTACCGAACTAGCCATAGAGGCTCAGCGTGTTTCCGGGAAGAAATATACAGTTCACACCCTATCCCAAAAGTTAGTTAAAAGTTCAATGAAGTATGATGAATTAAAGTTTCTGGCTGGGGTTCTTGGATACAGAATTAAATTTGAAAAGGTAGAACAGGAATAAGATATTTAGTTAAATTAAAAAAGGACGTACTGAAAAGTACGTCCTTTCAAACTTGCAAGTATGAAAATTCAATTATTTGCCGTTAACAACAGTTTTGAATTTTTTACCAGCAGAAAATGCAGGAACTGTTTTAGCAGGGATTTTAATTTCTTTACCAGTTTGTGGGTTTCTGCCAGTTCTAGCTGCTCTTTTACGTGCTTCAAAAGTACCGAAGCCAACTAAAGTTACTTTTTTACCTTTAGCTACAGTTTTTTGAACTGTTTCTACCCAAGCGCTGATAACTTCAGCAGCTTCTTTTTGTGTAACATTAGCTTTTTTTGCAACTTCTTGTACTAATTCTTCTTTGTTCATGATAAAACTCCTTCTCTTATGTACATGCCTTATTATAGCGAATATTTTATTTTGCGCAAGTACTTTAAGGAATTTTAACACTTTTTAACCTTAAAAAACATCTGTTTAGTGTATTTGGGCGTTTCTTTCCGCTTGAAAAGTAATGAAACGTTATATTTTCTTACTTTTTTTTCAAATTTTTGGTACAATATAACTTGAAGAAGATTTTCGAAGGGGATTTAAGTTTTTAGCTATGAAGGAAAGGATAATTCTATTTACAATTATTTTCGGGCTCGGAGTATTTTTGTATATTTTCCAGAGTTACTTCAATACAGTCTGGGGACTTGCTTTTTTATGCCTTTGTATGACTATTTATGCAGTTTTTACAAACCTGGCTTATACTTTGAAAAAACGTATTATGAAAAAGTATCCTCAGGTGATTAATGAGGATTATAAACCTTTTGTAACGGTTATGATTCCTGCTCACAATGAAGAAAGTGTTATTGCTTCTACTGTTGAAAATATTCTCGGCATGGATTATGAAAACTTTGAGATTATAGTGATTGATGATAGAAGTACCGATAATACAGCTTCTGTTATTAAAGATTTGGAGAAAAAATACGACAGGGTAAAAGCTCTTATACGCCAGCAGGGAGCTTTCCCGGGAAAATCTGCTGTGTTAAATGACGCATTTCAGATTGCAAGAGGCGAGGCTATTCTTGTATTTGATGCTGATGCAACAGTTGACCCGGACTTTCTGTCAAAACTTGTTCCCGAACTCGAACCAAAAGACGTCGGGGCAGTTCAGGCAAGAAAAGTTATTAGAAATAAAAACCAGAATTTACTCACCAGATGCCAGAATAATGAATATACTATGGATACTTATTTTCAGGCAGGCAGGGATTCTGTAAAAGGTGCGGTTGAACTACGCGGGAACGGCGAGCTTATAAAACGCGAGGCTCTTGAAGATATTAACGGATGGAATAATTATACAATTGTTGATGACCTTGATATGTCAACGAGGCTCCATATCAAAGGCTGGGACGTAAGATTTTGTATAGATGCCATTGTTTATGAAGAAGGTATTGCATATATACGCCCGCTTATCCGTCAGAGGAGAAGATGGCTTGAAGGTACAATCAGGCGTTATCTGGAGTATTCCGGCGCTGCATTAAGATCTAAAAAAATGTCTTTTCGTGCCAGATTTGATATGACTGCATATATTTCCCAATTTATAATGCCGTTGTGGCTTTTAATGGAAATTATAATAAGAACATTTAAAGTTCTTGCAAAAGATGCACCTCCGCATATGCTTTATTCCTCAATAATTGTAGGTATAGCTATTGGGGTAGGTTTCTTTTTAGCTGCAAGATATTCTTTGAGGCGTTATGACTTTATGCCCCGGCTTGATGCTGTTTTTGAGGCATTGGAAACTTCTATCTATCTTTTTATTATCTGGTTTCCGCTTGTGCTTTTTATCGGATTTAAAATTTTATTTATGAAAAAAGATATGAAATGGGGTAAAACAGCCCATGGACTTGTTCAGGAAGAAGAAGCAAGCATAAAAGCTTTTTTAAAGAAGGAACTTGAAAAAACAAAACAATACACGAAAGAATACACTGAAAAAATTAAACAAAAAATTGCTGAAAAAGGAGAAAAGTAATGACTGAAACTATTTTAGATGTAAAAAATAAAATCAGAGATGTAGTTGATTTTCCAAAACCCGGTATCATTTTCAGAGATATAACAACAGCTTTGAAAGATGCAGAAACTTTGAAGGTAATGATTGATTATCTCTGTGAACAATTCAAAGATGTAAAGATTGATTATATTGCAGGGATAGAAAGCCGCGGCTTCATATTTGGTATGCCTATGGCTTATAAGCTTAATGCAGGTTTTGTTCCTATCAGAAAGCCGAATAAACTTCCTGCTGAAACTTATGCTCAGGAATATGAACTTGAATACGGCACTGATAAAATTGAAGTTCACAAAGATGCTTTCCCACAGGGAGCAAATGTTTTAATCGTGGATGACCTCCTTGCAACAGGCGGAACTGCTGAAGCCGCTTGCAAACTTGTTAAGAAAACAGGTGCAAACCTTGTCGGCATTGCTTTTCTAATTGAGTTAGAAGCTCTAAAAGGGAGAGAAAAACTTGCTTCTGCCGGCAGAATTGTTTCAATGCTTAAATACTAGCCTTTGGCTTAGGATGCTTTCTTGCATAAATTTCTTCTTTTGTTACACAAGGAGCAGAATAGTCGTATTTTAAAAGATAATCGACAGCTTCTTCCGGAGTTTGTGCAATGTAATATAATTTTGAAGCGCATTCGTTTGCAAAATTTTCAGAAATCATATTATCAAAAAATTCAATAAGTTTATCATAAAACCCGTTTGTATTTAAGAATACGACGGGTTTATTATTATAACCAAGCTGTTTTTGCACAATCATTTCGGAAATTTCTTCAAGTGTGCCGAACCCGCCTGCAAGTGCAACAACGCAATCTGAAAGTTCATCCATTTTTGCTTTTCTCGTACGCATACAAGGTGTTATAGTGAGTTCAACACATTCATCTGTGTATACTCCCATATCATGAAGCTTTTTAGGCATCACCCCGGTTATTTGTCCGCCGTTAACTTTTACCTCTTTTGCACAAGCCCACATCATCCCAAGTGAACTTCCGCCGTAAACCATATCAAATCCGTTTCTTGCAATAAGTCTGCCAAATTCTTCAGCTGCATCGTAATAGCTTTTATCTAAATAATTACAGGATGAACAAAATACGCATACTCGTTTTTTAGTCTGCAAAGTCGCCTCCAATTTGATAATAATATGAACAGTTAACTCCCGTTCCAATTCTTGAACAGTCATCCTGAAGCTCTTGAAGTGTTAAATTATGTCCGAAAGCTTCCACTTTATCTTCATAAATTTGAGCGCCGAAAATATCTTTTCCCCACGTATTAGGCGGCATTTTTCCGTTCATATCAAACATCATCAAAAACATAGGTTCA
The DNA here is from genome assembly GCA_000431315.1 of Brachyspira sp. CAG:484. GTDB lineage: Bacteria > Cyanobacteriota > Vampirovibrionia > Gastranaerophilales > Gastranaerophilaceae > Scatousia. The sequence continues at coordinate 12,185 of HF989736.1, forward strand.
GTACTTTTATCTTCTGATATATCCTTCAATCCAACTATAATATTATTATCCGCATAATAAATATCTTTAAAATAATATAAACTATCTTCAGGTACTTCCATTTTGTTCATAAATCGGGTTTTATATCTCTTTGGATATTTACTTTCATTTAATCTATAGTATGGCTTTATAAGCTCAAGGATTAAATCTTCCCGTTCATTTTTTGTCTTAGCCCTTTTAAAACTTTTTAAAATATCTTCCTGTTCATGTTTGCTGATTACATCTTTTGCATACAATAATTTTGAATAGCAATCGTCCCATTTTGTGATAAAATTAGCCTGAACCGTTGACCCTAAAGAAGTCGGAACAAGCATCAAAAATACTGCAAATATAATTATCAGCGTAATAGAGTATTCAGCTTTCCAGGTAAATTGTTTCATAGGTTATGCCTCATGCCATATCTATTTGTTTCTTTTCCTGCAATAGTTTATCATATATCCATTCAGGGACAAAGTTTTTACCGAGAATAATCTGCCCGTTCATAATGTTTGGAGCATGAAAGTCTGAGCCGCCTGTAACAATAAGTCCGAGTTCTTCAGCCATTGATGAAAAATATTCAACGCAGGCTGGAGAATGTTTTCTGTGGTAAGCTTCAATTCCCCGAAGTCCGTATGTCATTAATTCTTTAATAAGACTTTCTGCAATATCAAGATCATGAGGATGCGCAATTACAGGAATACCGCCTGCATCATATATTATTTCTACAGCATCCTGAGGTGTAACTGTTTTTCTCGCTACATACACAGGGGAATCATCATGAATATATTTTGCATAAGCTTCCATAACGCTCCCTGTACCTCCGGCGTTTGTTATAGCTTTTGCTATATGCGGACGACCTATACTTCCGCCTTCAGCTACCTGTTTTTTTATATCTTCAAATTTTATTTTAATACCTTCTTTTTTGTTCAGAAGTGCAATAATTTCTTTTGTCTGTTTTACCCTGGCCTGCTGCTGGACTTTTAAAAGATTTTGAAAATCACTGTTAGATGTATCCATAAAATATCCAAGAATATGGATTTCATAATTTTTATAAAGAGTATTTATTTCAACACCCTGAATAATTTTTAACTTATCTTCCTTGCCTTCCTTCTTAAGATAATCCGTTGCAACTTTATAGGATAAAACATTGTCATGATCAGTAAGAGCGATTACTTCCAAGCCGACATCCATTGCTGTATCAACTATTTTTTCGGGTGAAAACACACCGTCCGAGTAATAGGTGTGAATGTGCAAATCCGTTTTCATTGACTTTCTTCCTTTTCTTTATTATTTCTACTACAAAAAATTCTTTTTATAGCAACAGCATAACCTGTATTGATGTCAATTTCGACTTCTACCGCATTAATCTGGGTAAACTCGCTGTCTGCTACCTCGTAACGTTCAGGGATACCTGTCAAAAATCTGTTCAGGGAAGTACTGTATTCCATTCCTATAACCCCGTCCTTCGCACCGCAAAAACCGGCGTCTGTAATGTATCCCATATTATTAATAATACTTTCGTCTGCTGTCTGAACATGTGTATGCGTGCCAAAAAATGCACTTGCTCCAAGTTCTGAACAGTATTTTGCAAAACAAATTTTTTCAGCAGTTGCTTCTGCGTGAAAATCAATTATAACTATCGGCGTAATTTTTTTTATCTTTTCTATCTCATCTTTAACAATTTCCCACTGGGAATCAACGAGATTCATAAAAACTCTGCCAAGAACACTAATAACTCCGACCTTCACCCCGTTCTCGGCCTCAAAAATTCCGGAGCCGTTTCCTGGAGTTCCGGCAGGATAATTTATTGGACGCAGCAGCTTAGGTGCATTTTCAATGTAGGTAAAAATATCTCTCTTATCCCAAATGTGATTTCCGGATGTCATACAATCAACTCCATAGCCGGAAATGTCATTATAATTTTTTTCAGTAAGACCAAAACCATGAGATGCGTTTTCAACATTGGCGATGACAAAATCAGGTTTAGCTTGAAGTTCTGCAAGATAATCCCTTAAACCGAACCTTCCAGGTTTACCTACCAAATCTCCAAAAAATAAAATTTTTAATGTTTTCTTCTCATCACCCATTATTTATTCCTATTCTTCGCCGGGGTTTTGCCCGTTCCGTATAGTACGGAAAACCGGGCTTACTCGACGTTTGCCGAAATTTCCGGCTATTTCGCAATTTCTGTTGTTCTAAATTCGCGGACAACTGTTACCCTGATCTGACCAGGATAATCAAGTTCATCCTCAATTCGTTTTGCGACATCTCTGGCAAGTCTTTGAGATGCTAAATCATCAAACATTTCAGCCTGAACGATTATTCTAACTTCTCGACCTGCCTGAACTGCAAATGATTGTTTAATGCCGTTGTAGCTGTTAACAATTTCTTCAATTTTTTGCAGACGTTTGATATAAATTTCGAGTGTATCACGTCTGGCTCCCGGTCTGCCTGCTGAAATTGCATCGGCAACTTTTACCAGAACTGCTTCTATTGTATTTGCAACAACGTCATCGTGGTGGGCTTCAATCGCGTGTATAACTTCAGGTTTTTCTCCGTATCTTGCAGCAAGTTCTACGCCTAACTGGATATGTGTACCTTCCTGAGTTTGGTCAACTGCTTTTCCTATATCGTGTAAAAGTCCGGCACGTTTTGCTATTGCTACATTTGCACCGAGCTCGGCAGCAAGCATTCCTGCGATATGACCGACTTCAAGAGAATGTTTTAAAACATTCTGACCGTAGCTTGTTCTGTAATAAAGTCTGCCGAGAGTTTTTATGAGTTCTTTGTTTAAACCCATAACGCCCATATCTAGTGCTGCGTTTTCACCTTCAGTCCAGATTTTCTTTTCAATCTCTTCATTAGCTTTTTCAACCATTTCTTCGATTCGTACAGGGTGAATACGTCCGTCCACTATAAGTTTTTCAAGCGCAAGTTTTGCTACTTCTCTTCGTACCGGATCAAAGCTTGATAATACAACAGCTTCCGGAGTATCATCAATGATTAAGTCGACACCGGTTAAGGTTTCAAGAGCTCTGATGTTACGGCCTTCACGTCCGATTATGCGGCCTTTCATCTCATCATTTGGCAATGCAACTACAGAAACCGTTGTTTCTACAACCTGTTCAATCATACATCTCTGCATTGTTGTTGAGAGAATTTCTTTAGCTTTTTCCAGTGAAGTTTCTTTTATTTTTGCTTCGTTTTCACGAATTAATGTCATCTGCTCCTGCGCTAAATCGTGTTTTAGCTGTTCAAGAAGCATATTTTTTGCTTCTTCAGCAGTCATTCCTGCAATTCTTTCGAGCTCTGCAGTTTGTTTTTGTACGATTTCTGCAAGGTAATCTTCTTTTTCTAATAATTCATCAATTTTTCTTTGAGCCTGAAGATCTTTTTCTGTGTATTCCTGAATTTTATCTTCAAGCATATCTTCTCTTTTTGTGAGTTTAGCTTCTAATCTTGCTAACTCTTGTCTTCTTTCTCTTTCTTCTTCGTTTAATTTTTCTCTGTCGTCTTGAAGTTCTTCGATTGCTTTAATTTTAGCTTCTTTGAATAAGATTTTTTCTTTTTCTTCAAGAGCGTCTTTGTCCTTCTGGATGCTAACTACAACGCTTTTCATCTTGTTTTGCTGGATAATCAGCACAGCGATTAAGGCTATTACTGCAATAACCGCAAGAATTAATAAAAATTCCATTAAGTTTTACCTTATCCTTTTCTATTTTTTTATAATACATGCAATTCCCGATACATATATCCTATCGGGCTGAAACTTGCTATTTAGCTGAAAGTTGCGTCATTGCATATATTTCCAAAAAATATTTACCTACTACATCTGTTTATATTTTATCATGACATGGGGATTTTGTATAGTAGGAAATTAAAACATATTTTGAGAAATTTTTATTTTAAAATTTTCCAGACAGTTGCAACTTTAACCTTTTTCCCGCCGGTTTGCAGGCTGGTTTTTGAAAAACCTATTGGTTTAAATCTTTTATCCTTTTCAAGTGCAGTTTTTAGCGGAGATTCTTTAAACAGTCTTAAAAAAGAAGCCTGTCTGTGAAGTTTTTCTTCAGGATTGAAAAAAGGAGTGTCTTTGAATAAGATTATTTCTTCATCAGGGGTTTGTTTATCTGCAAGAAAAAGATGATCTTTAATGTGGTCGCCTATTACGAAAACCCCGCCGCGTTCAAGTCTTGAATATAATCTATCAACAAAATCATTTATTATAGCTTTTTTATCATAAGAAGACGAAGATATTTTTCTTTGTTCTATAGTTTCATTCAAATCATTTCCAACCATCTGGTATAGAGCATTTCTGAAAAATACAGCACCTACAGGACTACTTGATCTGTATTTATCCAAATTATTAATATTTCCTCTTCTAATATCAATTGAATTTTTTTGTTCGGGAATTATGCAGAAAAATTTTTCTATAAAATCAGGCAGTGCTTTTTTTATTTCAAAATAGCATTTTTTGTTATTAATCAATCTGTCCTGCGCTTCAGGAAAAGTTTCCTCCATAATATAATAAAAGCTGTCTTTGATTTGTGCTTCTTTCTTTTTTGGAAAAGAATTAGGCAGAAGGAATGAGTCATACCAGTGTGAAAATACAGTATAAACCCCGCGGTTAGCAAGCTTTAATGCGGATTCGCTTGTATCAAATCCTATGATTTTGTATTTTTCATCCGGCAGTAAAGCTTTTAAAGATATAGTTTCTTCACCGTTTGAGCAGGCATAATCCAATATTTCAGCACCTTGCGGAAATGAACTTTTTATTTCATCCGATGCCGTTTTCAATGTATCATAATCTCTAAAAAACCAGCTGTCCAGGGGTGAATAAGTTTTAGGATCTATTCGCATAAGCCCGTTAAAGCTTATTGATTTTTGTTGTGCAGCCGGAGTGGGTGCTGTTCTGTTAATTCGGGGTGTAATCTGCATATTCTTGTTAATGTTTGTCAAGGATGAATTTTGCCAAAGCTTCAAATAAATTTACAAAGTTGTAATAAAGTGCTATAATTTACTTGAAGAAGGAGAGATACTTATGGAAATCAAAGTTTTAGAAGAAGTAAAAGATCAGCCTTGTGAAGTTCTGGTAATCAACCAGTTTGAAGGTGAAAAAACTTCTCAGGAAATTGCAAATACTTACGCGGTTGATAAGGATCATTTTGAAGGAAAATTTGGTCAGACTTATCTTTTGCATACATTTGGAAAAATCGCTGCCGATAAAATTCTTATTGTCGGGTTTGGTAAAAAAGAAGAATTTAATGCAAACAAAATGAGAGAAGCTGTTGCAAAAGCAGTTAAAAAGTTACAGCAGATTCATGCAAAAAATGCCTGCTTTGACTTTGATGTAAACTGTGATTACGGTAAATCTGCCGCAATCGGTGCTTTAATTGCTGATTACGCTTTTGATAAATATAAAACAGAAAAAGCTCCGCGTGTTGATGAAATTACTTTTGCCAAATTCTCGCAAGAAGAGGTTAAAGAAGGTATTATATTTGGTAAAGCTCTTGAGTTTGCCCGTAATCTTTCAAATGAGCCGGCTGATTTTGCTACTCCGTCTAAACTTGCCCAGATTGCCTCAAATATTGAAGGGGTTGAAACAAAGGTTTATGATAGAGATGCTGTTGAAAGAATGGGTATGGGTGCATATCTTGCTGTTGCAAAAGGCAGTGTGCAGCCGCCTATGTTTATACATATGAAATATACAGGCAAAAATCCTAAAAAGAAAATTGCAATCATAGGTAAAGGTATCTGTTTTGACAGCGGCGGTTTGGATTTAAAACCTGCATCTTCAATGCTTACAATGAGAGATGATATGTCCGGTGCAGCATGTGTCCTCGGGGTTATGAGAGCTTTGAAGGAGCTTGAGCCGGATATGGAAGTCCATGGTATTATTGCAGCTTGTGAAAATATGCCTTCCGGAACTTCATATAAACCAGGGGATATTTTAAAAGCTAAAAACGGTAAAACAATTGAAATAGATAATACCGATGCAGAAGGAAGGTTAACTCTTGCGGATGCACTGTGTTATGCCTGCGAACTCGGAGTTGATGAAGTTATTGATATTGCAACCCTGACCGGAGCTTGTGTTGTAGCTCTCGGAACTTACGCTGCCGGAGTTATGGGTAATGATGAAGAGATGATTTCAAAAATCATAAAAACCGGAAATGAATCAGGCGAACCTGCCTGGCAGCTTCCTATGTTCAAGGATTATATGTCAAGTTTAAAATCTGATATTGCTGATATGAAAAATACCGGATCCAGAATGGGCGGCGCTTCTGCAGCAGGTGTGTTCCTTCAGGAATTTGTGGACGGACCGAAGTGGGTTCATATTGATATTGCAGGAACTGCGTTTTTAGAAAAACCGCAGAAAGAGTTTATTGCAGGCGCAACAGGTGCAGGTGTCAGAACTCTTCTAAACTATATTAAAAACAATTAATCAAATTTTTATAAAAAGAAGGCGGGATTTAAAAAATTTTAAATCCCGCCTTTGATTTTTATTCGGTTTTTTCTGTCTTGTTACTCTGGGTAGTATTTAGATGATTGTTATTGTTTAATTTAAAGTCTTCTTTTTTATCAATTTCTTTTAAGTCATTTATCATTTGCTGGTTAATACTTTCAAACCTTTCGTTATCCATTAAGTTTAAACCTCCATCCGTCCAAATGCTTTTTTATTATTCAAATTTATTTTTATATTCTACTTTTGAATAGTATAATCTCATATATAGATTATACACTGTAGCTTAAATTCTGTCAAGTCTTTATTATAGTCATATGGCTATAGATATAGAAAAACTTGCAGAGAATTTTGCTAAGAAAATCAGGATAGAACGGGCTAAACGAAGAATGTCCCAGGAGCAGCTGGCAGAACTTGCAGAAGTGCACAGGACGACTATAAGTGCAATTGAACGGGAAAAATTTTTCCCGACAATTGATAATGCTGCAAGAATTGCAAATGCGCTGAATTTGACTATAGCAGAACTTTTTGATTTTAATTTTTAAGGAAATTTTCTATACCGTCGGCTATAGCTTTTGCTGTTTTCTTTTGGAAATCTTTATTTATCATTTTTGCATTGTCTGATGGGTTAATCATATAGCCTATTTCAATTAAAATACTAAGTGCATTTGTGTTTCTTATCACTGCAAAACTTTGCTGTCGTACCTTATCGTTTTTCATTCCAAGCTGGGAAGTCATTTCTTTAATTATGTCATCAGCAAGAGGTTTTGCCTGATTGTAATAGTAATAAATCCCTGTTCCGCTGTTTGCATTTGGATCTTTTCCATCCGGAAGCGCATTGCCATGAAGACTTATGAAGAAAAGAGCATTCTCGCTGTTTGCTAACTCAACTCTTTCGTTTAAGTCTTTATAGTCATCTCCTTTTCTTGTCATTATTACATCTGCACCGCGTTTTTTAAGCTCGTGCTCCAGAAGTTTTGCATATTCAAGCATTACATCTTTTTCCCTATCCCCAAGGCAGCCGGTTGTTCCTCTTTCAGAACCTCCATGACCAGCATCTACTGCAATTCTAATGTTTTTTAGCGGTTGTTTTTCATCTGTAATAACAGGCTTTCTTATTTTTAAAATAAAGTCCGTTCCGCTGAATTGCCCGCTGTAGCCCAGAAGTTTGCCTTTTTGCATGGATTTTTCTACAGGAAAATCCATTACATATGTATTATCGGGATAGTTTTTAACATTATAGAACTTTATTAAAAAAGGGCTGGATTCAACGAGTTCAAATGGTGTCATTTTATCCAGGTGAAATACAAAGATAAAAAATTCATCAGAATCTATATAATCGTAACCTTTTAATTCAGCAAGCGACTCCCCGCTTTCTTCGAGTTTTACATTGCCTTTCCAAATCCATCCGGTCTTTTGGCTGCCAAGTATAACTCTGTAAAAATTCCCCTTTTCACCATCTATAACCAGAGGCATATTTTTCTGAAGGTGTGCAATCCTGTTTATCCCGCTGTCAACCGGAGTTGAACGAAGAGGGGATTTATCATTAGTTACCAGGGCATATTTTAAATTTTCAAATTCTTTAAGCTCCGGTGCTTTATACGTAACTGCCGGTGGGGCAGGCGGTTTCATTATTACATAGTTTAGTTCTTCTGTTCCTGATTTTATTTTAAATGTATTTTTTCCGATACTGAGCGGCACAACATAAGCAAATCCTCCCGAAGGATGAACAGGTACAGTGTTTCCGTTTATTGTAAGCGGCTTATCTGTATCTGCCGAGCCTATAAAAAATGATGACGGAGCTGCTATTGTTACTGCATTATAATTCGGATACACTATATCCAGACCGTAAACAGTTTGTGCAATACTTAAACATCCCAAGATAATTAATAATTTTTTCATAAAAATATTATAGCATAATTGTGCGTTAAGATTAGTTAATATTTAATTATTTATCAAATTCCTTATGCTAAAATATTAGTTACTAGGGAGATGACAACGTGAGAGAAAGACGTGCTGAAAACCAGCGTACGGTTGATAAAAGACAAAAAAGATTTGACGGAGTTCTCGGCTGGTTATATATTCTTTTTATTCTGTTTGCGGTTGCTTTAATTATCCACCTGTTTTTTATTCAGGTAATCGATATTAAAAAATACAGGGTAAAAGCCAGAAATCAGCGCGCAGGACAGAATTTTGCAGTCCGCGGCGATATTTATGACCGTACCGGTATCAAGCTTGCAACAGATAATGTTTTTTATAATGTTTTTGCGCGTCGTGCGGATTACGATGAAGATGAATCTTCTCCGGAGGTGATTGCAAAAAAACTTGCTCCTATTCTGAAAACATCAAAAGAAGCTCTATTGAAAAAGCTTAACAGCTCAAGCCAGATTATTGCTGTAAAAAAAGATATTGACAGGAATACTGCTAAAGCTATTGCAAAACTTCATCTGAGAGCTATAAGCCTTGATAAAAAAAATACAAGAGAATATCCTCAAGGAAGCCTTGCCGCACATGTTCTCGGTTATTATAATTTTGATGCAGATATTGCAAACGGGGTTGAATATACAGCAAAAGATAAACTTGAACACGTTGAAAATGAAGTTAAGTTCCAAAGAACACAAAAAGGTAAAATTATTTATGATTTTACAACCGATCCTGTAGCTACAGCTACAAACCCAAAAGGTCAGGATGTAACCTTAACCATTGATGCTGCAATCCAGCACGTTTGCGAAAAAGAAATAGAAAAAATGGTTAAGGAAAAAGAAGCCTTAAGGGGCACCGTTCTGGTTATGAATCCAAAGAACGGGGAAATCCTGGCGTATGCTGTTTACCCTACTTATGATCCTAATAATTATAAGAATGCAACCCAGGCTCAAATTAAAAACTGGACATTGACAGATGTTTTCCCTCCGGGGTCTACTTTTAAAATAATCACAGTCGCCAGTGCAATGGAGCTTGGAAAGATTAATGAGCACTCAACAGTTCTGGATACCGGAAAAACCACAATCGGCAACTGGGAAATTAAAAACTATGACTATGATGTGCATCCTTATCCGGGACATATTTCACTTGAATATTTATTTGAACATTCAAGCAACATAGGTGCTATAAATATTGCCCGAACAATGACTCCGAAAGAGTTTTATGATATGCTTAAAAAATTCGGGTTTGGTGCCAAAACAGGTATTGATTTGCCCGGGGAATCTTCAGGGCTTCTGCCTTACTACGGCAACTGGGACCAGGGGATACTTGCTACAATGTCTTATGGATATGGAACATCTGTTACTGCTATGCAAATGATTTCGGCTGTGCAGGCGCTGGCAAATAACGGAGTGAGAGTTACTCCGCATGTTATAAAATATTCACCGGAAGAAGAAGCTTTAAAAGTTCAGCGTACACAGGTTCTTTCTCCTGAAACCGCGCATTCGGTCACAAGGCTTCTTGCTGCGAGCGTAAACCATGGACGCTCTGTAATAAAAATGGATAAATATAATGTTGCTGCAAAAACGGGGACTTCAAGGAAACCTAAAGAAAATTCATCAGGATACACGCCGTTTACTTATACCTCAACAATAGGATTTCTGCCGGCTTCAGATCCGCAAATCCTTGTATATGTTATGGTTGACAGTGCAAAAGTCGGGGCAATATGGGGAAATACTGTTGCCGGACCTGTTTTCCATGAGGTAACCACCCAGGTTGCAAGAATTATGAATTTGAAACCGGATAAAGTTCCGGCACCTAAAAAAGTTAATTAGTTAAGGAGATAAATAATGAAATTAGACGAGTTGATTGAGCATTTAGACTACAAAGATTTAGTAAATTTCAAAAATGTTGAAATTTCAGGAATTTCTTATAATTCAAAAACAACGAAAAAGGGTGATATTTTTGTATGCTTGACAGGAGAATACACTGACGGGCATGAATATGCAAAAGATGCAATCGATAACGGTGCTGCTGCTTTACTCGTTGAAAGAAAAGTTGATGCAGATAGGAAAATCCCGCAGGTTGTCGTTACTTCAACACGTCATAAAATTGCAGATATAGCAGACCGATTTTATTCAAGCCCGTCAAGAGGCATTAATTTAATAGGTATTACCGGTACAAACGGGAAAACAACAGTTACCCATTTAATCCAAAAAATCTTTGAGGAAAACGGTGAAAAATGTGCTTTAATAGGAACCCTGGGGTATAAGCTTTCCTCCGGCGGTGAATATCGGGATGCAAAACATACAACACCTCAGGCTCCTGAGTTACAGGCAACATTAAGGATGATTAAAGATGTTGAAAAAATCGATAATGTTGTTATGGAAGTAAGTTCTCACGCTCTTGAACAAAACAGAGTCGGCGGATGCCGTTTTGATGGTGCGGTATTAACAAATTTAACCCAGGATCACCTTGATTACCATATTACAATGGATAATTATTTTGATGCTAAAGCATTGTTGTTTAGAGGTCTTGCAAATTCAATGCCGCTTGAAGGTGATGAAAACCCTAAAATACCTTTTGCTGTAGTTAATGCTGATGATGATTATGCAGAAAGGTTTCTTTCATCTATACCTGAAGGCGTTAGGACATTTACTTACGGTGTGAAAAAGCCGGCGGATATAACCGCAAAAGATATTAATTTTTCCCTGAACGGTGCAGAATTTACGCTTGTAACAAAAGACGGTGAATATCCGGTCAATCTGCATATGAACGGGATGTTCAGTGTTTATAATGTTCTTGCAGCAGTTACAGCTGCAATTGCTATGGGCATTGACTTAAAAGTTTCTCTAAAGGCTCTTGAAAACGTCAAAGGGGTTGCCGGAAGATTTGAAGTTGTTGCTAAAAAACCGTTAGTAATTGTTGATTACGCACACACTCCTGATGGTTTGGAAAATGTACTTAACTCAGCTAAAGAAATTACGCCAAAAGACGGCAAACTTATCTGCCTGTTCGGCTGCGGCGGCGACAGAGATGCTACAAAGCGTCCGAAAATGGGTGCAATTGCCGAAAAAATTGCAGATAAAATCGTTATAACAAGTGATAATCCAAGAAGCGAAGACCCGCAGGCTATTATAACTGATATTATAGCAGGGCTTAAGTCAACTAATCCTGATAAAGTTACAGTTGAACCGGACAGAGGACATGCTATTGCCTTGTTAAAATCTATTGCAGGAAATAATGATGTTGTTGTTATTGCCGGCAAAGGTCATGAGGACTACCAGATATTAAAAGACCGTACAATACATTTTGATGACCGGGAAGAAGCCCGAAAAGTTTTTGAGGGTAGTGTCATATAGCGGATTGCGAACTGAGGGCGAACCGGCGGCACGCAGGTGACGGCGGTGTAGGCCCGTTAAACGCGAGCAGCCAAAAGGCGGATTGCGAGCTGAGGTGGATTTTGCGTAGGCTGAAGTGAAGCGGAACGCCGAAGTAATGAGGACAATGCGAATGAGCTCTTGTCCGAGTGGAGCAATAATCCAAGACAAGGAGAGTGTAGACCCGTTAAACACGAGCAACCAGGAGAGGATATTTTGAAAACAAAACTTTTAATTGAACAGCATTTTCATGGCGCCTTTGGTGTTGATTTTAACAAAGCCGCTGTTGATGATGTTTTGTATTTGTCAAAAAAAATTTTAAAGTATGGTATTGGCGGAATTTTTCCGACAATTGTTACTGATAATGTTGAAAATACAAAACGAGCAATAGCTGTTATTAAAGAAGCTGCTGCACGTCAATCAGCTGGAATGGCAAAGATTTTAGGTATTCATCTTGAAGGAATTTTCTTAAATGAAAAGAAAAAGGGTATTCATAACCCGGTTTATTTTATGAAACCGACCGTAGAAAATTACAAACTTATTGAAGATGACTTCATTAAAATAGTTACACTTGCTCCGGAGTTTGACGGCGGGCTTATTGATTATCTTGCTGCTAAGAAGGTGAAGGTTCAGGCAGGTCACTGTATTGGAGGTGACTTGGCAGGATGCAGCGGCGTGACACACACTTTTAATGCTATGGAAGGTATCTCACACCGCGGAAAATCAACTGCGCTTTCTGCCTTGATTAATGATAATATTTATACTGAAATTATAGGTGACGGAGTTCATGTTTCAGATGAGGCTTTAAAACTCCTTTTTAAATGCAAGCCTGATGATAAAATTCTGCTTGTAAGCGATTGCTTGCCTGTTGCTTATAGTAATTTGAAAGAGTTTGAATTTGCCGGAGAAACAATCTATTACGACGGGAAAAAAGCCGCATCAAAGGACGGAACTATTGCCGGAAGTACAAAACTATTGCCGGAAATAATTAAACGGCTTAATTCTGCCGGGCTTTTTAATCCGCAATACATTGAAAATCCTTATCATTATCATAACATTGAGCTTAAAGGCTCAATTGAGTGGGATGATGATTTTAATATTTGTCAGTTAGACCAAGGATAATCAGGTTTGATTTGCCATCCGTCGCTCATAATTAATGCCGTACACCAGCGTCCTCTTTTTGCGGCATTACAAGCATATGCAGAACTGGTTCCGGTAAGCTTATCCCTATCATATGTTTTTCCGAAAGAAGCCTGCCCTTGCAAATCAGGATCATTGGACTCAATGTTTTCGGTGGCAAATCCCCATGGTACTAATCCATATTCCGGAAGTATTACAAAATGGAACATATCTATACCAACCTTATTAGGATTTTTGTAACTGTTTATATCTACCATTAGTGTTGTAGAGTAGCCGCCTGCACTATGAACGTAAAACAAACTTCCATTTGCAAGATTTCCTCTGTAACTATTTGCAACTTCTTCTTTATAGCCCCCGCCTACAGGTTCATTATTAATCCATTTGTAGGTTATTTGTTTTTTTGCTTCTCCAAGTGTTGATGTCTTTTGCATCTTCAGGTATCCTTTCAGATACTTTTCAAAAAACTGTTCTGAACTTAGGTTGAAATTCCAGTATTTTACTTCTCCGTTGGTGACCTCAGATAGTTTAATTGCCTGCGATAAGATTGAATAAGATGCTTTAAGCTGGCTGACAGTCTGTGCTTTTTTGTAGTTATTTATTAATGCCGGCAGTGTCATTGCGGCAACCACTCCGATTATGCCGAGGGTGATAAGAACTTCAGCTAATGTAAACGCGCACTTACGTTGACCAGTAAAGTGTGTTGAAAAAACTTCCGCTAATGTGAAGCAAAATTTTCGGTAGGGCATTCTGTGAGCGGCAGCGCCCGACCTGTATGGTGTCACCACGATTTTCCGACGCCCAAAATAATTTGGCGCTTCTGTTTTGATGTTGCTTTTTGCTGTAAACATTATAAATCTCCATAAAATATGTAGTTCTCATTATTATTATAACGTGTTTGCATTAAAAGTCAATAGAAAATATGGTGTAAACACTATACAAATTGATTGCAAATATAGTTATGCTATATAAAAAGGAAATTTGTATGGATATAAAGAAGCTTCTTATCGGCAAAAAAATAAAAGAAATCAGAAAGAAAAATAACTTAACTCAGGAAAATTTTTGTGAACAAATAGGGATTGAGCCTTCTTCTTTAAGTAATATTGAAAACGGTAAAAGTTTTCCATCAATGTTGACCGTATTAAGAATTATGGAAAAGCTTGGTGCTTCGCCTGAGGATTTTTTTAATTACGAATATTTGAAAAACGAAAAGGATTTGGAAGCGGAAATGTTTGATATAATCAAGCAACTACCATATGAGAAAAAACAAATTATCTATAGAATTATAAAACAATTTGGCGTATAATTATTCCTATGAAGAGTGACAATATAAAAAAAGGTATAGCTAAAACTCCGCATCGCGGATTGTTAATGGCAACAGGCGTCAGCCGTAAGAATATGGATGCTCCGTTTATAGGTGTAGCAAGCTCTTTTTCTGATTTAGTACCGGGACATATCGGAATGAGAGATTTGGAACGCCAGATTGAGAAGGGTATACATACGGCAGGAGGACAATCTTTTGTATTTGGTGTGCCTGCAATTTGTGACGGGATAGCGATGGGGCATAGCGGTATGAGATACTCTCTGCCTTCAAGAGATTTGATTGCGGACTGTGTAGAAAGTGTAGCTGGAGCTCATCAACTGGACGGGATTGTACTTCTTTCAAATTGTGACAAGATTACACCAGGAATGCTCATCGGTGCATTGAGGCTGAATATTCCGGCAATTATAGTTACTGCCGGACCTATGCTTGATGGTATGTGCAGAGGAGAAAATAAGCTTACTATGGTTACAGGTTCTTTTGAGGCGGTTGGAAGATTTAGAAATGGCGAGATTTCAGAGGAACACCTTCTTGCTCTTGAAGAAAATTCCTGTCCTTCTGCCGGCGCATGTCAGGGAATGTATACTGCCAATACTATGGCATGTCTTACAGAAGTTATAGGTATGAGCCTTCCGTATTGTTCCTCTGCTTCTGCGGTGTCTGCACAAAAACGCAGAATTGCCTTTGAAAGCGGAATGCAGGTTGTTGAACTTGTAAAAAAAGATTTAAAACCTTCGGATATTATTACGCGTGAAAGTCTTAGAAATGCTATTACCGCAGATTTAGCGCTTGGCGGTTCTACTAATACATTTTTGCATATTCTTGCTATTGCAAATGCAGGCGGGATTAATATTACGCTTAATGATTTCGAGGATTTAAGCGCAAAAATTCACCAGATAGTTAAAATTAATCCGTCATCAACCTTGACAATGACTGATTTTCACAATGCAGGCGGGGTTCCTGCTGTTATTAAATCACTGGAAAATTTTCTTGTCGATACCCAGACTGCTTCGGGATTGTCTGTTAAAGAGATTGCCAATAGTGCTTGGGTTGATACTGAGATAATTCCTCCTTATGAAAAATCAACTTATACACAGTCCGGGCTTGCTGTTTTGTACGGAAACCTTGCAAAAGACGGGTGTGTAATTAAAACTTCCGGAGTTGCACCTGAATGCTATGAGTTTGAGGGTTATGCAAAAACCTTCGATAGTGAAGAAGCCGCAATGGCTGCTCTGGAAGGGGATAAAATTAAAGAAGGCGATGTAATTGTAATCCGGTATGAAGGACCTAAAGGCGGACCCGGCATGAGAGAAATGCTTGCTCCAACTTCCCTTTTAGTTGGAAAAGGTTTAGGTAAAAAATGTGCACTCATAACGGATGGGCGTTTTTCCGGAGCAACAAGAGGTATTTGTGTAGGTCATATTTGTCCGGAGGCTGCAAACGGCGGGGTAATCGCATTAGTAAAAGACGGCGATATTATAAAAATTAATATTAATACGCGCTCAATCGAGCTTTGTGTTTCTGATGAAGAACTTGAAGTCCGCCGTAAAAGATTAAAACCGTTTGAACCAAAAGTTAAATCGGGTTATCTCGCAAAATACGCGAAGAATGTTCAGGATGCCAGCCATGGTGCAATTGTATAATCTTGAATTTAGCACAAGAAAAAGCTTTAGTAAAATTTGTTTCTAAAGGATTGCGCTTCTTGATGCGTACAATTACCGAGGTTTGAATGGTGTTGGTTTTTCATAGGAGTAGTGTGTTTGAAAAAATGCTTATATCTGTTATATGATTATCCATGGTAATTAATTTACGTGATATGATTATATTATGAAAAAGCTGGAAGATTTTGCCGAAGATATAAATAAATGTTCAAAATGCGGGTTGTGCCAGTCTGTTTGTCCTGTGTATAAGCTGACCGGTAACGACTGCGCAGTATCCCGGGGAAAATTTGTGATGCTTGACGGTGTTTTAAAAGGTGACTTAAAACTGAATCGTAATATCGAAAAGTATTTGGATATGTGTTTAAAATGCGGAAAATGTACAAACTTCTGTCCGAGCAGCATTAATGTATGCGATATATTTAATACTGCAAAATATGAATGTGCTAAAAAGACTTTTCAAGGCAGGCTTGAAAAATTTCTGGAGTCAAGATTTGTATTTGGAAATTTCTTGAACTTTTTTAGAAAATTCCCGCTCCTACCCCGTTCGGTCTTCTTCCAAACAAAGCAGAAACAAGCTTCTTTACCGGCAGGTTCCATTTGTTACCCGAATAATGGCAAAGCCTGCCTTAAACTCCTCTATTTTAAAGGCTGTGTGAATGAAGTTTATCCTAAAGTTGAAAATGCGCTCAAAACTATCTTGTCCCATCTTGATGTTGAATTGATTGAACGGAATTTTGAGTGCTGCGGGCTGCCGTTTCTTTCCAGCGGGAATATGGAGCGTTATGAAGATGTAAAAAAACATAACCTTGAACTAATGGACTGTGAATATGATTATATTTTGACAGATTGCGCAAGCTGCGAACATACATTAAAAAGTTACGGCTGCAAGAATGTTAAAAATGCACTTGATTTTATTGCAGAGCAGAATATAAAATTCAGCTTCAAATCCCCTCAGAAGGTTACTTTTCACAAACCCTGCCATCTTGAGAGTGATAAATTTTTAAAACCTCTGCTGGAAAAATGTGAAAATCTTGAATATATTGAAATGAACGGGTATGATGAGTGCTGTGGCTTTGCAGGTGAATTTGCCTTGAAAAATGCTAAACTCTCACGTGAAATTTCAAAAAAGAAAGCTGAAAATGCTGCTTTAACCGGAGCTGATGTGCTGCTTACGCTATGTCCTGCTTGTATAATGGGGCTTCATCAGGGGTTTATTTTTTCCGGTAAAAAAGCCCCGTCAATTAAAAATATTGTGGAATTTTTATCAGAAGCAGAAATTTCGGTCTTTTAAATGTATAAGAAAATTCTGTGATAAAGAACGGGAAATGAGTTGCAGTAGAAAAGATGAGCCTCTGCACGTCTGCATTAAGCCGTCAAAAACTGTTACATTAAGTTAGAGTCATGCTAAGGTTTGGCAGCCCTGCGCCGCACCAGTTTGGAGTTTGAAGATTATATCCCTTTGCTCCGGGTCTTAAAGGATCTATAAAACTGGAATCTCCAATATCGATTACTTTTAACACGCCGTTTTTCTCTATAAAATTACAGCTGCAGGCATCGTTGTAATAGATACCTAACTGATTGAGATCTTTTAGCCGCCTGTTTGCATCAAGAATGTTTTCAATTCCGCTGACCTTATTCCCTTCCTGAAATTCATACAGACCGGAATTTGATTTATAGTCAAAGTAATAGAATTTCGGACTGTTTTTACAATTATGCAGAGTTAAATAATAATCCATCTGCGCATTCATAAAGGCAGAGTCTGATTTATAAGCCAGGTTTTCTTTTGCATACGGAGTATCGCATCCCCAGCTCTGCTGAACCTTAAGAATATATCTTTTTGTATCCGGACCTGTGCCAAACTCAATTAGATAAGGAATTTTGCCGGATTTCCCCTCATTAATCCTTGTTACAGCCATAAACTTCCCTCCGTATTCAAGAAGGAGGCGTTCTTTATCGTTATAATTCTGTTGGTTTATCCACTCTGCAAAATGACTGTAATCTCCCAGTTGTTGAAATTCTTCCGGCAGTTTTCCAAAGCTGAAGTTTTCGTTTTTGAACATAGTTTTTAGTGAGTGTAAATGCCAGTCAGGTGAAATTTTAAATAAATCCTGAAATGTTGTTTCGGGTTTCTCTGCCAGATTTTCAATGTATTTATGGTAGGCTTCCTGATAACCTTCAGGTGCCTGAAGCCATTCTATAAGGTTCTTTTCGCCGCCTATTTTTTCTTTTAAAATTTTTAGATTAGGTATTGTCTGTCTTGGATCGGAAATTGCTTCTTTTATAAACTCCTGTGAGGCTTTTTTGTCAGATGTTACAGAAAATAGAAATTCTTTTATCGCTTTAGCATCTTCCTTTGAATTTTTTAAGAAGTCAATAAATGTTGTTTTAGCTTCTATAAAGTTTTGGTAAAGTTGATTTTCCTTGATGTTTACTATTTTATAAGGTAAAAGTTTTTCGGCTGTCCGTAGTTTTACAGGACACTGTTCTGAAACCTGTTCCGGCGCAGCTTTTTGCAATTTTAGATTTTTAATCCTTTTCCCCTGTGAAATTGCCAGTATTGTAAGTCCTATAATCCCAGCAGCAGAAACTCCTGCGTATATTTTTTCGGCAGTTGAAAGGTTTTGGTAAGTTAATTTTTTATCCTGCTGCTTTTTAGGGGCAAGATTGCTGTTTGTATGTGTAAAAGTTATTGAATTTATTTTCATTTAGACCTCGAATAATATTATAAAATGTGTAAAAAATATTTTTTGCTTTATTTACCGGAAAGTCTGTATGAATGAAAAATAAACCTTTTATATTCTATTTATCCAAGAAAATTCCTCAATAAAGAACAATAGCGGAATTTTGGATTGCCATTAGCAAATGTTTGCCGCTGTAAGGAGTTGGCGAAAAACCATAGAGCCGCGGCACCAGATTAGGATTTACCAAGTTCATTTGCTTTTATTGTGGTTTTTTCAATTACATCAAAGAATAATTTTTCCGAGTTTTCTTCTTTCATTGTTTGTATCCCCACAAAAGTGCATCCGCCTTTTGTCGCAACATTATCAATTAATGTTTGTACTGTTAACTCGCCGCGGTTTTCTATCATCTTTGCAGAGCCGAGTGCGGTCTGGGTCGCAAGCATAAGCGATTTCTCATAATCAAGCCCTAGTTTTTCGCCTGCTCTTGCCATATCCTCAATCACCTGATAGAAAAATGCAGGTCCTGAACCTGAAATTGCTGTTACTATATCAATCTGATCTTCTGAAACTTCAATACACTTACCTATACCTGAAAGAAGTTTCATAACAAATTCAGCATCATCTTCAGTCGCATAAGCTCCTTTACAAACCCCGCTCATTCCTTCTTTTACAAGTGCAGGGGTATTTGGCATTACTCTGATAACTCGTTGATGCCCTAAAATATTTTCTATTTTTTTTGTTGATACGCCGGCAGCAATAGATACAACAAGTTTTTCAGGTGTTAATTCATCTTTAATTTCTTCCAAAACCTGTGCTACATAATTCGGTTTTGTTGCAATAAAAATCACATCGCTGTCCATTGTTAAAAATCTGTTATCAGTAAGTACTTCAATACCAAGCCTGTTATGTGCAAGTTCCGCTATTTCGCAGTTAACCTCAGAACCTTTAATTTCAACATCCGGCTTGCAGCAGGCTGATAAAACTCCTTTTATAATTGCACTTGCCATTTTGCCGCATCCGATAAATCCGATTTTTTTGTTCATAATCTGTAACCTGCCCCTCTTTTAGTGTTGACTAATTAATATTTTTTATTTAACATAAGAATTATACGACAAATATAATTAAAAAGGAATAAAGAAATGAGACGTACACTAGAAGGAACAAAGATTAAAAGACAACACGTAAGCGGCTTCAGAGCAAGAATGTCAACTCCTGGCGGAAGAGAAGTTCTTAACAGACGTCGTGCTCGTGGTCGTCATAAATTAGCTATTACTGCTAAAAAACGTGCATAATATTAGCAGCTTGGGATTATATCACAAGATTTGTTGATAAATATGCAGGATAGATTTTAACTTTACAGCAGGTCTTATTTAGACATGCTGTATTGTTGTAGGAAGTTTATGTTAAAAAAAGAGTTAAGGTTAAAGAAAAAAGCTGCATTTACTGCAACTTACAGAGTAAAAAATTCCTTCCACTGCGGCGGGGTTACTCTTTTTGCAGGGCTCAAAAAAAAGAATGATAACCCGACTCTTGCCGGTTTTGTTGTAAGTAAAAAAACTCACAAAAGAGCTGTAAAACGCAACCGGTTGAAAAGGCTTATGAGAGAAAGCTACCGTGTTCTTCTAAAAGAAAATTGTGTTGGAAATTCCCAGTCATATATGTCATTAATATTTGTAGGACATGAAAAGGCTATTGGCAAAAGTTTTGATATTATGAAAAAAAATATTAAAAATTTATTGGAGAAATTGGACTAATGCTTGAAGGGGCTTTTACTGATTATACCTGGATGCACCAGAATATTCGACCTTATCCGCCTTCTCCCCAGGTAACCTCAGGGCTTGAGCTTGGGTCCCAGGCAATATACAGATATGCCTTAAGGGAGTCTGATTATCCTACCCTGTCGCTTGTTGAACCTATTTATGATGGAGAGGGAAATGTAATTAAACCTGGTCATTATGAATTAGCGCTTTCTGATGAAAGAAATTTTTTAATTCTTTTGCAGAGCAAAGAACCTGTAGCTATAATTCCTGTTTTTAAAATAGAAGAAGATGATAGTGAACAAGATAGGTTAAATGATAGGAAAAATAAACGCAGACTGAAAAAAGAAGCTAAAGAAAAAGCAAAAACAAATGCACAGCGAGCAAAGGCAGGGATGCCTCCTGTAGAAGATTATGTTAATATGGAAGCCTCTATTGAGTATGATGAAAAAGGAAATTTTTATGTTATAAAATATGAACGCGGTACTATCAGGGCTTGGGGTGCTATAAGGAAATAGAAAATTGATTTTTGTCTTATTTTATTGTAAATCTTAATTATGCTGACAAATTATCATATGCACACAAGCTATAGTGACGATTCAAGTTATAAGATGGAAGATGTTGTAAAGACAGCTATTTCCTGCGGACTTGATGAAATTTGTATAACAGATCATTTAGATTGTGAAACCGGTATTGATCCTTGTTTCCCATACAAATCATATGAAACAGACTTCTTGAAATGTAAATCAAAGTATTCCGATAAAATTACACTTAAGCTGGGTATGGAATTTGGTATGCAAATGTCAACAATACCGTATTTTAAGGAGTTTTTCTCAAAAGCTGATTTTGATTTTATCTTAATGTCCTGTCATTTGATAGATGACAAATGGTTTTGGTCGCAGGAATTTCAGTCTGGAAAAACTCAAGACGAGTATAACCAGCAGTATTATGATGAAATTTTAAGATTGGTTAATAATTTTGATGATTACTCGGTATTGGGTCACTTGGATGTTATCCGCCGATATGATTTAAAAGGGGATTATCCCTTTGAAAAAATAGAAGCCATCGTTGAGCAAATCTTAAAAAGAGTGATCTCACAAGGGAAAGGTATTGAAATAAATACATCATGTTATAGATATAGATTAAATAATTTAACTCCTTCTCGTGAAATTTTGAGATTATATAAAGATCTAGGCGGAGAGATTATTACAATAGGAACAGATTCTCATAGACCGGAACATGTGAACTGTCATATAGAGGATGTTCGAGCTGAATTGCTTAATATGGGCTATAAATATATATGTACATTTGACAAAATGACCCCAGCATTTCATAAGATAAAATAAGGTGGATGTAGCAAATTCCATCAAAACTATCCTAATCCAACCTGAACTTTTTCAGCATTTTATATTACCGAGACCCGAAAACAAGTTAGAGTGGCCTCTTTTCTATTTTTGAAATTTCTATATAAGTCCCTAAAATAAGGGGTTGCAATTTAAAATTTAGCGTTTAATAATAGGATGTAAGAAAATTTAACGCGGGTTGGAGCAGTCTGGTAGCTCGTCGGGCTCATAACCCGAAGGTCGTTGGTTCAAATCCAGCACCCGCAACCAATTAAATACTAATAGGGATAGGGCTTTAAGCCTTACCCCTATTTTTTAAGTTTTTAATTTTTTTATCATTTTGGGTGACTTTTGGGTGACTGTTTGATAATATGTGCGAATTTAATTTAGCAATTTTAGAATTTGCTTTTTTAAACAGGTGTTGGTATATTGTTTGAGTTACATTGGGATTTGCGTGTCCTAAAAAGCCGCTAATTGATACTATATCAACACCATAATATGCTAAGATGCTTGCTTGTGCATGCCGAAATGCATGCGGGTTCATTTTAGGGATTAATTTTAATTGCTTATCTTTTGGTAAATCTTTATTTTTTTCTATAATAATTTTATTATATTTATTTTTAAAATCTTCACAATAACCTGTTATAGAATCAGGGTGCATGGGCTGCCCGTTATCTTGAGTTAATAAATATCCTGTATCTTCCCATTTACTGCCAAGTTTAAAAATATTTTTTTTATTTTCATTAACTAATTTTTTTATTAGCCTCATAGGTTCTTCGGGCAATTCTAATATTCTATCAGATGAATTTGTTTTTAATGATGATTGATACATTCCACGTTCCGAAGAATATAGCAAGCTTTCTGAAAAATGTATTGTATGTTCTTTAAAGTTAATTTTATTAGTCTTTAGTCCGGCTATTTCCCCGCGTCGTCCACCGGTAAAAGCCAATAGATTTATGACAACCTGCCATTTTAAAGGTTCATTTGTCACCCATTTTAAAATATATCTTACTTGTTCATCGTCAAGAAATGCAACTTTTCTCTTTTCTTGCGCCGGCGGTGTCGCTTTATCGGCGGCATTGTAAGGTACTAACATCTCTTTGTCTGCTTGTTCTAATATTGTATGAATTAATCTGTGATATTCAAGTATTGTTTTGGGGCTTAGATAACCTTTTGTTTTTAAATTCATTCCTTTTTGACTAAGTTGTTCATAGAATTGATTTAGATGCTGCGGTTTTAAGTCTACTAATTTAATGTGACCGATTGCAATATTTATTCGTTCCAGCAACTCATTATATCTTTTGATAGTTCGGTGTTTTTTCTTTTCTACATTTTCTTTCAAATCAATAACGTACTTAGCATACTGAGAGAACGTTTGGCGGTTGTCTACAATCAAACCGCCTTTACATTCTTCCTCAAACAATGTTGCAATACGATTTAACTCTTTTTGGACTTTAGTATCACTCCAATTTTCAGGCACTTTCCAAGTCTTTGTGTAGGGTTTAAGTCTTTTACCATGTTCATCCCTGCCTTTATACACCTTTATGCGGTATGATACAATTTTCCCGTCTTTATTTTTTCGAGCTTCTATATTCGCCATTCCTAAACCTGAAATTTATGCTGATAGTAAAAGATTATCAAATACATGCAGCAAATAAAGTGTTCATGTATTTTTATTAAGTAATTTTCTTAATTATACAAAAAATAATTTAAAGTTTGTGTGAAATATTCTTTTTGTTTGTCGGTGCAGGTAAGAGTAACATGAACCATATTTTTAGGTAAATTTTTTATCAATTTTTTATTAGATAAAAAAAGTTCAATTAATTCTTTTTTTGTTATGCTATTCTTAAAGTTTTTATCGTGTAATATTCCTTTTAATTCATTTGTGTTGTATTTTATATTTATAAGTTCCTGTTCTGGAATTTCTTTAAATTTAATCAAATTAAATTCAGCAAGTTTATTTAATGACGGAGATGTTTTAACATAATATTTATCTTTTTTGTCCCGAATGCGATAAAAAACATCAATTAATGTTGTCAGTAATTTGTGATTATCTTTTATGCTCCATAATTTTTCTATTAGTTCCCTTTCTTCTTCTTTGTATAAAGAAAAATAACCTAATTCATTAGCAAGACGATACATGTGCTTGCAAGGTACATTTCTTTCTTTGAAATCCGGACAAGTACAAGAAGTTAAAGTGGTATGATAAACTTTTGTCTTTTCTTGATTTAATACATCTGCGGATTTATTTTCTGTATTTAATTTTTTGAATGAAAAAGTTTCATATTTAGCTCGCTCTATTCTCCTGTCGTCATTCTGTGCGTTAATCAGGTAGTATTTTTTTATTGTTTCGTCATCCAATGATGTTTCTGATAATTGTTTTAAAACTTTAATTTTTGAGTTTGAAGCTTCATTTTCTTCGCTTATTTTTATTGCTGCGATTAACCATGTAATACAACTCGTTAGAATTAATAAAATCAGTAGTCCAAAAAATATTTCATTTTTACTGCCTAATAAAAAACAAATAAAGGCAAGGATAACCTGTAAACAACCGCCACATCCATACATTACACCCTTTTCATTCATTATTTCATTAGCGGTATTTTTATTAGAACTGACAAATAAATGACTATGCGGGCATTTATCAAAGCTATCATCATATAATTTTCCGCAAATTTCACACTTTTTCATAAAATACTCCTAGGAACAAGAGTATCAAAACGTGATATAAAAATAAAGAAAAATTGTAGATTTGTAAAAAAATTGTTTAAAATCCTTTAAACAGCCATTCAAATGAAATATTAAGGGCTTTGGTTATTTGGTACAGAGTATCAAGAGTTGCTCGTTTTTCTCCGCGCTCAATATAGCCTATATAATTTCTGTGTAGGTTTGTTATTTCAGCCAGATGCTCCTGGCTTAAATTCCTTTTTTGTCGTTCTTCAGCTATTCTTTTTCCTATTATATTTATTAGAGGATAACCATGAAAAAACTTGAAAGCTATTTAAATGCCGTAAAAGGAGATGAAAATTTACCTTACGGAAATGTAAAGAATGAATCGCAAGCTGATGCAAATGACGGCACCCCTGTTCTTGCGGAACAAATTCAAGATATAATGTATTCTTTGTATCAGGTGCTTCAATTGGCGGGCGAGCTTCCTAACGGCGAGTTAGAGGACGGAAATACCAAAAAACAATTTATCGGTGCGTTATGTAAATCCGGGCTTTTTAAATATTCCGTAACTACACAATATATGCTTGGAAATATTGTAATAGACTATGATGCAGGCGAGCTTACGGTTTATCGTTCATTAAAAAATGGAAATAATGCTGCTCTTTCAGATAAAAATTCATGGCAGAAGCTTTTAACCATAGATAATAAAAACAAAATCAACTTTCATGTTCAAACAAATATCTCAGGCGGTTCGGGCAGCAGCTTGCCTGTATTTTGTTTTAATTCCGGCCCCGTAGATGAGAACGGTGACGCTGCATTGATAACATTATCAGACGGTACATTAACGCAGCATTCTCCGGCAGTATGCACAACAGCATCCGGGGAAACATATACTGTAAGCGAAGATGTCTCACTTGATATATCAGACCTTGCAGACGGCACTTATAATTTGTTTTATAACCCTGACACAGGCGGTCTTGAGATATACAGTAATAAAATTTATATTCAAAAGGCTGAACCTTCCGAAATGCAGGTTAATGATGTGTGGGTAGATACCAGTGTAATGCCTTATAAATCATATAAAAAGATTTCTTCTTCCGAAAAAGAAATTGTCGAAATAGTCCCAAACGCACTCGTAGAGAAGCTTTCGAACTCGGGAGGGGGTAACTCTTAAAGTTAATCCTTACAATATTTTGCCGGAAATTGAGCAGCTAAAAAACATCAAAGCTAATGTTGATTTAGGTAACACAATCCCTGCACAGAGCTTTAAGGATATGAGCGTTGAGTGGGGAATGCCTGATTACAGTAAAGCTATAAGTATCCCTCTTCCATCTATGGGTAATAGCCTAACTTATACCGCAGAAAGTAATGGCTATTTTAGACTTATGTTTACAACCAAGGGTATGGGTGTAACTATTTATATTAATAATATACAAATGGGAGATTATACAAGCGGCGGAGGCGCTCCAAATTTAGCTACTTATAATAACGTTGTTTTTCAATTAAGTAAAAATGACACTTACAAAATTACTTCGTTTCAAGGTGTTTCCGGCGCAGTTCTTCAAAGTAATAGCTCAATGTTTATTCCATGTAAAGGGGGTATTAATGATTAAATACGCAAAAGTTATAAACGAAGAAGTTGGACTAGTAGCAGTTGGTATTGGGGCAGATAGAGAATATTATAAGTCAATTGGATTTACCGAACAGGAAGTTGTACAGTCCGACATTGACGGCAACTGGTATCTTGCAGGCTACGCGCCTATGAAAACCGAGGAGGAAAAGGCCGAACTAACAAAACAAAATCGTATATCAGAAATAAAGCAGGAATTAAACGAGCTAGATAAGAAGCGCATCCGCGCAATGTGCGAGCCGTCAGAATATGCAAAAGGTGTTTCATGGCTTGAATATTATAACCAACAGGCGCAATCATTACGTGCAGAACTTCAGGAAGCAGAAAGTTGCGGCTTATAGCTGCTCCTTATTATCAGAATCGTTAATGCTGTAAAGGTTAAAAATATCCATTTTAAAATATCTAGCGGCTAACTCTAAAGCGGCAACATATCCAAAAGTTCTTATAGTTTCAAAAAAGATTTTGTGCAGTTCCAAATCCTGCACAGCCATAAGCCTCAACATTATCTCACCCTGATAAGTATGTTCTAATAAATGAGTAAAAGCCTGTGCGGAAGTTCGAAAAGCAGTGTAGCCAATATCATTATTGTAGCTTTCTATCTTAAGAGTTGATTTATCAACTTTGACAGGGTATTTCCATTTTATAATGTATTTTTTCTTTGTTTCCTCAATTATTGGACATTTGCAAACAGCATAATTCTGAAGATTGTTATCATATGGAATAACAAAAAGCTCTTTTAATCCAGTCTTATAAAGTTTCTCTAATATCTCTGTACTATCATTGCAGTAAAGATTTTCCCAAATATTCGGGGGCGGAGTTTTTTCTCTTATAGCATCTAATACGCTGCGAACCGCAATTTTTTCTTCAATGGACATCTTGAAATTGCTTTGTAATTTTTTATTTGGTTTTGTAGAACCTTTAGGTCTACCTCTTTTTCTTTTTTTTCTCTTCCATAAATTTATTTTATCATGAATTATTAGTATATACTAAAAATTAAATAATTTATAAAAAATCTTTATTAAATATTTTTCGGTATATACTAATAATTCATTTACAAAATCATCTTCACATATTTATTAGTATATACCAAAAATTCATCACCCCCCCCTTTTTCTATTTTTTGGTATATACCAATAATTTATTAAAAAATTTTTAAGCATTTTTTGTAAAGACATTTAATTTGAAAATTAACGAAGCATAACATGATAAAAAGGAACAGCAAATGACAGTAACATTAAACAATAATCCTTATAATATTGTTATTAATAAAAATATGCCGCGAATCGGTGACCCTATAATAACACTTTCAGATATATTAGAAGAGAATGAAATCTGGCTTGAAGGGGCGACAGTATTAAGAATAGACTATCCGAAATTATATATTGTTTATGGAACTACTTACGGAGCCGGTGATGGTTCGACAACTTTTGGTTTACCAGATTGTACAGACCGTACATTCTGGGGAGCTAACAGTTTCGGCTACCTGGAAGCCGGACTGCCAAATATAAAGGGGACTATCGGAGGGGATGAGTTTCCGAATGGTTCAGATATTCATACAGGGTGTTTTTATGATGCTGGCAGATATGGAGATACGACCGCTGGCAATGGTCATGGTTCTTTAATACTGGGCTTTAACGCATCATTATCAGACCCAATCTATTCAGATGAAGTTAAAACAGTTCAAACGCCTTCAGTAAAAGTACGTGTAAAAACA
Source organism: Brachyspira sp. CAG:484 (assembly GCA_000431315.1). Taxonomy (GTDB): domain Bacteria; phylum Cyanobacteriota; class Vampirovibrionia; order Gastranaerophilales; family Gastranaerophilaceae; genus Scatousia. Next base: position 39,877 of record HF989736.1, read on the forward strand.
AGATATAAATAAGAGGTATTTATGAATATTTACAACTATGATAGAAAAACAAAAGAATATTTGTCTACAAGAGTGGCAGACGCAGATCCGGAAGCAACCCGCAGGAAAGGTGAATTTGTGCCTCTTATCCCTGCTAATGCGACACTCATTGCTCCGCCTGAATATGAAGAAAATGAAATACCTGTATTTGAAAATGATAAGTGGGTTATTAAGCCTGATTACAGAAAAAATTTCTACAAGGTTAATGATAGTCTGATAGTTGACAACATTAAAACAATTGGAGAACAAGAAAACTTTTATATTGTAGATAAATCTATTGGTGAAGAAATAAAACAAAATCCTTCAAAATTTAAGATTGAAGCCGGAAAAGTTCTTAAAAAATCTGAAGAGGAGTACGAAGCAGAGCAGGCAGAAAAAGAACGCATAGCACATATTACAGAAATCAAAACACAGCTGCAATTATTGGATGCGGAAGCAGTTCGCCCGTTGCGTGCAATTCTTGCAGGCACTCAAACTGATGAGGATTTAGAAAAGATAAAAGAAATAGAAGCGCAGGTCACACAATTGCGTAGTGAAATACAGCAATTAAAAGATTTATAGAAATTTTAAAATCGACAAACCTGTATGATTGTAGTAATATAATCATGCAGGGTAAAAGATACTCTTTTCGAAACGAAACCAACCGACAATTTTTATTCAGTCTTCGGGTTGGTTCCCGACTAGAAAGGGGGCTAATATGGAAAACATCAATTTAACGTTAATTTTACTTATATTGATACTATTCATATTAAAAAATGGCTCTTACCATAAAAGATAAGAACCATTCAGTCTTCTAAGAGTATTGGCACTTTCTCAAGGTGCCACCCTGTGCTTATATTATTTACGATTTTCTCCGGTTTGTCAAGTGATTTTCCAGTAAGAAATTACAAATATAATCTTGCTACATAGCAATAACTTCAACGTTATCAAGGTTAACGCGCTGCTTAGCCTGCCACAGGTCAAAGGCTTGTTGCAAGTTCAGCCAATACTGAGCTGAAGTACCGAAAGCCTTAGCCAGTTTTAATGCCATTTCAGCAGATACGCCGTTTTTGCAATTTACAAGCTCAGATGCGGTAGTTCTTGAAACTCCGAGCTTTAACGCAAAAGCTGTTACCGACAAATTGTAATCAGGTAAATATAAATCTTTTAATATTTCTCCGGGATGAGACGGGTTATACATATCCATAATGTTTTATCCTTTCTGTTAATGATAATCGGTATAATCAAGAATATATACGTTTTCATTGTCAAATTCAAAAGTTAAACGCCAGTTAGCCTGAACAGTAATCGAGTAAAGGTTTTGTTTATCTCCTTGTAATTGGTGAAATCTTAGTGAAGGAAGTTTTAAATCATCTGTAGTAGTCATTGCCTCAAGCATTGATAACAGTTGTTTTAGCTTTCTTGCGTGAATTGCCTGAATACCTTTTGTGCTGCCTGTTTTATGAAACTTTTCAAGCCCTTTGTGTTTGAAACTTTTAATCATACTTATATTATAAACTGTAAACTAACAGTTGTCAATAGTTAGTTATTACTATATTAAGAAAAATGAAAAGAAAGTGAGGAAATTATGGATGACAAAATGAAAACAGCACTATTGCAGTGGTGCGAAAGACACGCGGATAAATTAGATGATTGGTTTATCTTCGCGTTGGATGATTTAGTCACAACGTTTGTGACAACCTCTGAAACACCTATTGATGATGCGATTGTTTTACCAATCAAAACTCCTGTACTCGAGATATTGAAAGAGTTTTTAAAAACTCAAATCGACAAAATCGACGGCGTAGAAGGTAATCTTGAGGCGGCGGAATAATGAGCTTTGATGTTCCAAAGGCTGTTGAAGCAGTCGGAAAGGCTATTGACAGCGTTTCCGACTGTATAACAACACGAAAAAAGCGTCAGTCTGAAACGGAAATAATTAAGGAAAAACGGGACTTAAAGAGGGCTGTTAATGCAGCAGAAAAAATGTTTAAAATAGCTGCCCGTTACCTTGAAAACTTTTCTGATGAAGATAAAAAGGACTATGACGAGCTTTATAACGAGTTTATAAAATATAACTGATAACGGAGAAACAATGAATATTCCGACAGAAACAATAATAACGTTTGCAGCGTCATTTCTCGGCGGCGGTGGTGTAGGTTTTTCTATGGTAAGGGCATATATGCACTCTGAAGCTAAAAAAGCCCTTAAACCCGAATTTGCCCGACTTGACGGCGATATAGAGGAATTGAAAACAAAAGATGATGCACTTCATAAACGTATCAACCACGTAGAAAATGAATACGTCCAGTGCCGGTATTGCTATATGCAGCATGATAACTTGAAAACCACACTTGACGGCATAAACCATAAACTTGACATTATATTAGAACAACAAATGAGGTAGTAAAAGATGAAAATATTTTTAAACCCCGGCCATGGCGGGAACGACCCCGGAGCGGTGTCAAAGAACGGATTGAAAGAAAAAGATGTAGCAAAACGCATTTGTGATATTCTTGCGCAGAAACTCCGTAATGCCGGGCATTCTGTAATGGTTTATCAGGAGCAGCAATCATTTACGGAAGTGTCAAAAGAGGAAAACAAGAGCGGCGCTGATTTGTTTGTATCTGTTCATTGTAACAGTTTTTCAAGCTCATCGGCAAACGGGGTTGAAACGCTGTACTATCCGACATCTGTAAAAGGTAAGCAGTTGGCCGAATGTATTCAAAAAGCACTATTAAAGCAAACCGGACTTTTTAATCGCGGGTGTAAGATGCGTCGTGACTTGCATGTGTTAAAGGCCACAAAAGCTCCGGCTGTGCTTGTAGAAACGGCGTTTATCTCAAACCCTGAAGAAGAAAAACTATTACGCGACAAGCCTGAAATGTTTGCAGAAGGAATATTTGAGGGGATAAAGAATTATATAATTTAAGTATCTCTCTTCATTTTAAACGTCAGCCTTGATTATAATTAATCAAGGCTTTTTGTTTATGCTAATGAAAACAAGGCGGTTTTAAAAGTGTCTTGAAATTTATGAAAAAAATATAAATAATGTATATGGTTATTTATTTTTTGTATTAAATAACTATATACCGACAAAAATCTATTAACTAAAAGTCTATTCAAATATTGAATGTAAAATATTATTAAATAAAGTAATAATTTATTAAGTTCATGCTAAAATTGTTCGCATAGAGGGCAATTAATTATTACTGTTTGTTTTTTATATAGTACGTATCACAAAAGATAAAGGAATATCTTATGTTTATTTATGAACCGGTAATTGGAAATAAATTATTGAAAAATATTCAAGATTATCCTGAATTGATTAAATTTATTAATAGTGGCGGTGTTGTAATTAATGAAAAACTTACAGCTAATACAACAGAGAAAGTCAAGTTAACAAGTGAAAAATCCGGTTTATCAAGATGAGACTCATTTCATTAATGTAAAATTAAATGAATTAAAAGATTTATTTTCGAAAAAAAAGTATTTAGAGGTTATTCGTTCTGTAAAGCAAATTGATAAATTCTTAAATACTGAATATTTAGATTATACATCTTTTGATGATAAGGTTGCTTGTTTAATATTTGCAGGGATAAGTTATATTGAACTCGGGCTTTATAATAAGGCTACCGGAATTTTTTATGATATAGAAAATCGATATGAAAAACTTAAACTGTTTAGGCATTTTTGGAAGTCTCATTCTGTTAATCCTTCAAGTAAAGAGATGTTTGACTTATCAAACATGGCCTTAAAGTTACTTAAAGAACAAATACAAAATTTTAAGGCACATAATGAAAGTAGATATTTATCTAATTTGGCTTATGCTTGTTACAAGCTTGAAAAATATAAAGCTGCAATAAAGTATTATAAAAAAGCATTAATTCGTGATAAAAAAAATATTCAATTAAATCTTGGTATTGCACAATCACAATATCGTCTTTATAAACATAACTTACCCTGCTGTATTAAAAAGAGGTTTTATAAAACAATAGATTTGTTACAAGAATCGGAAACTAATTTTGATTCACTTTTGGCTATAGGCAAAATGTATTATTTTTTGAAAGATTATGAAACTGCATTGGCATTTGTGCAAAAAGCTTTAGAATTTGCAGAAAGAGAACCTGAAAACCGAATATACGCTTATGATTGGTTGTCCAGAATTGCATATATAACAAAAAATCATACAGTAGCTATCAGTTTTTACGAGGAAGTTATCAAGTGCTTGGTTGAATTCCCTGATAACCAACAAGATGTTATCCATCCAAAACCCAAATTATATGATATGATGAAATATTTAAATGACAATAAAAGAATTGTACACAATCAAGAGATGAGAACTTTATGGTATACAGTTATAGTAAGTCTTTTGTTTACTATAGGATTTGGAATTATAGATAACCGGAACTTTTTTATGAAAATTATATGTAAATTACTTGTTTTTTGTTTCGGTGTTTCTTGCTCATAGCTTTGTTTATATCTATTAAAAAATTTATTCAAGCCGACCTTTTGAAATTGTTATAATGCGAATAGAATATATAAAATTTTTGCGTAAACGGGGGTATAGGTTTAAATATAGACTATTGTTTGAGTTTATGAAGTGAAAATGGGTGACTTTTGGGTGACAAAATTATAAAAAAAACACTAAAAAAGAGTAAAATTTATAAGAAAATATAAAAAGTGGAATAGTCTAAAATACAATCATATATTAAAATATAAGAAATTGTAAGAAGTCGTAAAAAATAAATTTCTCAACTTGTTCTTGTCCAAGCAATAATTTCTTTACCTATAGTTGTTCCGATTTTTTCTATTCCCATTAAAAATTTCCTTAATTTCCCCAAGTATTTATATAAAGTTTTTTTTCACAAAAATTGCCTGATTATTAAAAAATGTTATGAATGTTCTCTTTCTAAGAAGGACAGGAAATGATCAAACTCTCTGTTCAAGATACACAAACTGGCTGTCATTTTATATAGGTTGTGGTTTCTACCCCAACAACACTAACTTTTGAATAAATTTTTTTGAAAATACGCCTTAGTTTCACTATCAAAGCCTATTTTATCTCTAAACAATTAAAGATTAGTTTGAATATTTTGAAGCTTTTGCACAGGCATTAAACGTCAATAATTAAAAAGGCATATCGTCATATTTGTGTGGTTCACCAATTGGATAATTACTTAACCATTTAAATGTTCTAGGGAAATTCATACGTAAAAAGTCTGGTTCCTTTGTCCCGCCTTTATAACCGCTACCCCATAAACCACCGCCGTCTTGCATCCAAGCCAAAATATCCGCCAAAACTTCATTTACTCTATAATTATCTAAAAATCTACATCTCAAATGTCTTATATCAAATGGAGTTTCTCCTAAATTTTCTGTTGGAAACTTTTGAATATCCACACCTAAAGATTCCATTATAGTTATTTTTTCCGTTAAATTTTCACTATTAACTATACCATGTGAAATTTCATGGTTTACAACCTTCTTAATATCATTTTTTCCTATTTGAGGAGTAAATGAAAAGAAGCTAAAAAGAGGATGCCCACAAGTTATTGCATCCCAGTTCGGTGCAGTATCCCATAAGTTTAAATGATCATAAGTATCTTGAATAGTATTTGAACAATACAATTTATAATTATTTTTTGATAATATTTCAGCCCATTTATCAGGTAAGGAATCTAAACTATTTTCAATGGATTTAACAAATCCTAAATCTACATTTTTTGTTTTTATCATGGGATATTTCATTTTAAATGAAATATCCTTAGAATAATTTTTCCGTGCTTTATAATTATTATTAATTGGACTAATGTGCATTACATTGATCTCCTTAGCATAGTATATATATTATTTATTGTAAAATGTGTAAAAATAAAATTTGCTAGCACAATTTGAAAAATTTTAATACTCAAATTCCCTGTTCAAAATCATCAAATCAACTGTCGTTTTACATATACTTAAAATTTAAAACTAGGAATTTACCTTATGGATGCAAAAACTGTATGGACATATTTGAATATAACTGACCCTGTGGTTGCCTGGGAAACATATCGAGGGATATTAATATCACCTGATTGTTATCCGATAGAGAAGAATCCTGCTATTAGTTTTTGGCAAATAAAATTTTTAAAAAATATGCAATCCATTCAATCAATAAATGAGTTAAAATTAGAAATTATAAGACAAAAATTTTACCCAAATAAAGTGTCTCGTTTTAGAGGGTTTTATTATTTTGAAAATCCGGAAACTGCCAAAATCGCCGCAGATTCTTGGAATATTGAATATATGAATCCTTTTTGTTTAGCAGAAGTCGGCATAGCCCCTAATTCAATTTATTCTAAAATGGATTCAAACTGGATTACATTTTATCTTTCAAAAGAGAATAAACAAGATGATTGGATTCATAATTATTGGAAAGGGGAAGTCTGCCCTGAATTTGATAAACCTATTTGGGAATTGTTGGTTGTAGCAAGAGGGGTTATTTATGGTACGGAATTGCGTGAGCGTGCTTATGAACAGATAAGAAACAATAATCCTACTACAATATTACCAATGCTGGAACAAGCACGAATTGCTGCTTGGCTCGGGTCTGATTTGGGGCATGTCGCACCGTATATAACTAGCTTGGGTAAAAATAGGTTTAAGGTTGTAGATATAATGGATATGCGGGATGCTAAAAATCCAGAATATTTAGATAAACTTAGAAAATATATAGAAAACGCAGCTAATAAAAATAGTATTAATCATGCGGATTTAAAATTAATCGACAGATATAATGTATTTAGTGTTCCTGATACAAGAAAAAGAAACTTTGAATTTTCTATCCCAGATAGAATTAATATAGATTTCAATATTCATAAACTCTCACATACATAGGAATGATTTACCTTCCAAATATTCTGATAATTTCTTGCGGTTCAATAGTTTGATTTACTATGCTATTCGGTAAGTTCACATACTTATCATTAAATTCTATTAAAAATGGTCGTATAAATCTATTGTCTTATTGAAGCATATCTAATTGAGTTTGGCACCGTTAGCAAGCCTAAGGTTGCATCGGTGTGTCATAAAGCGTGGGGACCAATATTTAATGAATAAAGCTTTTTACTATATTATCAGCACATTGATATTTACCTTCCTTGTTAGGAAATATAAGATTTAATTTAGTATGTGTGGAGGACAGACAAGACTCCATCCTTTGAGAATTTTTGCAAGTTCATCACTTATATCAATGTATATTTTTTCGCTTGACTTAGGTATCTCAAGTTTGCTATTGACTTTGATACATTGTACAGTATAGAAGGTTGTTTGGATGGTTATGCATTAATACAACTTTTTACAGAAAAAAGAGGATAAATATTATATATTATATATTATATATTGTTACTTTATCGAATGGAGTTCAAGTCTGAGTTTCGTTTTGATAACTGCTTGCAGTATCAATTAATCTATAGCCAACAGATAGAGCGTCTTCTACAACTCTCTGACAAGTTTCATTATCGACCTGGAAAACTCCAAAGCCCAAAACCGGCATTTTTATACCATTATTTAATTTAAGTGTCTGCATTTAATACTCCTATCCTAAATATTGATTAAAGTAAGAAACGAGTTTTGCTACAACTTGTTCCACAAATTGTGGCTTGTCATATAAATCAACATGTGTTGCATCTTGAATTGTAAATATTTCTTTTGGTTCAAGTGCTTTTTGGTAACAGTCTTCGCTGTAATATAAAGTATCAGCCTTAGAGCCGACAATTAATAAAATTGGTCTTGGGGAAACTGTTTCAATATGACTGAACGCGTCCCATGCTGCAAGTTTGTCGTTGCTTGAAACAAGGTACCTGTTAGTTGTTGTAGGGTAAAAACAACGCTCTGTTCTGTAGTATTCACTCGCCTCCTTAACTATAGTTGATGGTGCATTTGCTATTTCTTCAGGGGTTTCCGGAACATATTTCCAATATTTTGGCTCTTTGCCCCGAGCTTCTGAAGTTCTTGCTTCGGCTACCTGTTTTAAAAGATTTTGCAAAAAGTTTTCTTCATTCACACCTGGAAATCCGTTTTTTGCGCTATTGCCTACATCCCAAGTACTTATTCCTGCTGCGGCTTTAATTCTTAAATCTGTTTGAATGGCATTCATTGTATACCCGCCGCCTGCACAAACTCCCATTGCTCCGATTTTTTCTTCATCAACATAAGGTAATGTTACTAGATAGTCAACAGCAGAATGAATATCCTCAACTCTGCTTGCCGGATCTTCAAGACACCTTGGCATCCCCTCGCTTTCACCCTGATGGCTTGCGTCAAATGCTAAAGCTACATATCCGTTTTGAGCTAAATGCCATCCATATAGAGATGAACACTGTTCCTTTACACCTCCTCCAGGATGAGTTAATACTACAGCAGGATACTTTTTATTTTCATCAAAAGTTGGCGGTAAAAATAACAATCCTGCAATATTCAAATCAAACTTTTTAAAAGTAATTTTTTTACCTTCCTTGTAATGTGTATCATACAACATTTTATTACTCTCCTTTGTTTAATGTTTTAATAATTTTGGCAGGATTACCTGCTGCAATCGAATATTGCGGAACATTTTTAGTAACGACACTTCCAGCTCCAATAACTGCCCCCTCGCCGATTTCTACGCCTGGTAAAATTGTAACATTTGAACCTATCCAAACATTATTACCGATTTTTACCCGTTTTGGTGTCATATCAGCTCTTTTTTCAGGGTTAAAATCATGGTTTAAAGTTGCAATCACGACTGAATGGCCGATTAAAACATTATCTCCTATTTCAATTCCGCCCTGATCCTGAAACTTACAGCAGGCATTTATGAAAACATTTTTTCCAACGGTTATATTTATTCCACAATCCGTATAAAACGGTGGAAACATTCTAAAACTTTTATCAACTTTTTTGTCCGTAAGTTGAGAAAATATTTCGACAATTTCTTCTGGAGTATGGTACTTATTGTTAAGTTCCATTGTAATCTTTAAGGCTTCTTGGCTATGTGTATGAAATTTTTCAAACACTTTGGTACCTTTTTCAACGTTTTTTTGTGTAGCCATATATTTTAAGAAATCTTCGTTATTCATAGAATTATTATGTACGATTCTAGTAGAAATAGCAAATACTTATATCGTATATTTAGAAATGCTTGACAGGTATTTCTAAATTAAATAAAATAAATTTATGGAAATCAGAGTACTAAAATATTTTTTAACGGTGGCGGAAGTGGGAAATATCACTAAGGCAGCCAATCTTATGCACCTGACCCAGCCTACATTATCCCGCCAGCTGCAAGATTTAGAAAAAGAATTAGGGCAAAAGCTTTTTGTAAGGGGAAATCACAGTATTTCTCTAACTCCGGAAGGAATGCTTTTAAAAAAACGTGCTGAGGAAATAATAGAACTTGTAGAGAAAACAGAAAATGAATTTTCTACAATTAAAGATGACGTTGCAGGTGATATTTTTATCGGTTCAGGTGAAACTAAATCCATTAAGATTATAACTGATGTTATGAAAACCTTGAAAAAGGATTACCCTAAAATCAAATTTCACATAGTTTCGGGTGACAGTGAAGATCTTGTTGAAAGGTTAGATAAAGGATTATTGGATTTTTGCGTATTGATTCAACCTTTTAACCTTGAGAAATACAACTACATTGATTTAGGTGAAAAAGATACATGGGGAATTTTGCTTAGGAATGATGATCCAATGGTAAAAAAGAAAAATATAAAAGTCGAAGATTTAATAGGATTGCCTTTGCTTATTTCAAGACAGGTAATTAAGAAAACTATAGAGGATAACCCTATATTAAATTGGTTTGGCGAGGATTACGACAAATTGAATATTGTAGGAACTTATAATCTTTTATACAATGCGGCAATTATGACAGAAGATAAAATAGGTTATGCTCTGGGGCTGGACAGATTAATTGCAACAACAATTGACAGCCCGTTGTGTTTTCGACCTTTAGAACCCAAACTTGAAGTAGGTATCAGCATTGCCTGGAAGAAAAACCAGATATTTTCAAAGCCGGCAAAGTTATTTCTTGAAAAATTGTATGAAAAGTTTAAGGTAAATATAATAAATTGTTAAAAATGCTTAAACAGAGGTCGATAAAAGTCTGAATTGTTCATCTGGCTTTAACTTAGAAACCCGAAAGCAGGAATTATCTGTATAATTATACAATTCTGATTTTAAAGCCTAATATTCTTAAAACTTTTTTTGCATCTTCGTATGAAACAGAAAAGATTGGATTCGGCATTTTAGCTTTTTTGTCGGAAATTCCTCTCAAGTATTCTTTTCCGCCATATCTTGGATGCGTTTTGTCTGTAGATAAAATTTTAATATCTTTTTTAAACGGATTATTTCTATACCATTTACGTGGCATCCATCTTTCTTCAGGGTATAAATAATTTACCGGCATTATAAGAGGGTTCTTATTTAACATATATTTATTAAGCATACTCTCATCGTGCCAGAGAGGTACTACACCGTTATCCATGTCAATATGAGTTAAACGGGACAGTTCTTCGCACATTTCAAGGAATGAAGCCCCACTTCCTCCGTTTAAAGCTCCGGTTGCGTAATGCTTTCCTGCACCATATGGGATATATGCCTGCGATTCAGGGTTTCGGTCGTAGGTGAATTCATCAGGATGTTTATTGTAAAATGCAGGGTGTGAACCTGTTATTAACCAGTCATTTTCTTCGTTTGGCAAAATTTCTTCTCTTACATAATTTAAGAATTTGGTATTGGCATTGAAGAAAAATATGTAGTCATATTCTTTTAACGCTTCTTTTTGCTTTAAAAATATATCAAATCTCAGCATTGTATCATAAGGCCAGCCCAATTTTTCCTGATGAATTTTTAAAACATTATCATTTTCTTCAAAATTCAGATGTTCTGCGTCAGTAAATACAAAATATTTCTTCTGCGCATCAGGTAAGAAATACTTTTCACAACTTGGATAGAATTCATCCCAGAAACACACATATCGTCCGGTAACAATATATAAAACAGCTACTTTATTTCCCATAAAATAATAATAACATAAATATATCGTTACTTAAATTCAGAACTTATAACTCTGTCCATAAGTTCCTGCCAGGTTTCATTTCTTTCTCTTTTATAAAGTTTTACGCTGTCATACCAGTCGCAATGGTTTAAATCCATATGCCAGCGCCAGTTATACTGATAAGGCAAAAGAATTGCGCATTTTTTGCCCAGAGCGCCTGCAACATGTGCAAGAGAAGTGTCATTACAGATAACCAGGTCCATATTTTCTACAGCGGCAGCTGTGTCTGAGAAGTTTTTAAATGTATGGCTGATGTCTATAATATTTTTATCCTGAAGCTTTTTCAATTCTTCAGAGCCTTCATATGTCTGGCATGAATATACCTGTATATCAGGCAGAGCGAATAATCTGTTGAACGCTTCAACGTTGATTACCCTGCCTGTTTCATAAAACGTATTCCCCTGCCATTTAATACCTATTTTTGTTTTGGAATTGTTGAAAAATGTTGTTTTATAATAATCAGTTTTTGTCTTATCGGCGGATAAATATTTTGAAACCGGTTTAAATATATTCCGGTTGTCCCTTCCTAAAAGGTAAGGAAGGCTGAGAATTGGGGCATGAACATCAAATGATATACTCTTCTCATCTTTAAATGTATCCATAATCTCAATATCCGGAAAGTTTTCCCGAAACCATTCAGCAAGTTCCTGCTGGGGTTTAAAGATAATTTTTCTGCATCTTGTTTGTAATTCCCGCAGGTAACGTGCAAACATAATTACATCTCCGAAACCTGCTTCATAATATACATAAATTGTTTTGCCAAAGATTTGTTCGCCCTGCCACAATGGGGCTTTTAGTGTTAAGTTCGGGTAGGTAACCTCCTGTGTTTTAATTGCAGTTTCTCTGCAAAGCCGCTCCTCAAAATATTTGAAACCATGTTCGTAATCTTTTTTTCTGAAATAGGCAAGTGATAAGAAATATTTGCTTTCCCGGTCATCAGGATTAATTTTTAAAACTCTGTTGTAATAATTAATTGCTCCATGAGGATTGTTTAATAACAGATACAATGCCGCAAGGTTAAAGTTCGCCTTTTCTGAATGAGGTTTTAGCTGGAGCGCTTTAAGGTAAGCTTTTTCTGCCTCTTCAAAGTTTAAGAGGCTTTTATATGCCAGACCCAGGTTAAACCATAATGTGAAACTGCCATTATCTGTCAGGAATGCTTCTTTTATAATGCAAATTGCTTTTTCCCATTCTTCCTGTTTTATATAAATTCCTGCAAGATTTTCATAGTAATAAATGTTTTTTTCATATTTGATTGCTTGTTTTATAAATTTTTCAGCATCACTAATGTTATTTGTCTGGTATTTTAAAAGTCCGAGCAGATTTAAAGCTTCGCTGTTATGCGGATTTTCTTTAAGAACCTTAATATAAAACTTTTCTGCATTTTTATAATCCCCTTGAGAATGCAGAGAGAATGCTTTATTCAAATTTTCTTTTGCCAAATCCATAGTCCGCCTCTGTCTTTCCAGTATACCAGAAAATGTCAAAGGCGGAAATTTTTAACAATTACTTCATATCAAATATTATAATAATGGACTCATCTGCAATTCCTGTTATATTAATTAGTTCATCTTCTTCTCTTATTCCCAGACCATCACCTGCAAAAAGTTCCGTATCTTTTATAATAACCGAGCCTGTTGCTATATGTATCCAGATTTTTCTTGATGGTCTTAGCTGATATGATACAGTTTTTTCTTTTTCTATTATCGTTTCATAAACGTTTGCATCCTGATATATCTTAAACGCATTATCTTCACCTTCCAGTGAACCGATAAGGCATAACTTGTTCAGCATTGCCTCCCGCGGAAAGTTTTTCTGCCCGTAACCTGGTGAAATATTTTGAACATTAGGCATAATCCAAATTTGTAGAAAGTGAACAGGTACTTTGTCAGAAGCATTAAATTCACTGTGGAAAATCCCTGTGCCTGCACTCATTTTTTGTATATCGCCGGCTTTCATAACCGAAGTATTTCCCATACTGTCGCGGTGTTCAAGTTCTCCGGAAAGGACAATACTTATTATTTCCATATTGTCGTGCGGGTGCAGCCCAAAACCCTCTGACGGTGCTACAATATCATCATTAATCACTCTGAGCGGACCAAACCCCATATGTTTTACATCTATATAGTTAGCAAATGAAAATGTATGTTTGCTGTCCAGCCAGTATAATTTTGTACTCCCGCGTTCATTGCTTTTTCTAATTGTATACATATTTTTCTCCTTTAGCAGATGCAGTATAGCCGGGATGATAAAATAAAAAATTCATAGCCCGGTCTAAGCAGAAAGCAGAAAAATTGCTTTTAGTTTGTGTAGAAATTTTAGACTTAACGGTTAAACAGTTCTGTAATCAAATTTTTCACAGCAGGTATTATTATTCTATTGTTCCCAAAAAGGAAAGGAGAAATATCACATGAGTTTTAACCCGTTGAAGGAAAAGGGAATTTCCCTTGAAAAGCAGCTTAGAAGCTGGCATAATATTGCCCACAGGCACTTTAACAAATATGAAGTTGATTGTTATACACGCACCAGACAGATTTTAATGAATGGTATTGAAATTGAAGCGTGGAATTTTAAACATAATTTTGCAAGAATTACAGATGATGAGGAAACTAAACAGTTTCTGGCTATGACAAAAAGAATAGAGGATATGCAGCAGACAACTGTTAACTGGATGTCCCCTGCGGATCAGTCTGTTTTGGAAACGACTTTAGGTTACGAGCAGGTTGCAGTTGATTTAACTGCCTGGCTTGCACAGAATGAACCGGATGATTATGTTAGAGAAACATTTAACTTTGGTTTGCTTGAAGATTTCGACCACCTGTACAGATACAGCCAATGGGCATATATGGAGCATGGTATTGATCCGGATGATATAGTACAGGCGCAGACTGATATTATGATAAGCCGTCCTACACAAAACCACCATAATGACAATATTTTAAGACTTAGAGAACACTATGACAAAGCAACAGCTTCTCCACAGACCAAAGTTAATATTCTTACACTTGTTTCCGGAGAACAGCAGACTCATAATTATTATGCAGAACATGGTATGGAATACGGAAATGAATGTTTGCGGGAAACCTACGCTGAGATTAAAGACGTTGAAGAAGAACATGTTACAATGTACGAATCTTTGATTGATCCTACAGAATCTTTATATGAGAAACTACTTCTTCATGAATTTACAGAAGTTTGTACATATCATAACTGTATGGCTGATGAGGTTGATGATATGCTGAAACCTGTCTGGGAAGAGTTTCTTGCATATGAGTTAGGTCATTTGCAGGCAGCGGCTGAACTGTTTAAAAAACATGAAAGACGTGATCCGGAGGAGGTTATCGGTACAGAAATAGTTTATCCTTGCAGATTTAAATCACAAAAGGAATATGTTACAAACATTCTGGAAAACGAAATTGATAAACGTTTAGGGCTGGATAAGGATTACACTGTAATTAAAAAACTTCCAGACAACTGGCCTAGTTACAAAGTTCAGGAAAAAGTCGGTGAAGACGGTTCTCCAACCGAAATGACAATTAAGGTAATTGCAACCCAAAAGGATCGCGATCTTGTTATTGCTTCGGACAAGTTGAAGAGAGAACAGGCAAAATTGATTGAAAGAGGGCTTGAACCTAAAGCGCAGGCTCCTGATACAGTCAGTGCCGATGAATTTAAAAAGATGAGTTCTCAAAAGTTTGAAATGTAACGCTTCCATAAGAGGGATTTAATTATCCCTCTTTTTTGTATAAAATATTCCTATGAATAAAAAGAATAATATAAAGAGTATATATTCTAATTTTGCACTTTTAACTACTGCATTTATCTGGGGAGTTTCTTTTGTAGCTCAAAAATCAGGTATGGCTTTTGTTGGTCCGTTTACCTTTAATGCTGCAAGAACTTTTCTTGGCGGCTTAAGCCTGCTTCCGGTTATAGGTGTTTTAAAAATGATTTCTATGAAACATGATACAAGAACATCTCAGGAAAAAGCTGCTCAGCATAAAATCCTTGCTAAAGGCGGTATGTTGTGTGGTTTTCTTTTGTTTTCAGCCCTTACAATAAATCAGTATTGTATGGTTTATGCTCCGGCAGGAAAAGCAGGGTTTATTACTTCTTTGTATGTTATTTTTGTTCCGCTTATTGCTGTTTTTATGAAGAAGAAACTCCGGTTTAACGTTAAAATTAGTATAGTACTTGCTGTAATCGGATTATATCTTTTGTGTTTTAAAAATACAGGTCATGTTGAAATAAGCGATGCTCTGCTGCTGGTTAGTTCCTTCCTGTTTGGTTTGCATATAATTGTTGTTAATTATTATTCACATAAAGTTAGTTCTGCAAAACTTTCGTGTGTGCAATTTTTTACAGCCTGTTTACTTTCTGTTCCGTTAATGTTTATATTTGAACACCCACAGCTTTCTGCTCTCAGAGCCGGAATTGAGCCTATTCTTTTTTCCGGTATTCTTGCAACTGGTGTAGCCTATACGCTTCAGATTTTCGGGCAGAAAGGCACAAGTCCGGTGATTGCTTCTCTGATACTTAGTTTGGAATCTGTATTTGCCGTACTTGGCGGTATGGTTATGCTCGGTGAGAGTATGATTTTCAGAGAAGCAATCGGATGCGTTTTTATGATTAGTGCAATTTTGCTTTCACAGCTTCGCTTCCCGCCTGCAATATCATATCCAGGCAAGACCGATAGAAAAAATTGAAATTAAAAGTGAACCTACTAATGCACTTAAAAATCCGCTTACCTCAATTCCCGGAACAAGGTATGCTACAAACATAAACAGCAGTGCGTTTATCACCAGAGTGAAGATTCCAAGTGTCAATATATTTATAGGGAGTGTTAGTAAAAGCAGTACAGGTTTTATAAAAGCATTAATTAATGCTATTACTACAGCTGCTATCATTGCTGTTGTGAAGTTTTCGATTGAAATACCCGGGGTTACCCAGCCGACAAACATAATTATAAGTGCTAAACCTAGCCATTTTAATATCATTAAAAACATATTCTCTCCTTATTTTTTTATTATTTTAAAGCAGTTAAAAAATATTTCAATACCGGAAAGTTTAATAAAAAAAGCAGGTATTTTTTGAATACCTGCTAAAAATTATTATTTTATAAAATTGGATGCAATATACATTCCTATTAAAACAATTACAAAGAACAAAAGACCTCCGAAAACTTCGTTCCTATTGTAATTAAACTGGGCAGGATGCCCTGTTTCCTGTTTAGTTTTCTTATCCATATTTGCAATCTCCTTATCTCAAAAATCGTAAATAAATATAGATGGAGCTTAGTATCAAAGAAATAAGCATAACAATGATACCGTACTTCATAAATCTCATAAACGAAATCGGATAATTTTTGGAAGCCGCAGTTTCAGAAACTATAACATTTGCAGCTGCACCTATAATTGTCATGTTGCCGCCAAGGCAGGCACCTAATGACAAACACCACCATAACGGTTCGGCATAGCTTGCGCCCATAACTTTTTCAATTTCTAAAATCATAGGTGTCATAGTTGCAGTATATGGAATATTATCAATAATACCGGAGATAAAGCCTGAGCCCCAGAGAATTAACAGTGAGGTTGCAGCCTGAGAACCCTCGGTAATTTTGATAATCCAGTTTGCCATTAATGCAATACCGCCGGAAGCTTCAAGTCCGCCGATAATTATAAATAAGCCGATAAAGAAGAATATTGTATTCCATTCAACTTCTTTGCATATTTCAGAAGGTTTTTCAAATATCAGAAGTATGCTTGCACCAAGCATAGCCATAACTGATGTTTCAATATGTGTTATATCATGTGTTATAAAACCTAATATTACACCGGCTAATATGATAACACTTCTAATCATAAGAGCTTTATCTGTTATTGTATGCGAGTTATCAAGCAGAGCCACCTGTTCCATTTTTTCTTTTGTAGTTACAAGGCTTTTACGGAAAAATAATGCCATTACGCCAAGAACAACAAGTAAAATAATGAAAACTATCAGTGTTAATTCTTTTACAAAATCCATAAAAGAAAGTCCGGCAGCACTGCCGATAATTATGTTTGGAGGATCCCCGATAAGAGTTGATGTTCCTCCTATATTTGATGCAAAAACTTCTGTAATTAAAAAAGGAATAGGATTGATGTCGAGCTTTTTAGCAATAAAGAATGTTACAGGCATAATCAAAATAACTGTTGTAACATTATCAAGAAATGCTGATGTAACTGCGGTAAATAAGCCTAAAACAAACAATATAAGTATAGGCTTTCCGCCTGTATGCTTCAAAAGTTCATTAGCAATCCAGTTGAACATTCCGCTTTTTGTCGCAATACTTACAATAATCATCATTGCAACGAGCAAAAATATTACATTAAAATCAATATAATTAATAAAGTACAGGCTGTTGATTGCATCGCCTGCCATTTTATGCTGGCTTAAAAGCCCTAAAAGAATTGTTGCTACAGCACCAAGAAGTGCCACTGTTGCTTTTGGAATTTTTTCCAGAGCAATAAATATGTAGGCGATAATCAATATTGCCGCCGAAACTCCGACACTGTGTGCCTGAACAAAATTTAATATATCCATTTTAAGTACTCTCCGATTTCGTTTATTACATTTGTTGTTTTAATATTTTAAACGAAGTTAAGGAGCACGCGGATTAATCTCATACCTGAAATTATAAGGATTTGAACAAAAATCCGGGTTGAAGGTTAATGTAGGCTTTTTGTTTAAGAAAAAACTTTCCAAACTTACAAAATCAGGTGTGACTTCCGGAATATGAATTATCTTTTTATTATGATTTCTAAGCGAATAATCGGAATTTGATATGTCTGTTGTTATATTTTTGAGGTTAAATGTATCGTTATTATTAATTTCAAGAGTTTTATTAATACTTACTACAGTCTGTGTAAAGCTGTGAACTGAAGGCACAGTGCTTCTATGCCCCGCAAACACAAAACCTATTAATAAAAAAGTCAGTATCATAAAACATTTTTTCATGATACTGACATATTATTTAAAAAGTGAAAATTTTTCAACAAGCTAAAACAATATTATCTTTTGATAGTATCATTAGATTTCAAATATTCTTTAGCTTTTTCATCTGTGACATACATTTTACCGTCTTTTTTGATAAAGATTTCAAATATATCCGGATCAGAGCATTTTTCAGGATCAGTTTTGTTATACATACAGTTAGGTTTTTTATCGGAGCCGTTTACATCGACTTTAATTTTTGCATCTGTGGTAAAGTCTGTTATAGGCATTATCCATTCAATACCATCACTTGAAATAAATGCTATTTGGTTGGCAACACAGTTCGGAACATCATCGACAGTGTTTACTTTTGTTGCAAATAGTTTGCAGAATTTTGTATTGCCTGAAATAGATGAATCTATAGCTGCAGGTTCGATTTCATCAAATCCTTCTTTACCGAGTTTGGTAGCATACATATCTTCATCGTTTACAAGTTCTGTAACGATCCTTTCTGCAAGATAATATGCTTTTTTGAACAAAATTTTATTTTTAGCCGGTTTGACCTGCATTATTGCCGGAATTAACATTGTTGCAATTATTGACAGAACTGCAAGACATACCATCATTTCCGCCAAAGTAAAACCATATCTTTTTAATGTTATTTTCATTTGCCATTGTCCTTTTTTATTTTTATTTCTACCAAATTATAACTATAGATCCAGGTGCACCTGCAGTAGCTGCAACATTTGTATAGCTTGTGTCAGAGCAGCTTATTGGACCTGTGTATGATGAGCTCAGCGTATTACCGGCAAATTTTCGGATATGTGTACTAATCCAGCAGTTATCTTGCGAAGTACCGCCATTACCGCCTCTGCCGAAAGTATTCAGGTCAATTCCATCACCTTCCGTAGGTGGAACATCATTCATATTGGTAACATTTGCAGCTCTTTCATAAGTTGATATTGAGCCTATATGGTTAGGTGAAATTCCTGTATGGGTATTTGCACTATCTTCAGCTTCAGATGGATACCCTGGTGCCGGAGGCAGTATTTTTACAGGAAGCGGCTGCTTACCTTTTCCTCCTAATCCACCGGGAACTGATAATGCTCCGTTAGACATACTGGTTTCTTCTCCCGGATTACCATCATCTCCTGAACCTAAAGCGGGTGCTGCACCACCTCTTCCTGGTTTAAGATCAACAGTATTTGATTTAAATGAACGTACAAATATTGCAAGATATTCTCCAGCAGTTCCGCCTTCTCCTGCTGTCATATATTTTGTATCATACTCATGACTCCAAGAGTAACTAGGAGAGTGTTCTCCTGCTGAACAGCTATTGTCGCAGCTTCCGTTACAATAACCATCTGAACCGTCACTACCTGCTGTGGCATTATAGCAGTATGAATAATCAGAACAAGGTGTTCTTGTTGCCGGGCTGCCTCCTGTTCCGCCATAGGCTGTACAAGAAGCTACAATACTTCCATTTTGACTGATTGCAGCTGATGCATTTCCGCCGTCTCCACCGGAAAGACCATCATTAATATAAATACTTGAACTGTAATCACTCCCACTGCTTCCGCTGTCGTTAGTTGCTTCATGTTTTAAACCAAGACCTACCGCTACAGAACCTGTATTACAGGTTGCACTGGAGCCTCCCGAGCCACCTGGAACTGTTCTATCCAGAACTTCAGCTGACCAGCTGCAGCTGACTGCCTCTGTTGACATTGCTGTACAGTCTGCTTCAGTCATTCCGGCAGTTTCATTGGAACCGCATCTGCACTTTCCTGTACTTCCAAGATAACTCTCACCTGCGCCGGAACCATCACCGCCGCTTCCGGAAGTTGCACAGGCATATACCACATCTCCTGCGACAAAACCTTGCCAGTCAGAAAGTGTCATATAAAACGGACTTCCGTTAATTTCACTTTCAGTCCAGCCGTAAGCAGTTTTAGTACCGCTTTCATTAACGCTGTTTCGTGTATTCCCGTCATATCCTGCATCTCCACCGGCACCGCCGCCGCCAACAAGCTGGATATAAAAATATGAAGCTTTTGCAGGCGGTTCAAATTTACATTCTGCTACTTCTCTTTTATACAAACGGGCTTTTTCAACATATCTTTCTTCCATTAGTTTGCCTTCGCTTGTTCTGTAGCAGGTATATTTACCATGAACTATTTTTTTAGGAACACGACTGTGTTTTTTTGTAATAACAGACATAGAGCCTGCTGTAATAAGTGATGCTATCATAAGTAACAACAGCATTTCAACAAGTGAAAAACCTTCTTTTAAAATGGATTTATTATTATTAATCATAATTAACCAGACTCCTATTATTGATAGATTATTACCAGATTATAACAGCTCCACCGTCGTTTCCGGGTTGACCTTTTGCTCCTCCGTTCCCTGGAGCAGCTGTAATTATACCGCTTTCAACACCAATTGCATTAAGATAGGTGTTAAATTGCGATACATCAGCCCCATCTGTCATATTTGATTGTATTGTAAGTGCAAACTTAAAAGTTTTATCATCAGGTTCTTCATATGTAACCATATTACCGTTAAGAACAGTTTGGCTGTTAATGTCAATATACTTTAACTGTTCAGTAACATATGCGTCATCATTTGTGCCGCCCATATCATCTTCTTTACAGTATGAAATCTGTACATATTCTGTATAAGCATTACAAACCGGCTGCCTTGCGCATGCATATTTTGCATTTATAACACTACAGCCTGATACGTTATTGCCGTTCATAGTTGATTTATCAAATCCGTATGTTCCACCGTTTACAGAAGCAATTGTTTTCGTTCCGGTTGATTCTATTGAGTTAACTATTGACTGTGTTGCAGAACCCCCAACCGCAGCTCCTCTTCCCGGAGTAATTTCGAGTTCTTTTTCAATACTTGTTACAAAGAAACTTTTGTACTCACCAGCACCACCGCCATGGCCGCTGCTTGACGCTGAACCGGCACCGCCTCCTCCTACAAGGTTAATAACATAATAAGGCGCATTTTTTATAGGTTTAAATTTGCATATACTTACCGACTCTAAACTCCGCGGTATATTTTCAACAAAATACTGCTGTTTTAATGAACCGTTTGAGTAGTAGCATTCAAATCTTCCATGAGGTGTTTTTTCGGTTACTCTGTTTCTTTTCTTTGTAAAAACATTAGCACAGGCAGTTACGAATATAGCAACTATACCCATAACTACCAGTGTTTCAAATAGTGAAAATGCTAATTTATTATTTTTATCTATATTTATCATTTATTTTCCTTACCACACTATAACAACGGCTCCGCTGTTACCCGGTTGTGCCGGACATACTGATTCAGTTCCGCTTATTGTTTTAAGAACATTTCCTCGTTTATCTATACATTGGTATGCCTGGCTTTTGTTTACTGAATGGTATTCTTCATTGGTAACAAATACCCCGTTGATATGGATTTGTTCAATTGAGTCAGTATTTCTAACGATAGAATATGCTCCATCTCCGCCCATACCGGTCATAGTACCTGTAATCTTGGAAGGCATTTTGCTGTCTTCATCTAACTCAATGAATGTAGAGAAGCCTGAAGCAACAGCAAATCTTGCATCTGCATCTACAGCTCCCTGATCGGTCGGAGCACCGCCTTTGAGCCAGAAACTATAACTCCCGCCAAGGCTGTTGCCTTTGCCGCCTTTGGCTCTTATAGCTTCGGAATTTGAAGCATTTTTAATTTTAATTAAAGTATCACCGCCATCTCCGCCTGCAGGGTTTGAAATGCTTGTACCAGGTGTTCCGCCTTTACCTACAGTTATGTCAAGAGATTCGTTGATACCAGGGAAGAACATTGATTGGTATTCACCTGTATTACCCATATAGCCGTATCTGGTAGCGGCTTTTGTACCTTGTCTTTTATATGATACATCCGGGAGGCTGAAGCTTCCAGAGCTACCGCTATAACGAGGACAAGATTCATTTGTAAAACAGCCTTCTCTACCGGAACCGCCGGAGGTTGAGCCGGTTATCGGCGTACATGTAGAAGTTCCGGTTGAGCCTGAAGTACCATTAACAAGAGGGTCAGAAGAATCTGAACCGTTAGTTCCACCGCCTAACAAGCAGCTTCCGTCAGGGTATTTTAAAGTAACATTACCGCCAGATTTTGAACCACTGTATTCAAATGTCATATCCATAGGGGCTCGTGTTGTAAACTCTGTACAATCTCCATCACCGCCATCGCCGCCTCTGGAACGATTAATGTCGCCATTTTCATATTTTTTTGCAGTACCTACGCCGCCATCGCCGCCTGCAGCGCAAGCACTAAGGGTAACTGTTGGAGGTTGAGTATTCCATATATCTTTCAGCCAGGTAGGGCAGGAGCCTTCTGCATCTCCTCCATTACCTGCATCGCCTGTGTCTGAAATTATACAATTACTTTGAGTATAAGTTCCGCTTAAAGAGTTACTTGTTGTTGGTGATTTAATTGTACCGGATTCATATATTGGTGTTGTAGAGTTTGGGTCTTCTGTGATATATGTACCGCCGGCACCACCGCCAATTGCTTGAATAATGAAGAATGAAGCTTTTACAGGCGGAGTGAATTCACACTTTGTAACCTCTTTAGGTGTTGTTTCTCCATAAATTTCGTCTGCAGTATACTGCATAAGTTTTTCACCATCATAGTAGCATTCAAAACGACCATGAGGAAGTCTGTCAGTTTTTTTAGGTATTTTCTTATATGCAATAGGAGCAAGTGAAACTATTAAAAAAGATAATATCAAAAGAACCAAAAGCATTTCTGCTAAAGAAAACGCATTTTTAGAGTTTTTAGTAACTCTGTTAAGAATATTATTCATACTCAAAATCTCCATTGTTCAGCCAAAAATAATCAATCCCGTATATCTATTATACCACATATTTTACGAAATGTAACTATTTTTTGTTGAATTTAAATAAAACTTAACTCTCCTTATTCTACGGTTTTATCAATCTTGACACATCCACTATTCTTATGATATAATATAAAAGTATTACCTCTGGGGGTTGTTGGATTATGTTCAAGTTTTTTAAGAAAAAAACAGCATTAACATTGGCAGAGTTGATGATGGTTTTTGTTGTTATTGGTGTAATTGCTTCTATTGCTGTTGTTACCATCAAACCTTTTGAAAAATCTGTAAAATGGATTTATTACCGTATGTACCATACAATTAATACTGCCATTTATAATGCTATGTTTACCAGGGCAGAATTCCCGACAAACTCTGTTGATTTTTGCAATGCTCTTTTAGAATTTATTAATTCTAATGAAAATTATTGTGATATTAATAGAATTGTAAGTTTAACAACAACAGAATATCCTGAGGACAAAATTCAGATAATTGCATCTAACGGCGTACGTATTTATATTTCGGCAAATACTGACGGTACTCCATATACACATACTGAAACTGAATCAAACGGTATGAGTACTACTTATAAATACTTTGTTGTAATTGCAGATTTAAATGCCGAGAAAAGACCAAATACACCTATTTGGACTGAAAAACAGATGGCAGATATTGTAGCATTCGTTGTAACTGATTCAACCGAGGTTATTCCTGTCGGATACCCTGAAATTGATACACGTTATATGTATGCAAGAGTCGTTTATCCGCCTATAAGCTCAGATGAGGTTGACGACAACCTTTCCGAGGCAACTTCTTATTACGAAGCCAAGCATAGAGCCTGGGGCAATACTATTGATTCGTCAGAAGCTATGTCATTTAACTTCCAGGATGATTTTCCTGAAGGCTCTCCGTTCAAACTGCCTGCTTCAGCTTATCCTACTCCACCATCTGTCGATATTGACGAAGGATGTATGGAAACCAATTCTCCTTGTTATGTGAAAATAGAAGAATATGACTAGGGATTGGATTGTTTCTTGTTTTTTTTATTAATTTATGCTAATTATGTTGTTAGCTAAATATTTTTATGCAAAATTTTGAGGGTATTATGGATAAAAAAGTTATAGTTATTTCTTCTCTTCTTACAATCACAGCAATCATCGGAGCTTCCGGTATTTATGCTTATAATTCTTCTTTTGTATCATCTAATGATGCTGTAATTGAGCCAGATTTTATTGCTGTTGATGCTGAAAATTCCGGAAAGGTTAAAAATATTTTTGTTAAGCCAGAACAAAATGTTACAAGAGGACAGGTTCTTGCAGAAATTGAAGTTGTCGAAAACGTTGTTGTTCCGGCAAAGGTTAAATCCGGATCTGATGTTAATGCTACTAAGGCAAAGTTAAATGATGCGGAAGAAAACTATAAACATTTTGCCATTATGTATAAAGATGGTGTTATTGCCCAGGAAGAGTATGATCGTTCGTTAAATCAGCTTACAAAAGCACAGGATGACTATGAAAAAGCTTTGCAAACATCCGGTACTGTTCAAAAGCAGAAATCTGTTGTTAAGACTAATGTTACCACATCAAAAGTTTATGCTCCTAAAGATGGTGTTGTAAGTCTGAGCTATTTGAATAAAGGCGAAACTGCCGTTAAAGATAAGCCTATTGTTCTTTTGGATTCCAATAAACCAAAGGTAACCGCTTATTTCAATCCTAAATATGCTGATGAATTAAAAATTGGTCAGGAAGTAGATATTCATATGAAAAAATATCCTGCAAAGAGGTTTTCAGGAGTAATTAACGCTGTCGGGACAGAGCCTGAAATGAATACAGAAAAACAGTCGCTTGTAATTCCTGTCCAAATAACTTTTAAAGATGATCTAAACGGTTATGCACTTGCAAAAGGACAGCCTGTTCAGGTTAAGTTTAGAAAGTAACATTTTTTAAACTTTAGAATGGCAAAAAAAATTTTTTTTAGGTTATACTTAATCTGGGAATTTAAATAACCTGAAAAAATATGGTAAAACGTGTATCTAATGAAACTAAATCAAATATATTCGGTTCTTTTCCAAATGAGAAAAAGGTTAGAAAAGGTTACTTAAGTTACCGTAATCATAGAACTAAAAGTGTTGATACATTTACGTCAGTAAAAACTGCCGCAGGCGCGGCAATTGGTACAATTCTTCCTGTATTGTACTTCTTGAAAAAACGTGACGGCAGACTAAAAGGGATAAAACAGTTCTTCTCTCTGCAATATGGATATAAAGAAATGATGGCTGTGAGTCTTTCTGCAATTATCGGCGGGGTTTTGGCTGGTATGTCCGGAGAGAAAAATCCTTTACACCGTAAAAGAAAAAAGAATGAGGCTGTATTTCAGTTTATGAACACTGCTGTTCCGGCAACTCTTGTATGTGGTGCTGTTAAATTTTGCGAGCGCTTCAAAAAGTTAAATCACAGTACTTATAAAATGTTTGGTACTGCAGCCGGATTGGTAGGCGGTATGTATCTTGGTGCTGAAATCTCAAACAAAATTAATGATCCGAAAGATAAAGTTCCGGATCGTAAAGTCACAATGAAAGATGCTATTGCAAATATTGATGATGCTTTTGGTGCGCTTGTAATTGCAAAATTCCCTGGAATTAAGCATCTTCATGTAGAAAAAGTTCTGCCTGTAATTTTTGCCTGGTGCGGTTACAGGGCCGGCGAAAGCAATTAATCTTCAACTGATTTTGCCGGCGTTTCGGATTGTTCTATTTTGATTTGCCCGTCTTTTTGGACAAAATTTACTTCTTTTGTTGTTTTTCGCTTGTTCAGCATCCTTTTGAGAGCAGGATCATCAGAGCGGATTTCTGCATTTTCCAACTCTTTCTTTTTCTTTTCTTTCTGTTCCTGAATGTCTTTTGTTTCGTCGATTTCCTGCTGTCTGAATATCTGCTGCTGCATTAGCTGCATATCATGACGATTAATACCCTGAAGCCCCTGAATGTCATTAATAGCAGAAGGAGGAAGCTCCGGGTATGCTAAAGCTGTGCCTGCAAAAATACCCATTGTAAGGATTAAGGTGCCGAGATTTTTCATACATCATTCTCCTTTATTTAATTTGGAATGTTACATTTGCAACAGAAGTAATTTTCTTTTCTATTGTAGAGGTGTCGCTTATGCCCATATCGGAAACATTTGTGGAGTCTACAGGAGTAATCTGGAATACCCCCATTCTTACAGACTGGATTTTTCCTGTTCTGTTATGTGTTGCTTTTAACATAGCATCTGCTCTCTGTTTGGCATCTTTGGTTGCTTCTTCAAGCATTTGAACTTTCATATCAGACAGTTTTGAGTAAAAGTATGCCGGCTGATATACATTTATATCTATTCCTTTATTAATCAGATTAGTAATATCTATTGAAATTTCTTTTATTTTCTGGACATCATTTGATGAAACTGTCAAAGGCTGGGAAAGATTATAGTAAGCAATTTCATTTGTTGTATTCCCGTTAGGCGTTTGTTTGTATGAATTGTATCCGCTGGAGGTTTTAATTTCAATCTCGTTTTCTTTTATGCCTTTGTCCAGAAGGTATTGTTTAACCTGCGGGAGCTGTTTATTTACAATTTCATAAGCAGAAGCTTTTGTTGCAGAGCGTGCTGAAATCTCAAATTCGAGCCTTCCGCTGTCTGAGGTCACTGTTTTATAAGAAGAACCTGTTACTGCAATTACATCTTTTGAAATTTGCGTTGTTGCAATTTTTGTTGCGCAAATAAGTCCGGCTGCTAACACAACAGACAATATCGTAATCTGGAATTTTTCTAATTTTTCAAACATATACTTCTCCTTATAAAAATACTTTCTAACCTTTTTAATAATTATAACATATATTTCAATTTTACAAAAGCCCTTATTAGTGTTATAATTATTAAATAAAAAAATATAAAGGAAATTATATGAGTAATTATGTTGAAAATGTTTTGGATGATGTTAAACTAAAAAATGCTTGCGAACCTGAGTTTATTCAGGCGGTTGATGAGGTGCTCTCAGCTCTTGAACCTGTAGTTGCAAAGAATGATGATTATGAAAAGTTTGCAATTCTTGAAAGAATGGTAGAACCCGAACGTTTGATAACATTTAGAGTTCCATGGGTTGATGATAACGGAAAAATCAGAGTAAACCGCGGATACAGAGTTCAGTTCAGCAGTCTGATAGGTCCTTATAAAGGAGGATTAAGATTTCATCCAAGCGTTAATCAAAGTATTATAAAGTTTTTGGGGTTTGAACAGGTATTTAAAAACGCGCTTACAGGGCTTCCTATCGGAGGCGGCAAGGGCGGAAGCGATTTTGACCCGAAAGGTAAATCTGATAATGAAGTTATGCGCTTCTGTCAGAGTTTTATGACAGAACTTCAAAGGCATATAGGGCAGGATGTTGATGTTCCTGCCGGTGACATTGGGGTTGGCGCCCGTGAAATCGGGTATCTTTTCGGACAGTATAAAAGGATAAAAGATGCTTACGAAGGCGGCGTTTTAACCGGAAAGAGCGTTGTTTACGGAGGCTCTCTTGCCCGCAAGGAAGCAACGGGTTACGGCTTGATTTACTTTATGAGAGAAATGCTGAAAGCTAACAGCATTAATTCTATGGCTGGCAAAACTGTTACTATATCAGGCTCCGGTAATGTTGCGATATATGCCTGTGAAAAAGCACAGCAGTTCGGTGCAAAAGTTGTTGCAATGAGTGATTCCTCAGGATGTATATATGATAAAGACGGAATTGATTTAGCGACTATTAAGAGGATTAAAGAAGTTGAGCGCGGAAGAATTAAGGATTATCTGCATACTAATCCGTTTGCTGAGTATATGGAAAGAACAGGTGAAAATTCTCCTATCTGGTCTATAAAAACTGATATTGCTCTGCCTTGTGCAACTCAAAATGAGTTGACGCTTGAAGATGCAAAGCTTCTTGTGAAAAACGGGGTCATAGCTGTCGGAGAAGGTGCTAATATGCCGACAAGCAAAGATGCTATAGAATACTTCCTTGCTAACAACGTTCTTCTTGCGCCTGCAAAAGCCGCAAATGCCGGAGGTGTTGCAACTTCTGCAATTGAAATGAGCCAGAATAGTATGAGATTTTATTATACTTTTGAGGAAGTTGATAAAAAACTTGAGAATATTATGAAAAATATTTTCCATTCCTGTAAGGCTGCTGCGGAAAAATATGAACTCGGAAATAATTATGTTGCCGGAGCTAATATTGCAGCGTTTACAAAACTCGCAGAAGCAATGATTGAACAGGGAGTTGTTTAATTATTACCGTTTGCAGGGACAGGCTTTTTTCTTGCAGCAGGCTTCGGGTTTGCCAAACAAAAGCCTCATCCCGCCCATACGGGTCTTTAATGTTTTTGCTACAGTGCAGGTTATATCATCAACATTGTTTGTGATTGAATTTACCTGATTCATTGTTTGTGTAAGATTACCGGTTGCACATTCGATGCTTTTTGTTATTTCTTTAATATTCTTTGTAGTTTCATTCAGGTTCTGAAGACTTTCTTCGGTCATATCCTGTTTTACTGATTTATTAATCTTTAATGTTGTCAGCCTCAGGTTTCTTGTAGTCAGTTCAAGATTTCTTGTTGTTTGATTTATATTACGCTGGTTTTCTTTAACTGTATTATTCAGGGTTTTGAATAAATCTCCAACATTCTGGGTTGTGTTGTTTAAAGTTTCAATGAATGCTGAAACGTTATCTACAATAATATCAAGAGTTCCATTTTCTGCCTGTTCGTTTATAAATGCTTCTACGCTTGCAGAAGTTTTTCCTTTAATGCGGTCGCCGTTTTTTAGCATTGTTTCAGACGGAAGCTGTGGATATACTATATCTATGTAATCAAATTTTTTTCTGTAGTTTTTAACACGGGCGGAAACATTTTTCGGAAGCTGTAAATCTGCCGGAAAAAACAAAAGATGAACCTCTGTTTTTGTATAATCATCGTGCGGCTGAACTTTTGTAACCTTTCCTATGTTAAATCCCTTATAAAAGACGCTCATATTCGGAGGAAGCGGCTCTGCATCGTCAAATTCTGCAATTACGCGAGTATATGACATATATCTGTACAGGTAATAGCCGCCGGGGATTACTATACCAAGAAAAAGAATAATTAAGAGTGCTGTTATGATAAAGCTTCTGAGTGAAAATTTATTTTCCATAAAGAGAATTTATGATTATATGAAAAATAATACATTCTCTTATAAGGCTATTTGCTTAGTCAATAAAGCTTATTTCATATGCTCCGTTGTCGATACGGAATTTTAGTTTAATAACTTCTCCGCTGTAGCCTGCCGGAGGTGTTTTATAAACCGGCAGCCTCATAAGCATATAATATATCTGATCATTCAGGCTCTTATTATTTGACTGATATAGAAAGCCTCTGTTAATGAGTTTGCCGTTTTGAGCCAGGCTGAATTTTACAGCACACTCTCCTGCTCCTGTAATCTTTACAAGGTCAAGTTTTGATAGAAGTGCAAGTCGTATACCGTTTTTATAGTTTTCAAATTCAGTTTTGCTCATAACAGGTCGTTGAGGTTTAGGGCTTGCCGGGAGTGTTGTTGCTGTGGCTTTTTTATTTTGGTTTATTGTTTGTTGCTGTTTGGGCTTTTGTGAGGATTGTTTTTTTGCCTGAGGCTCAGGTTTTGATTGGTTTTTAGGAGCAGTTACATTGTTTTTTGCCGGCTGTTGCGTGGTAGATTTTACTATCCTTAATGCCGGTGATTTTTTAGGCTCAGCAGCAGTTTGTTGAGCTGTTATTGGTGGAAGCGCTTTTGCCGTTTTATCATTCCATATTTTATCAATATCAGGGATATTCGCTTCCTGTTTTTCAAGTTTTGCCGGTGAACTTACCGGCTTGGACTTCTGTGCCGGAATTGTCCATGGTATAACTGCCAGAATAAGACAAAATACAAAGATTATTATTGAAATAATCTGTCCTGCCGGTATTGCTGTATAA
The DNA here is from genome assembly GCA_000431315.1 of Brachyspira sp. CAG:484. Taxonomy (GTDB): domain Bacteria; phylum Cyanobacteriota; class Vampirovibrionia; order Gastranaerophilales; family Gastranaerophilaceae; genus Scatousia. The sequence goes on from HF989736.1 coordinate 69,808, forward strand.
GAATGAGCCGGCATTTGTTCCGGAATTTCATTAAACATATTATTCCCGCAGTCGCAGTAATCAGGCTTTATTTTATATTCTGCATTACAGTCTGTACATCTGAACATTTTTACCTCAAATATTTTACACGTTCTACATCAGAATAATCTGAAGGCTTACTGTACTTATCAAATGTAGCAAGAACAAAACCTCCTGTCACGTTTGTAACAATACGTTTTGTTCCTTGCGGAAAGTTTAAAACAGGCTGCCCCTGATAACTTAGAAGCAACGGTTTAATTCTGCTTATTGCAAGTGATGTGTATTCAGGATTTTCAGACCAGACTTTCAGATTTGAAATCTGACCGTATCTGTCAACTGTAAATGAAAATCTGAAGCGTGTTCCAAGAGGAGCATCAATTTTTACATCCTTCATAACTTTGTTTTGTAAATTACTTCGCCAGCGGTTCCAGACAATTAGTTCTTCCTGCTCGGTCAGTTCTCGCTGCTGTTGCTGTAACGGATTTTTATATTCCTTCTGTATATTGGCAGGCTTTTCTACGGGGGCAGGTTCTTTAAACTTTTCAACCGTTGTTTTTATTTCAGGGGGTTGCTGCCGGGTTATTATTTCTTTTATAGAGTTTGGAAGTTCTGGTTTTTCTGGTGTTTTAGTTTTTTCTTCTTCTTTTTTTACGGTTTTTAGAGTTTTTTCTGTCTTTTCAACTTTCTTTTCTCCGGATAATTTAAGGGTTTCTTGTTTTTGGGCAAGAGGCTTTATTTCTTTAACGTGGATTTCTTTCTCTTGAATTTCCGGTGTGTTTTGTGTAATTTCAACGGTCTTTGATGAAAACAAGACCTGTTTGTACAGCGATGGCTTTATTATTGCCGCTGTTATTGTTGAAATTATAAATGCTAGTATTATTATTACTGATAATATTTTGTTCATTATTTATCCAGTTTTGACAAAAGTGAATCTGTTACATATATTTCATATTTTGTTCCGCTTAGAATATAAGTTTCTGCCAGAAGCAGTGCTGTAGGAACCAGTGCTGCAATGAGGCTTAAGAAAATCCCGTTAAAGTCGCCGCCTATTTCTGTCATAAAGTATGAAGTATTCATAGAAAATTCGATAAAAATAATTGCTATACCTATGATAAAAGACCGGATTTGTTCGGATTTAATCCTTCTTGTATTTTCCAGTCCGAAAATATCAGTGCCATGTGACAGATAATCCCTGTAGCCGTCAAGTTTTATGACATCTGACCCTGCAATTTTTTTTGCACTGACAAAGGCATTTACAAAAGAAAAGAATGCAAATATTATAAGCATTGTTGCCAGAATAAGAAAAACCGGTGAAAATCTTAAACCTGAAATCCGCACCCAACCGGCAGCTTCAGGAAAACACATAGCAAGAGTATTTGACACACCGTATGCAAGAAACGGCGCTGTCAAAATTCCGATGATTATTTCCCCCGCCCCTTTTAGTTGAAGCATAAACGCTTTTTCTTTTATGTAGTTTATTTTTGCCTCACTCAGGCTGTTTACAAATCTTTCAATCCATAATTGGTAATCATTAAGAACAATCTCCAAATCTTCCCGGAATTCATATTTGTCAAGTTCTCCGGAAAGCTGATGCCCGCTGGATTTGAAATATCCGGCAGAGGCTGCAAGTGTTGCTGTGAGAAGTGTAAAAAACAGAGAAATTAAAATTGCAAAAATAATTCTGCCATGAGGGTTCATATAATAAATCATATTTATTGCATAAAATGCTGTAAGAAAGATACAGGATATAAAAATCATAAAATTATATGCTAATTTAGAAATTTTACCGGTTTCTCTGTTCTGAAGCATTAAAAATATTCCCTGTTTCAGGGTGAGAACTATTCCATAAACAACAACTGAAAATAGTCCTAAAACTTTTATATTAGTCGGCATATGGAGAAAATTCCCGCTTTCTGTTACCGGAAGCCCCATAAGATAGTTTGTTATCCCGAAGGCAGTGATAATTGAGGATATAAAAAGTGCAGTATTGATGATTACTGATGATTTGAAATTTGATGAAAGGCGTTTTGTTATATCATTAATTGCAAATGCAATCTGTTTTATTATTGCAACCCGTTCTTTTTCGATGGCTGTTTTTTGATTTTCAAGTTTTGTCTTTACCGGAGAAGTTTGTACGTGTGCTGTATTTTCAAGTTCTTTTTCTGCGGATAGCTTTATGCTTATAAATTCACTGCTATCTTTTATAAGAAGTTTACAGAGCTTGTCAAATGTGAGTTTTTCGCTCAAAGGCTTCCCCTTAAACAATATTTGTCCGGTATTAAAATTGTTCAAAACTGTAAATTTGCCGCTGACGGCATCATATTCGACCGTAAGCATATATTCAAAGCCCAAATCAAGAGGAAAATCAAACTGTTCGTTTCCGCCTATTGTTATAAAATCTCTGTTTGTAAATTTTTTCTCTTCTTTACTTGTTGTAATTATAAGATACATAATTGCTTCCCTTTAATACGGCTGGACTGTCATTGGTTCTGATAGCATAATTTGAAGGCTTGTGCCTTCAGGAACCATAATTTCTTCACCTTTAGAGGCTACCGCTGATACTGCTCCTACTGTTCCTCCTATTGCGGCTCCTCTTATAAGCGCGTTTTTCGGATCTGCTCCAAATATCATTGATACTGCTGCTATTGCAACTCCGCTTAAGATTCCGCCAAGCACTCTTTTTGTTATTTTGGCAGGTCTTGAGCTGTCGCCTACAATATAGACCTTATTGGTTGAAAGCGGTATAATTCGTCCGTCGGGTGTCATCAGTCTGTTAAAATTAATTCCTATTTTACCGTTTCGCATTGCAAAAGATGCCTTGTTTGCGTCAACTACATTACCGCTGAGAATACTCCCTTCCGGCGCAATTACAGTTCCGTTTACAATCCAGTCAGAAATAAGCTGTGCACTTACATTATCGTTATTTGAAATACTTTCAGAACTAATTGAAGAGTTTAGCATTGCATAGAATTGTGTTCCTGCTTCTATGTATACAACTCCGCCATTTAGCGGTGTCTGTGTTATTTCAGGGAATGTAAACTCTTTTTGTACAGGCTTAATTTGCTGAGGCGGCAGAATTAAATTTTTTCTGTCAAACTCTTCCTGTGCTTCGTCACTGAAATCGTAGATAATCTCTTCTTCCTGCTGAGGTGTATCATTTTTTTCATACATATGAAGGCTGTCAGCCGCAAAGGTAAAATTCCAGCTGAATGTAAAACATATAAACACTGTAAGCAGTTTTTTCAGGTTCATTATAATATATTATACTTATACTGACTGTATTTGTAAATGCAGATTTGCAATTGTAAAGGAAAAAATATATAATGATTTAAAATGAGTGTTAAAGTTAAAAGTATTTTAATTGTTTTACTGGTTTTTGCTGCTTTACAGCGTAGTTATGCCGCTTCACGCTATAATGTGTATACGCCGACTGTATACAAACAGGGAAACCTTATTCAGGCACCATTGAAAGTAGAAGGAAATGTTATTGAACTTGTTGTAGATTATTCAGGCAGTATGGAGGTCTGGATTAATCTTGCAAAATCTATGCTTGTAAGTATTCTTCCAAAGATTACAGAACAGACAAATGTTGCCTTAAGGGTTTTCGGACAGGGAAACCAGAATTCATTTGGAATGTTTAACGGATGTAAGGCTACAACTCTTGTAAGCCGGGCAAAACCAATGAATACAGACGGTATTATCAGCGGGTTAAGCAGTACTGTTATCGGCGGCTCAACCCCGCTTACTTATGCTCTTCAGCAGACTGTTTATAAAGATTTTGCTTCTCTTAATGCCGGAGTTGGGAAAAAAATTGTTCTTGTCACTGATGGCGGAGAAACCTGCGGCGGCAATCCATGTGAATTTGTCAGAAATCTTGTAAAATACAGAAAAGATATTATTATTGATGTTGTTATGGTAAACGGGTCTAATAAACTCCGCTGTCTTGCAGATGAAACCGGAGGTAAGTATTATAATACATTAAATTCTGTTGATTTTAACAATGCTTTGAATAAAACCTTTGGGGCAGAACCTCAACCCCAAAATCCGGGCTCAAAGCAGAATAATGAAGTCCATTATCAGTTCATAAATTAAACATAAAAAAGGAAGTAAATATTTATTTACTTCCTTTTTTTTTATTTAGGGCTAATTATTATTTGTGGCTGTTTGTTTTGATTACTCTGCCTTCTGTTGAATTTACAGAACCTTTTATGTTCATATTTTGTTCTGCTGTGTTCCAGATTGCAACGTTGCCTTTGTTTTGGATTTTTCCGGTTTCAGTTACGTTTAGAGCTGTGCCATGGTTTGTGATGTAGAGTTTGTCAGCATTGTTTGTTACTGTACCGCTGATGTTCATTTCACCATTGTCATTCTGGATAACTGCGTTGCCGGTTTCGTTTTCGATAGCACCTGCGATGTTAGTACCGCCTTCTCCGGTGCTCCAGATTTTTAAGATACCGTTGCCGTCAATTTTACCGTTAACGTTGAGGGCATTACCTCTGCTGGTTACATTCAGTTTGCCGTTGTTGTTTGTAACTGTTCCGTTGATTGTCATATCGCCGGTCATATTTGTAAGGATTGCATTACCGTTATTAGTTATTGTGCCGTCGATTGTTAATCCGTTAGCTCCTGTATTTAACATTGACATTGAGCCTTGATTATTAATGTCAGCAGTTTCTTCAACTGTAATACCATCTTTGCTTGAGATAGTTAATTTGTTATCAGTACCTGTGTATTTTCCTTTAATTGTAAGATTTCCTTTGTTGTTTGTAATAGTTGTTGAACCTGTTGATTCAGTTGTACCATCAAGAACAAATCCTTCAGTACCGTTGTTTAACATCGATAATGTGCCGTTATTTTTGATGCTGCCTGATGCGTTTAACTGTGTTCCGTTGTTTTGAACTCTGAGGCTGCCTTCATTTTCAACATTTCCTGTCATATCAAGTGAGCCTTTGTCATTTTTGATTAAAGCATCGCCTTTGTTTGTAACTGTACCTGCAATTTCGGTACCTTCAGAACCTTTATTCCAGAGGTTTAATGTTTCACTGTTGTTGAGAACACCTGTTTCTGTAACAGTTAATTTAGTTCCCTGGTTGGTAATGCTTGTTTTAGCTGCAACATCATCATTAAGTTTTTCTGTATTTACAGTGCCGCTGATTTTTAATTCGCCGGCTTTGTTTGTAATTATTGCAGAGCCGTTGTTGTCTACAGTGCCGGCTATTGTTAAGCCCTTATCACCTTTGTTTAACATTGTAAGGCTGTTTGTGTTGCTAATAGTTCCATTTTTTGTAACTGTTAAGCCATTGTTTGCTGTAATTGCAGCTTTACCATTGTTAGCGATGATGCCGTTTACTTCAACTGCGCCTTTCTGGTTGTTAACAGTTAAGCTTGATGATGTTTGAGCATTTTCAAATGTGCCGTTTAAAGCTATATCGCCGTTACCGGTATTAACGATTTGGAATTCTCCGTTGTTTTTAACTGCTCCGTTTGTTTCAAGACCATATTTAGATGTAATTGTAGTTTTACCATTGTTTGTATATTCCGGAGCTTCTTTAGTATAAGTACCAAATTCAAGTTTTCCGTTCTGGTTAGAGATTAATACTTCACCGTCATTGTGGGTTTTTCCTGCAAACTGCATTCCGCCTTTACCGGTGTTGTAAATGATAACGTTGCCGCCTTTAGTGAAGTTTTCACCGCCGTTAACAAGTGTATTTGTTTCAGCAAATTTCATTGCGTTACCTTTATTTGTAAGTCTTAATTCATTTTCGCCATTGTAAATCTGGGCATCAATTGTCATATCGCCTTTATCGTTCTGGATTACAGCATTGCCGTTGTTAACGATTTGACCTTTAACATCAGTTCCGCCTTCACCTGTGCTCCAAACTTTTAGAGAGTCTGCGTTGCTGATTCTTGCGTCAGAAGTGATTTTTAAAGCTTCGCCTTTGTTTGTAAGGTTAACTTTACCTTTCTGGTTGTTAACATTACCTGAAACATAGAAGTTGCCTTTAGTGTTTGTAATAACTGTGTTGCCTTCAGCATTAACAAGTTCACCGTCAAAGGTTAAACCTTCATCACCTGTATTTTGGATACCTAGGTAACCTGTATTTGTTAATTCACTGCCGTCAGCAATTTTTAAAGAAGTGCCGTTGTTGATGAGGTTTAATGTATCAACGTTAGCGATGTCGCCGCTGATTTCCATTTTACCATTATAGTTTTGGATAACTGCTTTTGAATTATTTTCAACATTACCTGCAACTTTAATACCGTTGGCACCTTTATTCCATATTCTCATAGAACCATTGTTTTTGATATTTGAGTTTGTATCAAGGTTTAGACCTGTACCGTTGCTTATAACATCAATGTCAGCATTTTCAGCGTTTGCAATTGTTCCGTTAACTCTGAATTCGCCTTTATCGTTTTGGATTACAGCAGAACCGTTGTTAGCGATTGTGCCTGTAATATTTGTTCCGTTAGCACCTGTGTTCCAAACTTTTAAAGTATTATCGTTATTGATAGTACCACTGATGTTTAAAGAACCGCTTTTATTTGTAATGTTTGTTTTGCCGTTTTTGCTTGCGATTGTACCTGCAATATTTGCGTTACCTTTGTTGTTAGTGATAACAATGTTTTTGTCTGTATTAATTGAACCGTCTAAAGTAAGACCTTTTGAGCCTGAGTTGAGGATTGACAGGTCACCTTTGTTTTCAATCTTACCGGTTGTAGTGAGGTGAAGATTTTCACCGTAGTTTGAAACTGTAACTTTATTATCACCTTTGATTTGTCCGCTGATTTCTAAAGCTCCGTTATTGTTAACGAGTAAAGTGTCACCTTTGTTTTCAACAGTACCTGCGATTTTTAAACCATCAGCACCTTTGTTGCCGATATTAACTTTGCCGTTTTCTGCAAAGTTTTTGATTGTACCGTTAATTTGGGTTCCGCCTTTATCAGAATATGAAGTGATAACAATTTTTCCGTCTTTTGCAGAAAGTGAGCTTGCACTTGATACTGAAGTATTTACCAGGTTGTTGAATAATACATCAGCCTGAGAGTTTGTTTTAATTACATCATTATTTTTGATACCTGCAATAAGTCCTGCATTAGCACCGATAATTACATTTTTACCTGAAAGCTCAGCGCCTTCTCTTGTGATAACTTTACCGTTAATAGTTACATCGGCATTGTTTTGGTCTAATTTATAATAGCCGAGGGTTGGTGCTTCTTTGAATTTGTTATAATCATTCTGTGTAGGTGTTAAAACTGAAAGTGAACCAACATTGATTACACCTGAAGCGCCAACTACCAATCCTTTTGGAGAAATGAAAATTGCTTGTCCGTTGTAGAACTTGCCATCTCTCATTGAGTTAACAATACCGTTTATGTTTACCTGGTTATCAACTAAGTTTACGAATTTTGATACATTTTCTGCACCATATTTAAATATTAAGTTAGCTATGTCGCCTTCTGATAAGTTAAAGTTTTCATATTGTCTGAAACCTACACCATTATGCTGATCTGTAGGGTTGATATTGTAAATCCCATTGTTCCCTGTTACACCCGTAATGTCTGTAGCTTTTGCTTGAAGGGATTGTGTAGCTAATAAGCATACTGCTAAAAGCGATACAGCCAATCTGCCTTTGTTAATTCTGTTTTGTTTCATGATGTTATCTTTCCTCATAATTTTGCCCCATATCCTTATAAAACATTTAAACATAAAAATAATTGCTATAATATGAATGAATGTTACAAAAAATTAAGTAAAGTTTTTTATAAGGAGGGCATTATATTTTTAAGGCTCTCAGAGAGTTTGCTATTGCAAGGACTGCAACACCTACATCTGCAAAAACAGCGCCCCACATTGTTACAAGCCCAAATGCCCCGAGGATTAGAAACAAAACTTTTATCCCGATTGCGAAAGTAATATTTTCTTTTACTATAAACATTGTTTTCTGTGAAATTTTTATAGCCTCAGCTATTTTAGACGGTTTGTCATCCATAATAACAATGTCTGCTGCTTCGATTGCTGCGTCTGAACCCATTGCCCCCATTGCTATACCTGCATCAGCTCTGGTTAAAACAGGGGCATCATTTATTCCGTCACCTGCAAAGATTACACTATGATTTTTTGATTTATGTTGGATTATTTCTTCAAGTTTTTCTACTTTTTGGGCAGGCAAAAGTTGTGCGTAAATCCTGCCAATTCCTAACTCGTTCCCTGCGGCTTCGGCAGCAGCTCTATTGTCGCCTGTAAGCATAACAACTTGTTTCGCCAGTTTTTTTAACTGTTTTACAGCCAGTTTAGCATCTTCTTTTATTTCATCGGAAATTATTATGCAGCCTTTATATTTGCTGTTAACTGCTATATAAATGATTGTACCCGCGTTATTTTGAGCCTCAAAAACTACTCCTGCATCTTTTAAAAATCTGCTGTTTCCTGCAAGTACTTCATTATCGCCGATAATTGCCTTAACCCCTTTTCCGGCAGTTTCTTTAACGTCTTTTATAACGGTTCGGTCTATTTCCTTTCCGTAAGCTTCTTTTATTGAAATTGCAACCGGATGATTTGAGTAAATTTCTGCGTAAGCACAGATTTTTAGTAATTCACTTTCTTCAAGCCCTTCCGGTTTTATTGCTGTTACCTTAAAGACTCCTTTTGTTAATGTTCCCGTTTTATCAAAAACAACTGTGTCCGGTCTTGACATAGTTTCTATAAAAGAACTTCCTTTTATTAAAATTCCTTTCTTTGAAGCTCCGCCAATTCCTGCAAAAAATCCTAAAGGAACTGATATTACAAGCGCACAAGGGCAGGAAATAACCAGAAATGTCAATGCTCTTGAAAGCCAATCGGTAAACAGCGCCCCTTTTATAATTAACGGTGGAATTATGGCAAGCAGCAATGCTGCAATTACTACGAACGGCGTATAATATCTTGCAAATTTTGTTATGAAATTTTCGGTTTTTGCCTTTTTTTCAGCCGCACTTTCAACCAGTTCAAGTATTTTGGCTGCGGTTGATTCTCCAAATTCTTTTTCTGTTCTGATTTTTAAAACTCCGTCAAGATTAATACAGCCGCTGATTGCTGAACTTCCGGCATATACTTTACGAGGAACTGATTCGCCTGTCAGAGCGGATGTGTCAAGAACAGCTTCCCCTTCAATTACGATTCCGTCAATAGGTATTTTCTCCCCTGTCTTGACTGTTATAATGCTCCCTGGATGAACATCTGCCGGGGAAACTTTAACCAGGCTGCCATCTTTTTCTATGTTTGCGTAATCCGGTCTGATGTCCATAAGTTCAGTAATTGATTTTCGTGATTTATCCACTGCATAATCCTGAAACATTTCCCCGATTTGATATAATATCATTACCATAACTGCTTCCGGGTATTCTTTTATTGCTATTGCCCCTATTGTTGCAATTCCCATAAGGAAGTTTTCATCAAATACTTCACCCCTAAATATGTTTTCGACAGCTCTATACAGCACATCCCACCCGCAAATTGCGTAAGCTGTTAAAAATACTGCAAACCTGAAATTCTCCGGAGTTAAAAATCCTGCTATAAATATAATAAGAGCAAAGATTACCCTGATGAGAGTATTCCTGTTTCCGGTATGATGATGTTCATGTCCGCAGTGAGTGCAGTTTCCGCTATGATTGTGATGATGTGAGTGAGCCATATAACTCCTTTCTGTTTAAAATAATTGAATAACTATTCAACTGTATATTAGTATTATAATTGAATGATTATTCAATTGTCAAGTCTAATAATAAAAATCTTTACAATATATTGACAATTGAACAACTATTAAACTATAATAAGGTTATGAGTGAAATTGTTACTAAATTAAAACCTTTACTTCCTGATACTACACTGTTATATGAATTATCAGATTTTTTCAAGATAATGGGCGATGGTACAAGAATACAACTTTTATGGGCTCTTGAGGAAAGTGAAATGTGTGTTAATGATTTAGCTTCACTTTTAAATATGACAAAATCTGCTGTGTCCCACCAGCTTAAGGTTTTACGGGTTGCTAAACTGGTTAAAGCCCAGAAGAAAGGCAAAAATGTTTATTATTCACTAAGTGATAACCATGTAAAGACTATTTTCCAGATGGCTCTTGAACATATATGTGAATAATTATTCTGTATATTTTTTGTATTTAAATTTATCTTCCGGAGTAATCGGACGTATTACTTTGCAAGGATTTCCTGCGGCAATAACATTCGATGGAATATCTTTTGTGACAACGCTGCCGGCTCCGATAATGGAATTATCTCCTATGCTAACCCCGGGCATAACGCATACGTGTCCGCCAATCCAGACATTGTTACCTACTGTTATAGGGAAACCGTATTCAAGACCTGATATTCTGTCTTCCACATCTATTGCGTGTCCTGCTGTATAAAATCCGCAAAACGGTGCTATAAATACATTATCTCCAAATTTAACCTTCGCACAATCTAGAATTACTGAATTGTGATTCATATAAAAGTTTTCGCCGATTTCTATATTATATCCGTAATCGCAGTAAAAAGGCTGTTCTATCCAGTAGTCTTTACCGGTTTTTCCTATTATTTTTTTTAGCAGGTTTTTTCTCTTATCTGTTTCAGCAGGGGAAAGTTGATTATATTCATGGCAGAGGGTTTTTACTTTAAGCCTGTCTTCTGCAAGCTCCTTTGCCTCAAATGGATTGTAAAGATACCCGGCAAGCATTTTTTCTTTTTCATTCATTTGAAAATCTCCTTATATAAAAGTTCTTTTATTATAATTAATCCCTTTTACTATCTCAATATGTAAATAAATGTAACAATTGCTACTGATGTAGTTTTTGGCAAAAAGATATTTTTTCTGTCAATTTTATGCAAAATTAATTAAAAACCTCTAAATTTAGAAAATAAATAAGCCAATTATGCGCAAAAATTTTACTATAACTGTAGTAAATTCTCTAATAAGGTAGTTTTTCTAAAGATTGTGAGGGGATTGACGGATTTTAAAAAATAGTGTAGTCTATACACAATTAAAATTAATTAGTCTGTAAAGGGTTATATTTTGCAAAGATTAGAAACTCAAAAGAAACATTTTATCAGTTCGTTAAACAAGATTAGCTTATTCGTGATGCTAGTGTTGCGAGTGATGTTTAGTTTCAGGTTTGCAAGGTGTAATTTATAATAAGTGTTGTTCATACTATTAATTTTTAGAGCCTGCAGATCATTAAAAGGAGAAATGCAGGCTCTTTTTTATTGCCGGCAAGGGAAAGGAGGCCGAATGAAAATTTTACCGTTACAAACGTTTAACCCGTATCACCAAAGCAGTCAGCAGCAGAATGCTTATATTCAGAAAAGTTATGTTAAAAAATCTGCCCCCCCCCCCTTAATGTATAATACGATGGTTCTAAGGGATACGGGGTATAATAGTTTACTTCTCAACAAAAATAATCCGGTATTTAGGGGAGCTCTTGAAAAATCAGCACTTTCTCTAGCAAAGCAAATTCCGCTTGAGGACAGGCTTGCTGATGCTTTTTCTTTTATGAAACATGGTGACCTGATTATTACAGGCAAAAATATAAAAGATTCCCAAAAAGCTATGATGGAATCTCTGGGAAAACTAAAGAATGTAATAAAAAGAGCCTTCTTTATTGAAGATGATAACTTCAATGGCACATTAGGATTTACTAAAAATGCTCTCAATGAAACAGAGGTTATTAACGCTAATCCGGGGAGGTTATTTCTTACTACAGACGGTAAAGAATATTATTTAGACGCTCATGACAGTTATTATGTTATAAACGGTGACTCTTTAAAATATAACGGTAGTATTTTAAATATAAAACAAAAACCAAAGACTAATTTGAGTATGCACAGGCATATTTATGCAAAGGCCTTTGATTTTCAAAAAGAAGCCGATGAAATGATTGAAAAACAGAATAAAAAATCTCTGATGCAAATATTCCAGGAGAAGAAGCCTGCACATAAAGTAATGTTTAGTGATGTTGCCGGACAGGATGAAATTGTAAATGAATTGAAAGAAAGCATCTTATATCCGTTAAGAATGCCGCGTGCTTATGAGAATATGGATTTAACTCATGGCTTTATACTGACAGGACCTCCCGGAACCGGAAAAACTTACATTGCAAATGCTTTAAGAAACGAAGCAGGAATGAAGGGAAGATACTTAAACGGACTTGAACTTGAGTCAAAGTGGGTTGGCGAATCTGAAAAGGGTTGGAGAGATTTGTTTGATGAAGCTGTATCCAATCAGCCGTATCTTATATTTATTGATGAGTTTGATGCTGTTGCCCGTGCCAGAGGAGGTTCTGACCAATTCGGAGATAAAGTTGTAAACCAAATTTTAACTTTAATGACTGATATTGATGACAACAAACATGATGTATTTGTTCTCGCCGCAACAAATCATTTTGATGCTCTGGATCCTGCCATTATAAGATCCGGCAGATTTGGCAAGCATCTTCACTTTAAATTACCTGATTTAGATGCAACCAGAAAGATTTTTGATATTCATTCAAGAAATAAACCTTTAAGTGAAGATTTGTCAAAGGATGCTATAACTCAAAAAATGTTTGATCTTAAAGCTTCCGGTGCAGATATAAAACGTCTTATCAGTGACGCATACCTGAAAGGCTACAGACGTGCAGGTATTTTGGAAAAGCTTGATAAAAATGCTCTCTCTGATGCAGATCTTGATAATTTTAGAATTGTAGATGAAGATTTTGACAGTGCAATACAAGCTTTTGCCGAAGGACGTACTAAAAGGAAACCTATAGGCTTTAACCAGAAGTAGAAACTTTAAAATACAGAGAACTAAAATTTCTCTGTATTTTTATATTCAGCCTTAAATTTAGATTTTGCGTGTTCTCCGTTACAGAAGGGTTTGTTTCCTGATTTACCACATCTGCATAATGTCTGGCGGTTTCTTATTTCGTAGCTTTTTCCGTATTCGCTTTCTATACGTATCCCGCCTCTCAGCCATATCGGACCGCTGATTTTTAATCCGGAATCTTCCAGAAGTGATATTGTTTTTTCATATTCTTTTTCAATAGCATTTCCTTCCTTATCAAGGATAACAAGTCGTCCTGAGGGGCATAGTTCAGCTTCTTTTATTGCCATTTCATCGTCTTCTTTTTCCCCGGAGCGTATTAAATTCCATATGGTTCCTTTAGCATCGCAAAACCTTGCAAACGCGCACAATTCTGTGTTATCTGACAATATAAAATCTGCTCCGCCAAATGTCATTGATGTATTAGATGCTGGCTCAAATGTTGCGGTTTCAGTTCCATTAAAATTAATATCTGCGTGAGTGCCGTCACAAAACGGTGCATTTTTGGACTGTCCGCATCTGCAAAGTGCAGCAGGCTCGGAAGCACTTTCAAAAACTTTTCCGTCTGTATAACCGCAGCACACTCCGTTTTTATCTGTTAATATAATTTTTTCTGAAATTTTTTTTAGTCCGTAAACCAAATATGGTCCGTCTTTTGTTATTTTTATATAAATTTCTTTTTGTTCCATTTTAAACCCTCTTGTCAATAAATGATAAAATTTTTATATATAAATTCCTATTGGAAAATTGATTAGTTATTTTATAACCGTTGAGAATGTTTAGATGAAAACGCTGTCTTGCAGCGCTTTTTGTCATAGTTTAAACTGTGAATGTTTAGATATAAATATAAAAAGGAGTTTTGATGTCACAAATCGATATTTTTAAAGAAGCAGAAAAAGCCGCAAAACTTTTGAAGTTAAAGGCTGTTAACGGTAATCTGTCAAATCAGGCAGTTCAAAAACTTTCAAAACTGAAAGAATATCTTATAGATAAATATGACAATATTTCACGTGACAAGAACATTATATCCCAAGAACTAATAAAGAATATTTCGGATGTTGAAAATTCTGTATACAGATATGAAACATTAAGAAAAGCCGGATTAGCCAAAAATAGTAATCCTGAAAAGGGAAGAATTTTAAATTCAGCAGATAATATTCTGAATTACAGCAGTAATCTTTCATCAGATCCTGTGCTGCTTGAAGGTGCTGTGAGCAACGCAAAGTATGTATGGCATTCCTCAGATGGCTGCTGTGATGCCTGTAAGGCTCTGGATGGAACTGAATACGTTCTTAAGGAAGATATTCCGCAAAAACCTCATCCAAACTGTAAGTGCACCGTAGAAATGATTAAGGATGATGCAAATGAACCTTGTAACTGTCATTCATTATATGAACGAATTGATAATATATCTAGTAATGTTGAAACTGTTATACCAGACTTAGAAGATATAAAAAATACCGTAAATGAGCTTCTTGTAATATGTGCAAATATGCCGGCTGCATCTATCGGCTACCAGATACTCGACGAAATTAATATAGCGGAAGAAGCCTTTCATGATTTTCAGCGTAATAAGTCTGAAATGATTGCCTGGAAAGGTTTTGATAAATATTATCACGCAAAAGCTAACTGTGAAGCCTCACGCAGAGGACTGAGCGGCGAAGCTGTAGCCTATCTTGCAAGCATAGGTAAGGAAATAGTTGATATTTATACAAAGACTAAATCTAAAAAACTTACATTTATAGAAGCAATTAAAGACTCTATAGAAGACTTACAGGCTGATTTTTACGGTATTGAACAGAGCCGTAATGAAGGCAGTTGTGGTATAAATGTTGAAAATGTCGGAAATATTATTAATAAATTTGAGTGAAAATATTTTATAATAATTGGTATGAACACCTTTTTTAAATTTTTATTAAAATTATTAAAAATATTTTTACTTATTATAATAATTCTTGCTGCATTAGGCGGTATACTTGCAGCTAGTATGCCCAAGAGCAGCCTGCAGGTGCAAATTTTTATTTTGTATTCAGGATTTGCTGCACTAACAGCCTTTTTCTATATGTTTTTAGACTTAAAATTACACAATACCGTAATTTTTATCTTTATAATTGTCATATATATGTTTATGATAGATTATCTGCCTGATGTGAAATATAATATGGACCTCGATACCTGCATTGATAATGGTATTTGTGCAGAAAATCTTGAGGTTAATACTGAATACGGCAAAATTATTATAAATGCACAAACCTGTATTAAATACGGCTGGAGCTGGAATGAAGAGAAAATGTTTTGCGATTTACGCTGATTTATGAATACAGCAATATATTATTGAAATGCAATTCTTTCACAAGAGAAAGGACTTTTTTAATAAATTTCTTATAAGCTTCCCTGTCAGCTTCTCCGGAAAGAATAATATCAGCTCTTGATATTGTCGGGTGAATATGGGTTTTAGCTTTGTTTGATGCGTTAGTGTAAACTTCATCTACTGAAGACCCAAGACTTCTTTCCGCAGCTCTCCTGTAGAACCTTTCTTTCTGCGCTTCCCGCGAAACATCAACATATACTTTAAAATCAAACGCATCTGCAACTTTCTCGGTTAACGTAAACAATCCTTCTGAAATAATGATTTTGGAAGGAACAGCTTTTGTAACATTATCCTTTCTAATCGCAGTGCCTGACATATCATATTTGGGAAGGTAAACAATTTCTCCCTGCAAAAGTGATTTGATATGTTGTTTCATCAATTCTAATTCTAAAGCTTCAGGAACATCAAGGTCATAATGCTTTGCAAATTCTGCAAAACTGCCGGCTGCTTTAACCATATCAGATCTGTCATAGTAGTAATCATCAGTATTAATTCTTGTTATTGCATTTTCAACACAGTATTCTTCTGCAAAAACCTCTATTGTATTAATAATATCAAGTGTAATAGTCGACTTACCGCTGGCAGTTTCACCTGCAATGCCTATTGCGCAGGCTCTTCCTTTATAGCCGGATAAAAACAATGCCATCTTATGAATGGCACTGCTTGATACAAATTTAAATATAGAATCAGATGAATTCATTTCATCTGCAAAAATTTTATTAAGTCTTTTTTCAATTGATTGAAGAAAGATAAGATTACTGTTTCTTTTTGGCTGAAACGGAGCTTTTTGATGAGTTTTTAAGCTGTCTGTAATAGTATTTTGCAATTTATAATTCCTTATTTATTGCGTAACTTTTTTATAATTTTACTACAATAAACCATAAACATAACAAAATTTGTCTTAAATGTTAAAAAATGTTCAAAAATCTTTACACCCTGAAAAGTTTACAAAACCTCTCTTGTTGAAGCACCAATCCAGTCCAGATAATTTTTTGAACCTTCATCAATTTTAACAGAGATTACTTCAGGTGTATCATACGGATGCAGTTTCAGTATTTTAAATTTTAATTCTTCAAACAGGTTCTTTCTTGTTTTTATAAGCATTAAATACTCCTCATCTTCTGTAACTTCCTCATTCCAGAAGTATATTGAAGAAATTTTGGGTATTATGTTAACACACGCAGCAAGTTTATCTTCAACTATAATACGTGATATTTCTTTTGCCTTAGTTAAATCGTCAATTGTACAAAGCACAAGTATGTATTCCATTAAAACTCCTTTTTCTTTTTTATTTTATCGAATGAAAAAAGTTTTTCAATCAGCTTATGATATGTTATTATTATTTTGAAAAGGGTTAAAAATGAAAGAAAATCAGCTGGAAGATTACTGTACATATTTACATCTTATTACTAAAAAATTAAATCAGTATTTTACATCGCAAACTCCGTATATATTCTGTAAGAAAGGCTGTTCCAGGTGCTGCCGTAAGGGAGAGTATCCCTGTTCTGAATTGGAATTTGCATTCCTTAAGTTAGGATATGCTGCACTTGACTTGCAGACGCAAAAGCAAATTGTTGCCAAGGTTTTGAAAATAAATGAGGAGAAACAAAATTATAAAGGTACCGTCTTTAATTATGAATGCCCGTTTCTGATAAATGACAGATGTTCGGTATATAATTACAGACCGCTTATTTGCAGAACTTTCGGGCTTCCGTATTATGATGAGGATAACAATATAAAAGTTCCCTTCTGCGTTTATGACGGGCTTAATTACAATCAGGTTTATGATATGGAAAGAAAAGCTATCTCGGTTGATATGTATAAAAAGACCGGTTATGAACAGGAACCTCTTGCTTTTAACGTAAGTTTAAAGTTCCTTATCACAAAAGTAGGTGTCGAAACTATGGGTTTGGATTTTGGCGAGGAAAAAACAATTATAGATTGGATGTGACTTGTGTATGAAAGAACTTATTATCAAAACAGAAGATAATATTAAAATTGCTGTTAACCATTTTTCCAATAATTTTGATGAGGTTCTGATAATATGTCCGGGCTGGTTTATGACAAAAGACAGCAAAGCCTTTATGAATATGGCCTTAGAATTTTCTAATTATATGGATGTTATTGTAATGGATTTTCGCGGGCATGGTAAAAGTTCAGGGTTATATACTTTTATGAGTAAAGAAACTCTGGATTTGAAGGCTGTTGTTAAGTTTGCCAGAGATAAATATAAAAAAGTGTATCTTTTGGGATTTTCTCTTGGCGGAGGTCTTGTCATAATCCATTCCGCTGTAGAACAGAACGTTGATAAAGTTATTGCAGTTTCTGCTCCTGCTGACTTTTATAAGATTGAAAATCATATGTGGCATCCTGATGCCTGGATACCAACTTTATTTAAAAAGTTTGAACCAAAACGATGGCTTTCAATCAGACCGGAATTATTTTTGCGAAAAAAGTTAAAACCTTTAGAACTTGCAGGCAAAATTACCTGCCCTGTTCTTTTTGCTGCCGGAGAAAAAGATCCTACTGTTTTTGCGTGGCATACTAAATCCTTATTTGATAATGCTGTTTGTGATAAAAAGTTCCAGTTGTTTGAAGGCGGCAGACATGCAGAAGATTTGTTTATTGATGACAAAGAAAAATTTATGACCGTCTGCCTTGATTGGCTGAATAAGAAAGTGTGTGCAAATGTTTGATGAACTTTTTGAACGTCTGTCTAAATCTGAATTTAGAAGCCGTTTTAAGCTGAAAGAAAAAGACAGGCTTTACCTTGATAAAAAGGGCTTTGAAACAATAAAGCTGCATGCAAGGGATTTTATTGCAAAACGCATAGCACCTGCTGAAATTCCAAATGACGGTAAGCAAACCCCGACTAAAGGACATCCTGTATTTACTGCACAACATGCAACAGCCTGCTGCTGCCGCGGCTGCATCAACAAGTGGCATAAGTTTCCAAAGGGTGTGCAGCTCACTTCTGAACAGCAGGAGTATCTTGTAAATGTTATTATGGAATGGATTAAACGGCAGGTAAGATAAGGAGTTCTTATGGAATATAAAACTAATGTGATGAGAATGCTTGATAAGCATAAGATTTCATATAAACATTACACTTATGCTGATACTGATGCTGTAAGCGGTGTTGATGTTGCAGCAGTTCTCAGGCAAAATCCTTTACAGGTATTTAAAACTTTAGTTACTGTTGCAAAATCAAAAAAGTATTATGTTTTTATGCTACCTGTTGAAAGAGAACTCGATTTGAAAAAAGCAGCCCACGCAGTTGGCGAAAAATCGGTTGAAATGATTAAATCAAAAGAACTTTTGCCCATAACCGGCTATATTCATGGAGGTTGTTCTCCTATTGGAATGAAAAAGTTTTTCACGACTACCATAGATAGTTCTGCTTTGAATTTTAGTACTATTATTTTCAGTGCAGGTAAAATAGGTTATCAGGTTGAAGTTAGTCTTGACGATTTGCGTAAAGTTATAAGGTTTGAACTTGCTGATATTACATTTTAAAAAAAGAACCGCTATTAAAGCGGTTCTCTTTGTATTTATTGCAGCTGGCTTGTGTAGTTAGTTTTCATCGAATTTGCTCTGCGTAAATTCAAATATAGAATTTTGTTTGCAGTAGCTTTACTAAGGTTGATGAATTTAACACCGGCAAGCCCGTCATTAGTCAAACGAACAACCTCAACATCTACATCTATGATTATATCTTCATAAACCAGTTTTACATGTTCTTTGTCACCGACTTTAAGCTTTTTCTTATTGTCGATTAATGCACCGGTTTTAGAAATATCATAGATTGGAACGTCAGATTGTATATCCTGACCTTTTGTCGGGAATCTCATAGATACACGTTTTGTAGCTTTATATGTAGCTTTGTCTATATCCTTAAAGTCAGGCGTTGTTGTATTATACTGAATTTTGTCATCTTTATAGGTTAATCTGTAGAAGCTGTTTTCATTTCTGAACAAGTTAGCTACTTCATAAGGATTGTAATGAACAGCCGGAGCCTGAGATTTCAGTATAACAAGGTTACCCATATCCAAACCGAAGGAGCCTGTTTTTTGTGTATACAACTGTAATGTTGAATCAATCAGTCTTCTGTAGTCATTGTCAACAATAGTCGTCCACCTGTAATCGTAATCTCCGCCGTAATTACCTTCTCCGCCGCGGTTTCCGTTTCTAAATTCCGCGTAATTGTTGATAATAGCATCTCTTACAGTTAAATTAAGATCTTTGGTATCAATGTACGCATCATTTGCATAGATTTTGTTAATATTCATACCGCGGTTGTTTCCGGTATCAGCAGAGCCCGGACCTGAATTTACAGATAAGGTGACATCTTTGGCTCTGTATGCTGTTCCATCAGGTATCTGATATTTGTTATTAAATATTTCAATTGTTTCATATTTAGGTGTTTCCAAGTATGTTCTTGTTGAGCTATCTCCGCCGTTTACTTCTGCAACATAGTCTTTTGATACTCCGGAGATGTCAAATGATAATTTAGCACCTTCACCTACTGTATTGAAGCCTGTTGCATAATGTGTTTCACCGTCAAGCTCATAGACAGTGTCTTTCTTCGCGTCAAATCCATCAGGATGATGAACGGTTTCAACATCTGAACTTGCTGCATCATAAGCATTAGCATATATGTTATCAGCCATTAAAGAAACGTCTGCTGACTGGAATGTTTGATCCAGATATTGTTCATATGCACCTTGACCGTTATTTGCCCCGCGTACATAAGCGTTATATATTCTTAATGTTGAATTTGCATTAGCACCGCCGTCAATATCAAGAACTTCTATGGCAACTGTTTGAGGTACTACTCCCAAACCGTCTTTACCACCCAGCGAAATTAAATCGTGAGGATATAACAGATCATCCATCGGATCCTCAAAGCTTGATGTTTTACCCAAATTATATATTGTTAAATCTTTTGCTTTACTCAATATATGCAGGTGGTTGCTTGATGTTATTTCATTAATTTTTCCTGAAGAGCCCAGTGTAAAGTCAATTGAACCTCGTTTAGAAATCAACTGCCATACATTAGTAGGATTATTAGATTTTACGTTTTCAAGTTTAATGTCGTTTTCTGCTTCAAAGCTTACCCAGGAATCCGGATTTACATCTGTTCTCTGGTTATAAGTAAGAGCTTTATCGCTTGAACCGATTTCATTGCTTGAAATAACTGATATATTTTGTCCTTCAATATTAGCCCCGCCGTCTGTTGCTGCATTAATTATTGAATAACCTCTGAAGTATTCCTCATCATCCGGTGTAGGATTTTGGTCAGGCTGTTTCCAGTCTGCTGCTGTAAGTATTACATTACCGTCAGCTTTGATATGGTTAACCTTCATATCAGAATCTTTGCTTCTTAGGTTGATCAATCTTACTCCATCCGGATTTGCTTCACTATTAATCGCATTGGCTGTTATTGTTCCGCCAATATTGATGTTCAGTGTATCTGTGTAATCTCTTGTTGAAGCATTTACACTGAAACCCGGGTTTTCGTTATCTGTTCTGCCGATATTACCGTCAATAACATTCATGATAAGGTTTGATTTTGCAGCAATCATTGTTTTGTCTTTGCTGTTTTCTCCGCCGTAATTCAGAACATCTCCGTTTGTTTGGTTTACAATTACGTCTTTGCCTGATTCTACGTTATTGTTTGTGTTATCGTGACCAATTATTATATCAGCACCATTGCTGGTAAGTTTTATATCGCTGGCATTTGTTGTTGTAACCTTACCTTCGATTTTCATACCATCTTTACCTGTATTAGCAAGTTCAAGTTCTCCGTTGTCATTTTGAACTTTACCGGTTTCTGTTACTGTTAAGGCTGCATTAGTGTTATTGAGTTTTGTTGCTCCGCTCTTGTTGTTAACAAGACCGGCAATTTCCATTCCTCCATCACCATTATTAGTAATTGAGGTTTGTCCATTGTTATTAACAATTCTTCCGCCTTCTTCAACTTTTAACTTACCGGTATTATTTGTAACAGTTGTTGTTCCGTTATTATTATTTACCAGTCCGGTTTCAGTTACTGTTAAACCGCCCTGACCGTTATTTGTAATGTTATTTGCACCGTTATTATTGGTTACTGTACCGGAAATAATAGCACCGCCTTCACCGTTGTTAGTAATCTCATTTGTGCCTTTTTCATTTTCAACTGTACCGGCAATTCTCATTGCATCTTTTTCATTTGTAATATTAATATTGCCGTCACCCGCTGCAACTTTTCCGGTTGAAACAATATCCAGTCCGGAATTGCTTTGGGCTGTTATATTTACATTTCCTTTGCCGAAATGTTTTATCAATCCTGCAATAGTAAATTTGCCGGCATTTTCAGTGTTTTTCACATTTATGTTACCTGTTTCTTCAGCAATAACCTGTCCTTTTTCAGAGATTGTTAGATCTCCTTTATTGTTGGTTATGTTGAGTTCTCCGTTTTTATGTGATACAACACCGGTGTCTGCTATAGTAATACCGTCTTCTGCATCATTTGTAAGGTTTGCTGTTCCTTCGGTTTTTATCAAACCTTCCACAACTATACCTTTTTTGTTTTCTGTTTTAATATTTGTATTTCCTACAGCATCAATTGTGGCAACTTGTGAGCCTTTTTCATCTCTTCTGTTAAGTATATTTACTCCGTTTTGTGAAGTGATATTTAACTGTCCGAGTTCATCGCCTTCTTTCCAGCCTTTTGAGTTTTCAATAAGACCTTTTACATCAACTGTACCGTTGGAAACAATTGTTGTATTGGCAAAATTGCTGCCCTGGTTAATAACCTTGTCGCTTTCCTGCTGGACTGTACCATTAATAGTATATTGTCCATCCATTCTGTTATTAGATACATTATTTACAACAAGAGTTTCATCAGTTTCATTTGTAATAGTTATGGTACTATAGCCGTTTGTATATTTTACTTCGCCTTCACCGGAAACAGCACCGTTAAATGTTACGTTTCCGCCTTCTGTTGAAGTATTGAATACTACGATTTCTTTTTTACCGTCACCATTTATATCAGTATAAAGTATTTTGATATTATTGTTTTCGCCCAGATAATCTGAAACGTCTGTACCCTGAAGGTCGATTACCTCTGTGTCATTTCCGGCAGAATCTTTGACGAAATGTGTAAGCATTTCATCTGTTATTGTAATATTTCTATCGCCGTATCCAGCCTGTACTTTACCGTTATTAATAATTTTTTTCGCATTCACTGTTATATCTTTGCCGGCAAGCATTCTGTCACCATTTTTCAGATTTAATTCTGTAGCTTCAGCATCATAAATTATATTACCCTGAGATGCAACAATATCCTTTGACTGGGTATTTATTAAGTTTTTAAATGTGATGTCGCCGCTTTCATTTAAGACATTTAATGCCCCGGTGCCGTTAGTGATTATTCCGTTAAATATAATATTTGAATTAATTGCATTTGAAAGCAGTGGATTTGTAGAATCATAGTAATTGTTAATTGTAATTGAATCTTTTACTTTGCTGTTACCGTATTCTTTTACAAGGCTTACATTATCATTAACCTTTTCCCCTGTATTGGCAAGGCTATCATAATTTTGACCATTTATAATAAGACCGGTATTGCCGTAATTAAGTGTAATATTATTGAAGATTAAATCATAATCAGAATAATTTTCAATAAAGACACTTGAACCAAAAATCTTGAATTGTCCGCTTCCTGTAATGTTTTCTCTAAGAATACCGTTTAGTTCAATTTTTGACGGGTGTGCTGCGATTTCTTCAAATTGTATTGCAGATTTGTCTGTTGTTACGCTTGGCAGCGGATTTTGTGAAAGATATTCATATTGATCCTGCAATGAAGATATTGTATCTCCTAAATCAGAAACATTTTTAGAAATACCTTCATTTATAGTTTTAAGATCCTGATATGAACTGTCTATGCTGTCGATTGTTGACTTAATCTGATCAACAAACGCTTGTTCTTCTGAATCAAATACCAGTTGTCCGTCATAAACAGATGTTTCAACATTACCGATAGTAGTTGTAGTTATTTTGGCATTTTCAGCATCAATTGCATTATTTAATGTTGTGAGCTGTTCCTCTGTTAAACCGGATTCATTTTGTAAATAATTTTGTATTTCTTCATCCGAGAGGTCGCTGTCAGATAATTTGCCGTATATTTCATCAAATTTTTCTTGTGAAATTTGGTTGTCATCCTCACCTACAACAGCATTTTGTATATTGTTTTTAGACTGCTGTGCAACTTCTGCAGAAGATATTGTATCTGAAGCGTTTATATCATCTAAGATTCCCTGAAGTTGTTCAAGCTGTTTTTCATATAATGCAAGCTGTTCTTCATTTGACGCTTCAGCCTTTTCTAATTCTTCTTTCTGGTTTTTAATATAATCAATCTGATTTTGGATTTCAGATTTTGCATCTTCTGTTAATTCTGCACCATCAATGGTTCCGCCTTCAACAATATGATAGTCTTTATCTTTTATAAAGCCTTCAAGTTTTGCCTCATCAATGTTTCCGTTTTCATCAATAAGCATATATTTGTTATAATTTTCGCCGGCAGTTACTTCTCCGTCTAATACCAGAGAGTTATGTATTGACTGGTTAATATTAGAACTGCTGCTTGTTTTTGTTATAGGTATACCAAATAATAAGCGGCTGACTTTTTTAGAGTTAATTTGTGATGTCAGGTTATTGTTTCCGTTAGAATAATTAACTATTACATCTTTTCCTGAAGATACTTTTGCTCCGGATTTTATGTTAAGCGAATTATTTGTCGTGTAATTCAGATGTCCGTCCGCATCCCCTGTTGCAACAGAGGCTTCAATGTATAAGTCTGCTTTTTGCACAAGTATATTGTTTGAGTTTTTCATAAAATCAATCTGAACAGCCTCTCCGCCTTTAATCTGTCCTTCCAGATTAATAGCATTATTAATAGTTACATCCAGATAAGATTTTGAAATAGGATCTCTTCCGCCAAAGTGATGGGCTTCTGTATCAGTTTCAGAGCTCAAATTGTTGGAGGAATCCTGTGATATATTTACGAAATTACCTGATAATAAGCTGTCTGTTCCAAGTATATCGAGTGAATTATTGTTATTCACAGTGAGATATGAAGTCGCTCTGTTTTTGTTTACAAAACCAGAGTGGTCTGTTTGTACAAACTGATGAAATTCACTGTTTGTATTTTGCTTAATATCAAGCTGGTTTTTAGCTTCTAATTTAGAATTATTAATTTTTATTTTATTATTTTGGGTTACTTCATTACTTATAGTTGCACCGGCGTCAGTTGAAAATCCTGATGCTCCGTCGTCATAACGTATAAGTCCTAAAGATCCGAAATCTACATCTGATTTTATATTTATGTTATTTGCATTAACTGAAGAATTATTAATTTCAATAGCTTGGTCATTTGTATTATATTTTATGTTGTTTTCTAGTGTTCCTCCGTTAATAGTTGTGAAGCCGGCTGATTTTGAAGTTTTTTCCATTGCAATTTTATTGCTGCTGTCAACATTTAGGCTTACGGTGCCATTATCTGAAGTTATATTTGCATTATTCAAATATATTTTATTTGAGGTATCTATATTGTTTTCTGCCTTACCTTTTGCAATAGCGGCAAGAGCTGCTGATTTTTCACTTAAGTAAGTTTCAGTCTGGTTTATGGCAGTAGATAGTACATCAAAATTATTTTTTACTTCAGTGTTAGCTGTTATATTAACTAAAGATGAACCTTTGGTTTCTGTTAGTATGTCATATTTACCCAGTGTAACAAGTCCGCCGCTTTTTGTATTCATTGTCGAATAAGCGTTGCGGGATGCTGTTGAATCCACATCAACACTGCCGGCAGAAATATTTCCGCTGATATTTACTTCTGTATTTGAATTAATTTTTGCGTTAGATTCATTTTCAGATGCTTCTGCTATTGACAATTTTGCATCTACAATTTCATTATGGGCTGTAGATGTGTCATTCATATCAATATCAATTGCATTTGCAATTTCGCTGTTTCCTGCGAGATTGATTGATGATTTGCCGCCTACATTTGAATTCAAATTAAGCGTACTAACATTCACCGCACCTATTGTACTGCTTGTAGAACCGGTTGTTGCGGTTTTATTTAAATTAGACGCAAGTTTTAGATTATTTGCTTTAATATTTTTAGCATTAACATTTACTGTTGAATTTGCATTTACTGTAGCAGTTTGTGTTGTATCAGATACAGTGACAAATCCGGCTTGGGCTGCTTTAGAAAAAACGGTTGCTGTTACCGCTCCGGCTAAAGTGTTGTTATCCGCGTTAACTCCGGACAGAACCTGTATGTCACCGGCTTTGGAAATTGTCAAATCTGAACCATTTATAGACGCTTCAAAGCTGGCAGAAGTTTCTGATTTTTGTTCGTTAACACCGATACCTATAGCTGTTAATGAGCCAAGATACATTGTTGATGTTGTGTTAATGCCATTTGTTGCTGCTATTACGTTTAAATTATTATTTAATGCTATGTCGCCTGAGGCATTAATTATTGCATTTGTTATAGCATTTGATACTGCTGAATTTATAAGAACACCTACTGAAATTCCGCTTGCCTGGTAAGCCTGCATTTCAGATGCCAAATTACTTGAATTTTCTGCTTTTACATTCATATTATCAGCATCAATATCTACGTTGCCTGAAACTAAGGCTTCAGTTTTATTAGATGTTTTACTGCTTGATACTACTGCATTAACGCTGGCACCTGAGATGCCTGCACCGAATGCTTTGGTTGAAATATCATCTTTGGATGCAGCAATTACATCAATATTTCCAGCTTTAACGGATGCTCCGTCAATTTTCGCTGTTGTTTTTGCATTATTCTTAAAGTATGCAACGTTTCCTCCCAGAGTTACTCCGCCTAAAGTTGCCTGGTCTGCATTAGTAGAAGCATTGATGGAGTTTTGAGCGTTTACGGATACTTTATTAGTTCCGGCATTTACTGTTCCGCCAATGGTTGCACTTGTATTGTAGTTCATATCTGTTACAAGTACATTAGCTGCAAGTGCACCGGCGCCTATTGCTGCTCCTGCATTTGTTTTATTAAATTCCAGTGAATTTGATGCGTTTACATCAACTGAACCGTTTGATGTTATATTAGCATTTACAGAAGCTGTTGTGCCGCCTTTTGATGAAGTGCCGGCAATTTCAACCGAGCCGGAATTATAATTTGCATTTACTTTGTTGCCGTCTTTACCTACAATCTCAAGGTTGTTAAGAACGGAATCATTACCCTGAACAGTTGAATTTGCTGTGTTCTGGGTTTCTGTTATTGAATTTGTACCATCTATAACAAGATAATCATTTGTATCGCTGTCCTCAAATTTTGAGCCGATTGATGTAACCGATACAGAACCTGCCATACCAGCAACTCCGGCAGATGCAGACGCAGTTAATACATTAATGTTTAAATCTGAGCTGGCATCTACATCTAATGAACCTACATTTACAGCACTATCAGAATTTATTTCTGCTAATACTGCGTTATTTATAATATTAACATTTGATGAACCAGCCGCAGAAACTCCGCCGCCTGCTGCAACACCAGCTTTTGCGGTTAAATCAAAATCTTCAGAAGCATTAACTTTTAATGCTCCGCTTGTTGAAATAGTTTTCCCGCTGTTATTTATTTGAGCTTTTACTTCATTCTCAATTTCATTTACGTTAACTGAAAGCCCTCCGGCAAATCCGCCGGCAGCTGCTGTATAATTATCAGAAGTTACATTTGTTTTATTTTGAGCATCAACTTTTATTGATGAACTTTTTGTAATTTCTGTATTTTTAATTTCTGCTGTATTTTTGTTGGTTAATACATTTACAATAGAGCCTGTCCCGGCTGCGAAAGCTCCGCCGGAAACATTTGCATATACTGCCTTAACAGTTGTGTCCTGAGTTGTTGTTACATTAACTGCCCCGTTACTTGATACAATTGAATCTGTAATTCCTGCATAGAGTTCATTTTTTACAGTATTTACAAGTGCAGACACATTTACCCCTGCAAGTCCTGAAATAGCAACAGACAGAGCATTAAAGTCAAGTGTCTGATCTGATTTTGCATTAACATCCAATGAAGTTACATCATTAATAATAGCATTAGAAATATATGCCTTTGTTCTGTCCTGAATTACATTTGTAACTCCGTTGGCATTTACTCCAACAGCCAGTCCGCCAAAGTTTGCTCCTACAAGTCCGCCTTTCATAGTATCGGTTTGTTTTGCACTTACTTTCCAGCTGCCGCCGTTTATTGTTACCCCGTCAATGTAAGAAAGTATATCATTATCCATAACATTTGCGATAACTGCCAGACCTATAGCTGCACCAACACCTGATATGCCGGCAGAAGCCAGAGCATTACCCATAGTTATGTTTGATTCTGCATTGACATTAGATGTACCTGATATATCAATAATGTTATCCTTAGAGCCTGTAATGGCTGCTGTTAAGTCATTATTTACAATATTTGATATTACGTTTCCGCCAATCTGTGCACCTTGACCCGCAACTCCGGCGGCTGCAATTAAATCAAAAACATTAAATGTATTTTTTGCTTCAACATCCAGAGAAGATGCTGTAATGCTTGAATTTTCAATTTTAGCCTCTGTTAATGCTGTGTTCTGATTTAATACACCAAGTCCCTGAACATTAGCGCCGGAACCTGCAACCCCTACAGATGCACTCATTGCAGCAATATTGTTTGTGCTGGAAGCTTTAACTTCAACAGCATCAGCTCTTTGATCTTCACTGCCTATAGTTGAGTTTGTAATTTTTGCACTGGTTGTATTAACTACGTTATTTTCATTTACATAACCTGAAACTGCTGCAACTCCTGATGCAGTAATTCCGCCCAGAATGCTGTTTAATGTGTTTGTATCATTTGCTTTTACTGAAACAGAACCTTTTTTAACTGTAGTTCCATCAAGAACTGCATTAGTATCACCTCTTACAACGTTAACAACGGTTGTTCCTGATACGGAAGCTGTTCCTGATACCGCAGCATTTCCTACTGCATCATAAGTTACAGTGTCTGATGATGCTAGAATATTTACATTACTAGAATTTTCTATTTCAGAATTTCTTATACCTGCATTTACATCATTAATTATTGTATTTACAACAGCAGAACCGCTTACTGAAGCAGTACCGCTTCCTGTGACATTTATTGCTGATATTATAGGTGTATAACCTGAAATATCAATTGAGTCAGAAGCTCCCGGATCCAGACCTAATAATGTTTCATAAAGTCCTGCTTTGTCCCCGTATTTTGTTTTATTGTAATCCTGTGAGGCGTTAACATCCACATCTCCTGTAATATCAAGTACTGCACTATCTACATATGCAGTTACCTGCGAATTGATTACATTAACAATTCCAAGGCCGGAAACTCCTGCTGTACCTGCTCCTGAAACCAGTGCGGTAATTGCTCCTACAGACTCTTCTGAACGAGCATTAACCTCAAGACTGCTTGCTTTTATATTTGTTTTATTTGCTGAATTTTCTTTTCCGACTGTTGCACTAACTTTATTCTTAAATGTGTTTACAAATGCAACTCCGCCGACAGAAGCTGTACCTGCTCCTGAAGCTGCAAGATTATCTGATTGTGCATCTACTGTTTCTGATGCTTTAACTGTTACTTTTCCAGCTTTTGAATTTTCATCCAGACCGCTGATTTTTACATTGTCACCAATAGATGCTGAAGTTGTGTTAACAACAGTATTAACATTAGCAGAACCATTTACGGCAACATTACCTGCTCCGCTGCCTATTACCATAATAGTTCTAAGAACTTCTTTATTTTCAGCTTTTACATTTACATCTCCTGATGATTTAATGACGGCATTGTCACCTATTGAAGCTGTTGTTGTGCCTGTAACTACATTTACAAAAGCAGAGCCCCCAACCGCAGCTTTGCCGCCTGCTGTCAGATTACCTACTATAGCATTAATAAGAACATAATCTTCTGCTGTTACATCAACTGCATTTGCTGTTATTTCGGCATTATTGCCTATAGAGGCTGTAATATTATTATTTACAACTTTTGTAATTATAGATCCGCTTACACCTGCAGAACCTCCGCCTGCAAGGTCGTAGCTCATCTGCCAGTCTTCCAGTGAACTGTAATCACTGCCTTCTAATATTTTTGCAATATCAGCTATATCAGTTTCAATATATTTACCATTTTCATCTTTTTTACCGCCGGAAGCGTTCTGTGCAGTTGCACTGACAGTAACCTTTCCATTTTCGGAATTTACAATAGTATTATCGGATATTTTAGCACTTACTGTTTTATTTAGGACATCTACATTTATAGATCCGCCAACCGCAGCTTTACCGCTTCCAGCAAGAGTTCCGCCTCTTGTTACCATATCAGTATTATCATATGCTATCACATCAAGTCCGTTTGATGTAATATTTCCGCTGACTTCTGCCAGTGTATTGTTAACGATTACATTTGCTCCAATGTTGGCTGCTGAAGCAAATTTTCCTGTTGAAATAGCTGCAGCAACAGGTATTAAATTAATATTTTCATAAGATTGTGCTTTTGCACTAACTTTTCCGCCGGCTGTTACCGTAGAATTAATTTTTGATTGTGTATCATTTGTGTAAATATTACTAATTATGTTTCCGCCCAAAGTGTTGCCATTTCCAAGAGCAAGTCCTGCAACCGCTGTTATTCCCTGAACATCATTTTTGTAGTTTGCAATATTTGTTACAGTTCCGCCTGAATTAATTGAACCGCCTGTAATGTATGAATAAATATCACTGTTCATAACGTTTACAATAGCATTAGCCATAGCAGAGCTTGCTCCGCTTGTTGTAAGCCCCATATTTACAGCTAAGAATTTTAAAACTTCTATTTGGTCTGCAGTGACTGAAACTGATGCTGAATTTACTATTGTACTATCAGCAATTTCCGCTTTTACGCTGTTATTAATAACATTGACAACTGTGCCAAGCCCTACGCCTACACCTTTTGAAGATGTAGAGAATTGTGCTGCTCCTGCAATGTTTGAATTTCTTATTTCTGAATATGCTCCGGCATTAACAGCTCCTGAAGCATCAATTGAGGAATTCTTAATTGATGCAGTGATTGTGTTTCCAATAACATCAACACCTATAGCACCATCAAATGTATAAGATGATGAACCCCCGGAGATAACAGAGCCGCCGGCACCAAAGGAAATTATATCATCTGTTTTTCCGCCTCTGTTATTTGCTTTAACATTAACATCAGAAGCATTTGATATAGTGCTTCCTGAAATTTCAGCACTTGTATTCTTATCAAGGATATTGATGTTCCCTGCCATACCTGCGCCTATATTGGTATTAGAACCTTTTGTGTAAGATACTCCGCCTGCACCTTTATAGCCTTTTGAATAATTGTTTGCAGAAACATTAACTGCCGCATTGCCTGTTTTGCCGTCTGCATTTTTTATTGTTGTATTTGAAACAGAAGCTTTAACATCATTATCGACAACTGTAGTGTTGAAAGAGCCTCCAATAGCAGCTTTTGTACCGCTCTGGTCGTTGGAAGCTGCACCTACTCCGAGTGCAACATCAATATTGTTATTATCTTCATCTGCTGAAACTACCAGATTTTTTTCACCGTCAGAAGTGAAGTTTACGGTTGTGCCGTTCATAAGTGCATGAGTAGAGCCTCCGCGTGAAGATACATTAATAGCTGCACCTGCACCGACATTGCCTGCTTTTGTTACACCGGTTGCAATATTGAGGGTCTGATTATTTTGGGAAGCTTTAACCTCAAGATTTTTCCCGACATTAATTGTCGCGTTACCGGTAGAAGCTTCAACTGTAGAATCATTTGATTCAACCGTTACAACACCTGCTGCGGCTGCTGAGAAATTATTTGATGCAGTTGAGCCGTTCGCAGTACTAGAAAGGCTGTCTGAATCAGCCAGGTTCTGACCTTGGGAGGTTGTGTTAGTAACCCCTTCTGTATTATCAGTCTGATTCTGATCGTTTGTACTGTTTAATGACCCCTGAACATTTTCATCTTCCAAGTGTTCTGTTACAGAACTTCCAGAAGCATCTGCAACTGTCTTATCTGTATCAGAAGTTTTTCCTTTAATTTTATTAATTATAGAAGAAATTTTATCCTGCCAGCCGCCAAAGCTGTTTGTAGACTGATTTTCTTCTGTCTGTTTAGATTTATCTACAGTTACCCCTCCGGCGAATGCGCCTGCAAAACCAATATTCATAGTTTCAGACTTAGTGCCGGCAGTGATAGAAGCATTTTCTGAAGCATTTATAACTGCTCCGTCAAGAACCTTTGCATTTATATTTTTATTGATATTATTTACAATAACGGTTGCACCTACTGCTCCGCCTGATGAACTTTGGGAACCTGAGCCTTCTTCGGTGGTTTCACTTTGTTTTGAAAAGGAACCTCCTATATTTATAACGGACGTTTTATCTGAGGCATT
Source organism: Brachyspira sp. CAG:484 (assembly GCA_000431315.1). Lineage (GTDB taxonomy): Bacteria > Cyanobacteriota > Vampirovibrionia > Gastranaerophilales > Gastranaerophilaceae > Scatousia. The sequence goes on from HF989736.1 coordinate 101,507, forward strand.
ACGTTCGTCATTCATTGAAATTGAATTTTTATCATTCAAGCCTGATTTGTCTTTAACTGTCGAAATCTTTCCTTCGCCAGCCTTAACATTAACTGTTTTAGCATTAACACTGGAGCTGCCTATCTGAGAAGTAGTATTCCCGCTAATATTCTGAACAAGAACCGAACCGGCAAGCGCAAACTTGTCTGATTTTGTTCCGGTTGCAATGGCAGAAAGATAAGATGCTTCGTTTGCAGAATACAAGCCGACCTCTCCGTTAACAGCATTTACAGTTGCATTATTACCTATAATTGCAGAGGCATTGTTGCTAAATTCGTTTACGAGAACAGAACCGCCAAGTCCAACTTTGCCGCCTGATGCGCTTCCTCCAAACAGCTTAGTTAAATCACCAGCGCCGTTGTAGTTTACAACAGAATTAACTGCGTTAAGGATAACGTTTCCATTATTTGAAGTAACAACTGCTCCATCAGCAATCTGTGCTGTTGTGTTGTTTGTTATTGAATTATAGACTACAGCGCCAGATGCACCAACACTTTCTCCGGCAGCAGATGATGAGGCATGATTGTTAAATAATAAATCATAATCTACAGATTTATCGCTGCTTTCAAGTTCAAATTCAGCATCAGATAAATCTATGCCGGAATAGCTGTCTTCATCACCTTCGGAACCGTCAAGTCTGCTGAAATCCCAGCTGCCGTCAGCTCCCGGAGCAAGCGCAAAGCCGTCATTAATTATTTCTTTATCACCGATTTTAATATTAAGTTTAACACTTGCTAAATCTAGTGGAAGTTCAGTTGTTGCATTTAGTTTAACATCTTTATTTGCTGTAACTTTCGCATTTTGACCGATAATTGCATTTGTATTATTGGTTTGCGAATTTACAACCACAGCAACGCCCGGAGCAAATTTTGCGCCGTCGGTTGCCTCTGAAGTCGCATTGTTTTTCGTATAATCTACAGCGTTTGCGTTTATTGTGACCCCCCCCCCTGCTTCAAGATTGGCGTCATTTCCGATTTCTGCCTTTGTGTTGATAATACTGTTGTTAAGGTTAACAACACCTGACATTTCTACAGCCGGAGTAGACGAACCTGAACCGGAGGTCGGATTATCTTTATTTTCACTGCTGTTAGTCAGGGAATTCATTATCCCCTGAATTTTTGAGATAAATCCATTTGACTGGGCATCAGTTGTGCCTTCACTTTGCTGGGCATCTTTGTCTTTTGAAGCATCATATTTGCTTCCTGATGTTGAAAGTTTTGTATCTGAAACATGAAGGTTTTGTGCACTTACATTAACATCGCCTTTTGCATTAACTTTACCGTTAATTGATGCTTCTGTATTAACTCTGTCATTTTTGATTAATACTGAAATCCCAGCTGTTGAGCCTGCTTTTTGCCCTTCATCCTGATATTTTATTGAATTTTCTATATTTATATTATTTTGGGTATTATTAACTGCACCGGCATCTAAATTATTTGCATTAATTGTAGAATTTTTATCAATAATTACCTGTGTGTCAGATTTTGAGGTATGGTTTAATGCCATTAATTCATAAGCATTAGCTCCTTCACCTTTTAATTTAGATAAAATTTTGTTAGAAATCTTAATGTTTGAAATATTCTGCGATACAGCTGCCGTTGTTACATTTCCTCCGGCATTAATATTTGAACCTGTTATATTGATTTTGGACTGGGTTTCATTGCCGAGAGCATAGATAAGCGCTTTACCGCCTGAAATGTAATTTGAATTAATTTCAGTATCAGCTATGGCATTTGTTCCAAGCGTAATATCACCTGTTGAATTTAATTCAGAATTAATTATATCTATAGTTGCATGTGCTCTTGCCCCGGTAAAGTCTTCATAAGCACCGTCTTCTGACATATTGAAATATTCATCCCAATTCTGAACAGCATCAAGAGTTGCTGAGCTTACTTTGCCAATAGGAGCTTCAAGTTTATCGGAGGCTTCTGCTATCATTTCAATCTCAGAACCTCCAATTTTAGCATTATCAACTTTTATACTGGCATTAACCGCATCGGTCTTGCCTGCTTTGTCGCCTGTAATACTTACGCTGTTAGTATTGGAGGCAGATGCAACAATTGTAACCTTACCATCTTTCAGGGCATAGCCGCTGCCTGAATTTATATCATTTGAAACAAGTTTGTTAAACAAATCTTCTGCCTGTTTCAAAACGGCTTCTGACTGCTCTTTTGAGCCGGTTAAGACAAGGTTATCCTGCCCCTGAACTCCGGCTACAATTCCGGCTGTATTATTTTTACTGTTATCTTTTGCAACTGTGATATTTTTTCCATATATTTCAACATCTCCGCGTGAGATAATTTTACCGTTGATGGTAATAGCCTTATCTGTATTTGTGTCGCTTTTTAATGCTATCAGATTTTCATTAACTATATCCTGGCTGTTATTAAAATTCTGCACATTACCCACAAATTTGTCATAGGAATTTTGTGATGGTGTGATTAAAGATAGAGCCCCGACATTCAAAACCCCGGACGCACCTATTACAATTCCGCCTGGAGAAACAAATATGGCATGACCGTTGAAGAAGTTGTTGTCTTTCATTGTATTAAGGATACCGTTGATATTTACCCCGTTATTTACAAGGTTGACGAACTTGTCATAACCCATTTGGAATATTAAGTTTGCAATATCGCCTTCTGAAAGGTTAAAATCTCCGAAATGCGCAAATCCTGTATTACCATGAATTTGTCCCGGAGTAATATTATATATATTGTCATTTTGAGTTATACCTGCTCCAATATCACTGCCCGGAGCAACATTTATCTCACTTGCCAGCACAGGTACAAGCAGCGACTGCTGTAAGATAAAGCTCAAACACAAAAATAACGAAAATGCTTTTAAAGCAAATCTTTTCAACGATTTAACCTTCTTCATATTTATTCCTTTTTTCCCTTAATAATAATCAAGTTTTTAAATTTGGATAGTTTTTTTCATGATGATACAAAATATGAAAAATTTTCTACAAATGCTAAAGTAATGTTTCAAAATTTTAATATAATGTTACAATGTGTGTATAATTTTTATATCTTGATGTAACCTGAAAAAAAGGTGAATTATTAAGTCATGGATTTGAAGAAGATTTTATTATTAACAATATGCTGTTCCTGCATTCATAATGCAACATTTGCTATCGGAGAAATTCCGGCAGGAGTGATGGATGCCGCCGGCAGCGCACAGAATCTTAATGTTCATGATATGGACAGAATAAAGGATTTACAAAGACGCGAGGAGCAGGAGAAGGACTGGAAAGATTTAAAGAAACGGCAGAAGGAACAAAAAGAAAATCCTGAAAAGATAAAACCTAAGAAAGAAAAAAAAGATGTAATAAAGGCAAGAGCCGAAGAATATGCAACTAAAGGGGTTTATATTGATAAAATAAGAGTTGCACCCAGCGAAGTATTAACTGCAAAAGAGATAGAAGATATTATTAGCGATTATCAGGGTGAAAATCTTACATTTGATAAAGTTAAGGAAATCATTAACCGTATTAATACACTTTACCTCGAGAAAGGTTTTGTAACTGCAAGGGCTTTTGTTCCTGAACAGGATATAGTTGACGGGTCTTTATATATTGATTTGTATGAAGGTAAAGTCGGCGAGGTTTCGGTTGTAAATAACCGCTGGACTAAAGAGTCTTATATTAAAAAACGAATGTCAGCAAAGCCTTACAAGCTTTTTGATATAGTTGAACTTGAACAGGATGTCTTAAATTTTAATAAATATACTCCTGGTGTGGAATTAAGTGCAAACTTAAAACCTGGTGAAAAACGGATGGGGACAACAGATATAGAACTTGCTGCAAGAGAGAAACTCCCGTTCCATACAAGTTTTATATTTGATAACGCAGGGCGTTCTACAATCGGACAACTGCGCGGAGGTGTTGCGTTAACTCATGATAGTTTGTTCGGATACCGCGATAAACTTACTTTGGGAGCTTATGTAAGCAGCCACTCAAATACACCGTTTGCAGATTATAATATTCCTGTTAACAAAAAAGACGGAAGAGTCGGGTTTTCATTCTCCTCCAGCTACGCTCATATTGCCCAGGGTGATTATAAAATGTTTAACATCCGAAGCCGTTCATATGTTTATTCATTATATTTTAACCAGCCGTTAATAAGAAAACCGTATATGGAATTATCAAGCTTTAGTTCCGTTGATTACAAACAGGCAACAACCTCGTTTGACGGATTTGACTTATATACAGACAAAATTACCAGTGCCAGAACCGGGTTAAATCTTCGTTACGATACAAAGCGCGGTATATGGTATGCTAATCAGTACGTATCATATGCAATGCCTATTTTCAGAGATAATTCAAATTACGTAAAACTCGAAGGCGGGCTTATAAGATTACATGATTTCGGGCATGGTGTTGTTGGACAATTCAGAGGTGCTTATCAGGCTATTCCGAAAGACGTTGTTCCTTATATCGATCAGTTCCAGGCAGGCGGTTTGTCTTCAGTAAGAGGTTATTCAGAAGGTCTTCTTATCGGAAGAAGCGGATACTTATTAAGCGGTGAACTTTTGTTCCCGATTGCGCCGGCTTCTGTAAAATCAAAAGACAAGAAAAAAGAAATTCCTTTCTTGGGCAGATATGTCAAAGGTGTTGCGTTTGTTGACCATGCGATGGTATTCCCGTTTAAAGGCGACGGTCCGGGTGCTCCGGGATATGATGCTAATGATGTACTTTTAAGTATAGGTTTAGGGTTAAGGGTTACGCTGCCGAAGGATTTAACTGCTAGGTTGTATTGGGGCTTCCCTATGATTAGAAATTCTCATGAAGCTGTTCAGCATGCAGGAAGATTTCACTTTGATATAGTCCTTACACCTGATTATGATGCGCTTTTGAAGCTTAGACATCCGAAAGAAAAAGTGCCAAAAGAGCCTAAGAAAATTCAATCTTTGTAATAGTAATACTTTAATAAAAAATTATTATATATTTTTACCTACATAGTCGAAGATGTATTTTTATTTCCGGTATATCCTGCTGGTATGTGGAATGAAAATTATAAAGATAAAGATTTATTCATAAATTCCTCAAGTGAAATGCCGATGTTTTTTGAACGGGTTAAGTGTAAAACACTCTGCCATAAATACAATCAGCTTGCACCGGATATGCTGTCCGCAAGGCAGCAATTAATAAAGAAAATTATCGGTAAAACAGGCGGATTATTTTTGATAGAACAGCCGTTTATGTGTGATTACGGGTCTAATATTAAAATAGGTGCTAACTTTTATTCAAATCATAATCTTCTTATACTTGATGCCGGAGAGGTTATTTTTGGTGACAACGTATTAATAGGACCAAACTGTTCTTTTTATACTCCAAAGCATCCTCTTGATGCGGCAACGCGTAATAAAGGTCTTGATTGCTCAATGCCTATAAAAGTAGGGGATAATGTCTGGATTTGCGGAAATGTTACTGTACTTGCCGGGGTTTCAATCGGCGATAACAGTGTTATTGCCGCAGGAAGTCTTGTGAATAAAGACATCCCTCCAAATGTTCTGGCAGCAGGTAATCCCTGCAAAATTGTAAAAAAGATTTCTTAATCTTATTTCTTTTTGCGGTCAGGTTGTTCTTCTTTATCAATATATTCACAATGCAGAACAGATTCAAGCTTGTTAAAGATTTCCTGATAGTGATATTTTAAAGCATGCTGGGCTTTGTGGTGCAGATCATCCAGGTGGTAGTGCATTGCAATTTCAAGGTTTGCAAGTGCAATATTATAATCATACAGGGTATTCACATATAAAATTTTTGCATCATTATAATTGTTCCGGGCCTGCTGTAAGGCAACGTAATTGTTTTGCATTTTGTCATATCTTTCGTCAGCAAGCTCATAGTTTTCAAGGGCTTCTTCAACTTTTTCCTGAACGTTTACAACCTGCTGTTCGCCTTTGTTAACATTGTAATAGCATTTTTTTACCTGAAAATATAAATCCTGTTTGAATAAATCAATGTCGTTACTTGCAAGGTTTACCTGTGCATTAGCTTTATCAATCTCATGTTTAAGCTGTTTAAAGTTAATCGCGGTTGTCATATTCACAGCCATGTTCAGGTTATTGTTTGAAAGTGTTCTTGTATTGTTATAACCGTAGCCGACACTACCTGTAATATCCGGATAATATTCTCTTTTTATATACAGAACTGATTGTTTCATTGCATCCAGTGTAGCATCCAGCACCCACAAATCCGGACTGTTTTTGTATGCAAGATTAAATGACTGATTCATTGAAAACGGAAGTTCAAGCAATTCAGAGGTTACAATTTCTGAAATTGTATTTTTTTCAATTTTTGTTCTGTATGCAATATTTTTGATATTTTTATCCTGAAGAGTTTCAGGAATTTTATTTTCTTTTGTATAACCGGATTTGTCATAGAGAACTTTAGGGGTATATATATCATAAAAGTTGAAAGTTTTAATCTTTTTTATCTTAAAATCAGGTGCGTAAGCTATATATAAAGAATTACCCAGATCAGCCAGTGCTAAATCATAATCATTTTGGGCATCGGTTAATTTCATTTTTGCTTCAGTTAAAAAAACTTCAGCATTAACAAAATCTATCTTTGGCTTTTTGCCCGTTTCATAGAATTTTTTTGCGCGCCAGTAATTTTTTTCGCATATTAAAAGATTGTTGTATTGAATATCCCGTATTGCCTGAGCACGCAGTACGTTGTAATATTTTGTTTTAACATCAAAGATTGTATTGCAGATGCTATCCATAAACTGATATTCTGCGGCAAGCTGATAGAATTTTTCCATCCTGATAAGTGCGCTTGTTTTGCCGAAATTCCATATAAGCTGGCTTAAATAAACATCTACAGACGGCAGATTTCTGTTTGAAGAGCCGTCGTAATTTTTATTTGAATTGTAATCCTGATAAATTCCAACTCCTGCACCTAATGTCGGGAAATATGCGGATTTTGCAATCCCTACATTACTTTTGGCAACTTCAAGATTATATTCATATTTTCTGATTTGAGGGCTTTTATTTATAGCAATTCCAACACAGTCTTCCAGTGTAAGCATCTCACCTTGTTGGAACGGTATATCCTGAACCGCTGAAACCGCGGCACTATTAAAAATTAATACTGCTATTAATAATAAAGCCTTAATCTTTCGCATGTGTAAACCAGAAATTCTTATCCGCGTTATTATTTTAAAACGTTAAATATTATTTAACAAGAGTTTTAAATCTTTTTTATCGATTATAATATTGGCATGTTTTTTTAAAATCGGCTTCGCACAAAAAGCCGCGCGTTTTTCTGCATATTTAAACATACTTAAATCGTTTGCCCCGTCACCGGTAACAAGAGTATTCTCAGGCGTAATACCAAGAATTTCCTGCAAACGTTTTAGCATCTCCCCTTTGCTGTCATTGAACATCATCTCCCCTCCGGCAAATCCTGTTAAAATACCGTCTTTTGTATGAAGAGTATTGGAAAATTCACAGTCAAGCCCGAGCTTTTCTTTAAAAGGAACTGTAGCATTTTTAAATCCGCCGGAAAAACATACAACTTTGTAACCCATTTTTTTCAATTCCCGGATAGTTTCTACAGCACCGTTCATAACAGGAAGATTAGCGCAAATTTGATTAACAGTTTCGACTTTTAAGCCTTTTAGAAGCGAAACTCTTTTTTGTAAACTTTCAAAAAAGTCAATTTCTCCGCGCATAGCACTGTCGGTAATTTCTTTTACTTGTTTTTCAATTCCTGTTTCACGCGCAAGAAATTCTAATGTTTCTCCGTCCATTAAAGTAGAATCAAAGTCAAAAACTGCTAATTTCATTTGCCTGCCTTTTATTATTGTGCACTCAGATTAATATACTTAGGATTGTGAACCCCGTCTATTTTTTCAATTTCAGAAAGAACGTTTTCCCCGACCTCGGAATCAATATTTATAACCATTATAGATTCTGTTTCATGTTTGTCATTTTTTTGAACAACGTTCATAGAGCCTATGTTTATGTTGTTTTCGCCTATAACTTTAGCAACTTTTGCAATCATAGACGGCTTATTGATATGAGGGACAATAAGCATATGTTTTTGAGGGCGGATACTTGTTTCATAATCGTCAATTTTTACAATTCTTGGAATATCTTTTGCCACAAGTGCTCCTGCAACACTGCTTACACCTTTATCTGTAGTTAACTTAATAGTCAAAAGTCCTGCAAAGTTGCATTTAACCTTTGAACGTGAAGAAATTATATCAATACCGCGTTTTTTAGCAAGAACGGGCGCATTAACATAATTTACACCTTCAAGCATAGAAGAAAGCACGCCTTTTAAAACAGCTACTTCGAGCGGTTGAATATCTAAGTCTGCCAAATCTCCCTGAGCTGTGATTTCAATGGTCTTAACCATTCCTCCGGACATCTGCATAGCCAGTTCTCCGGAATTTTCCGCAATTTGCATATAATCCTTGACCGGTTCCAGCTTATCCGGTCTGAGTGATGGAATATTAACAGCAGAGGAAGCTGACCCCCCTGAAAGAACTTCTTTAATCTGCTCTGCAACATCTACAGCCACATTTATCTGGGCTTCCTGAGTACTTGCGCCCAGGTGAGGGGTTAAAACAATGTTTCCTTCACAATTTATCAATGGACATTTTGTAATATCAGGTTCGTTCTCGTAAACATCAATTGCGGCACCGGCAACCTGTCCGGCTTCAATTGCTTCTTTTAAATCCTGTTCGTTAATAATACCGCCTCTTGCACAGTTTACAAGTCTTACTCCTTTTTTCATCTTTGATATGGATGTCTTGTTTATGAGATTAATTGTTTCTTTGGTCTTTGGAACGTGAACTGTTATGAAATCACATTTTCCCCAAAATTCATCTAAAGATTGAACATATTCTCCGCCCATTTTTTCAACAATTTCTTTTGATGTATAAGGGTCAAAAACAACAAGCTTCATTCCCAGAGCCAGTGCAACTTCTGCTACATGAGAACCTATTTTGCCAAGTCCGATGATGCCGAGAGTTTTTTTATAAAGCTCACAGCCTGTAAACTTTGACCTATCCCATTTTCCTGATTTTGTAGATGCTGCTGCCGGCGCTATATTTCTTGCCATCGCAAGCATTAATGCAATAGTATGTTCAGCTGCTGCCATCGTATTTCCGTCAGGAGAGTTTACAACAATAATACCTTTTTGCGTTGCTGCATCTACGTCAATATTATCAACGCCGACGCCTGCACGTCCTATTATTTTTAAATTTTTACCTGCCTCAATTATTTTTGCCGTAACTTTTGTCTGGCTTCTAACCATTAAAGCATCATATTGAGGAATAATTTGTATTAATTCATCTTCTGTCATTGTCGGCAGAATTTCTACTTGGGCAGCTTGTTCAATAATTTTCCCTGCTGATTCGTTTATTTTATCTGTTACTAAAACTTTCATTTTGTCCTTTCTATGCTATAGCCGTAATCCCTCTGCAAACAGGCTGCCGGCAGACGGGTATTACTCAATTCTGCATTTATTTATTTATTTAATTCCTCAATAAGAGTTTTTACCCCGTTGCCAAGAGTAAATTTGTGACCGAGTTTGCACAAAGAAGCTTCCAAAGCGCCAACTGATGCAATTAAATCTCTATCGCAGACAAACCCTAGAGTTCCCATTCTAAATATTTTGTCCTTTAACTGATTTTGGCCGTTTGCTACAACAATGTCATAATCTTCTTTCAGCGTCTTTCTTATATCAGGCACAGAAATCCCCTCCGGCGGAAGAATTGATGTTATTGCATAACTTGCATTCTCATCTTTTTCAACGAGAAGCTTTAAATTAATTGCGCGTAATGCTTTTCTAAGCGCCATTGCGTGGCGTCTATGACGTGAATTAACATTATCAATGCCTTCATCTTTAATCATTTTCAAAGCCGTATTAAGCCCGACAATTAAATTTACGGCAGGTGTAAACGGAGTTGAATTAGCGTTTACTGATTTTTTATGAGCTGCCCAGTCAAAATAAAAACTCGGGTGCTTGCACTGTTCATAAAGCTTCCAGGCTCTATCATTTGCAGTCAGGAATGCAAGTCCCGGAGGTATCATAAAGCCTTTCTGCGAACCTGAAATAAGTACATCAATTCCCCATTCATCAGGTTTGCAAGGCATTGCACAAACACTGGTTACCCCATCAACAACCGAAACTGCACCATGGTCTTTTATTATTGAACATAATGTTTTAACGTCATTTGCCGCTCCGGTTGAAGTTTCACTGTGAGTCAGAGTTACTATTTTAATTTCTTTATTAGTATCTTCAGCAAGGCGTTGTCTTAAGATTTCAGGGTTAATAACTTCACCTGCATCAACTTCAATTTTTTCAACAACAGCTCCGCGGGATTCTGCGATTTTTGCCCAGCGGTTTCCAAAGTTACCTATAACAAGACAAAGAACCTTGTCACCTTCATTTATAAGATTTTCTAACGCTGCACACATTGCTCCTGTTCCGCTTGATGTGAACATAAATACATCATTTTCTGTTTGAAAAACGTATTTTAGATTTGCATAAACTTCTTCCAAAATGGAGGAGAATTCCGAACTTCTATGCCCTATCGGGTGTTTTGCGATGTCCAGCATAACAGATTCCGGTACAGGTGTAGGTCCTGGAATCATCAAAAAAGTCTTGTCTTTCATATATTTCTCCTCCTTTTATAATAATATTATTGTTACTCATGTCACAGATAAGGGATATTTTTTAATAAAAGTATATGTATTTTTTGTAATAAAATTTTAATTAAGAGCTGTTTATATTAAAATTAACCTTAAATATCGGAGAAAATATTATGCAAAACAAATATAAATTAATATTAGCGTTTTTGGCAGTTTGTGCAGGACTTATTAGCGTGTGTTTGTACGAAACACCTCTCCAATCTATCGCATGTAATAGTGATTTCGGCGTTTGTTCTGTATATGTTCAGAAAAAACGTTTCTCAGAAAAGATTGTGGAAAATACCTTTGATATTAAAAATATTTCGCATTATGCTCTTGAAAAGCGCAGCAGCGGTGATGTTAAAAATAAGTTAAGTCTGAACAGTTCCTCTAAGCTTGTTTTATATATAAACGATCCAGAAAAAGTTGTTGAATTATATACTTTTAATATTAATTCAAAAGAGCAGGCAGATAATTTTGTGAATCAAATCCGTACCACAAAAGATTTCCGCAGGCATACAACACTTATTGATGCAATAAAAGGATTGTTTAGACTGCCTTAGTCCATAAAAGGGTTGTATCCGCTATCTTCCAGTTCATCAATATATTCGTTAACTTTTTTCAGACGTTCCTCAATATTCGGGTAACGTCTTCTGAGATTGCATAAATCAGTCTGTACTTCACGCCATGGTGTCTGAATATCACAAAGCCTCAAAGCTTCATTTAATTCTTCTCTTTCAGCTGCTGATGACCCAAAGTTTAATTCCTGCTTTTCACCAGCTAAGACGATTTTTCTTAATAGATTTCTTCTGGCTCCTACAGCAAGAACATCAAATTCTGCTTTTGTGTTTCTGTCAAAGGTTGTTAGGAATACTTTCATCATTCCGGCGAGGCTGTTAAAGAACTTGTCATTAGGAAGTTCTATGTCATCTATAATTTTTATTTTATCGCCGTCAGCAAGAAAATTGTTTGGATTAATTGTATCAAAAGCTTTTCTTTCTGTGCTGAGAGTTTTAAAGTCCGCAGCAACATCATCAAAAGCCTTTTGAGGAAGTGATGTAAACTTTTTCAGGTAAACATCTCTGTAATAGCCGAGTTTCTGCCAATACTCAGTAAGTCCATCTTTAACTCCTGCAGGAATTGGAGTTTCTGTTTCGGCTGCATTTTTTAATATTTTTATATTCCCGATCATAGCAACTGCATCACCGTAATAAGTATTAAGTTTTTGTACAATCGGATTTTCATTAGTAGAAAATCTGTCTATCTTTAACTCTTCAAAGTTTGGCTTTTTTAGAACAAATTCATCGTCAATTTTATACACTGATCCAAATTCGCCGCTTCCAAGTTTGTTTTCAGGATTTAAAAAATGCCTTAAAGTATTTTTAAATATTTCTAATAGATTTATTTCGTTTTCTTTTGTTTTAACAGAACCTGAAATGTATGTTTTTAATTCCTGGGAAAATCTTGCAGGTGAACCCTTAAAATTCACACTTGATTTATATCTGTTATTGTAAGACTGTTGATTACTGTATAAATTTACTATCATATTTTTACCTTCTCTTTTAACAAGATAAGTAAAAATAAAAATTGCTTGTTTTTACTAAAATGGTAACTTTACTTTACAAACTTCTAATTATTTTGCTACAACATAAATAAATATCCAAAATCTTCACCTTTGAAATTTCAAAAAGAGAATTTAGACTATAATTTAGCAAAAATTCCTTAAAACACTGCTCTAAAAATTCTCTAAATATATCTACTATTAAAAACCGCCCTTAGTGGGCGGTTTTTAATAATACTATCTTCACTGATTCTCAGTTTATGCACTAAAAAACGGAGTAATAGGGATTTGAACCCTAGATGCAGGTTAGACCCACATAACACCTTAGCAGGGTGCCGCCTTCAGCCACTCGGCCATTACTCCGTATAAAAATTTTTAATTGTCATGTGTTTTCATGCAACACTACTTTTTTAATATATCATAAATATTTTTTTTCGTAAATGGTTTTATTTATTTTTTTTCCAGTCTATAATATTGACATAAATAGGAGAAAAATTATGACTGTTAAAATTGGTGATAAGATCTTTAATTCAAGATTAATGGTAGGTACCGGTAAATTTGATGACTTTGAAACTATGCAGAAAGCTCATCAGGCTTCCGGCGCAGAAATTGTTACGGTTGCTATTAGAAGGGTTGATATGAAAGCCCCGGGACATGTTGGTTTGATGGATTATATTGATCTGGATAAGTATTGGCTTTTACCAAATACTGCTGGCTGTGCCACTGCGGAAGAAGCTATTCGTGTTGCCCATTTATCTAAGGCTATGGGAATTAATAACTGGATTAAGTTAGAGGTTATACCTGATCCTAAATACTTAATGCCTGATCCAATTGCAACATTTGAAGCTGCTAAAATTCTTGTTTCAGAAGGCTTTACTGTTCTGCCTTATATAAATGCAGATCCTATCCTTGCAAAAAGACTTGAAGAAATCGGATGTGCTGCAGTTATGCCTCTTGCATCTCCAATCGGTTCAGGACAGGGTGTGAAAACTCTTGAAAATATTAAAATTATTATTGAACAGGCTAATGTTCCGGTTATTTGCGATGCCGGTATCGGTGTTCCTTCTGATGCAGCAACAGTAATGGAGCATGGTGCAGATTGCTGTCTGATTAATACTGCAATAGCAAAGGCATCTGATCCTGTTAAGATGGCTGAAGCATTTAAGTATGGCGTAATGGCAGGACGTGCGGCTTTTGAAGCAGGCAGAATGCCGAAGAAAGAAATTGCCAGCGCATCTTCTCCTCTGGCAGGCGTAGTAGGTAAATCTTAAGTATAAAGGAATTTTGTATGATAGAAATGAAAGTTATGGGTATAGCTCTTGATACAAGAACCGGTTCGCCGATTGTTGTTCTTCATGATAAAGAAAACAGGAAGGCTCTTCCTATCTGGATAGGTTCTGCTGAGGCAAGCGCTATTATCAGAAAGATTGAAAATCTTTCTGTTGCAAGACCGATGACTCATGATTTAATTATTAATATTATTGAAAAGACCGGATATAAATTAGACAGGATTGAAATCAATGATGTGGAAAAAGATACTTATTATGCAACTCTTTTTCTAAAAAACGATAAAGATGAATTTCTTGAAATCGATTCAAGACCGTCTGATGCAATTGCTCTTGCAATCAGGGTTGATGCCCCTATATTTGTAACTGCAAATGTAATTTCAAATGGCTCTGTATCAACAGATTCTGCAAAGGATGAGGAAGAAGCTCAAGAATTTAAGAAGTTTGTTCAGAGTATTAAACCTTCTGACTTTGCTAAATTGATGAAAGATAACGACCATCACGAAAGTGACCAGTAACGGTTAAATTTCATTTATCATTTTAAAAATAAATGTTAATTTTTCATTATTTAAATTTGATAATTTAACATTTATTTTTTTTATCATATCGTCTTTATCTGTGAAATGAGTGTAGTTAAAAATATCTTCATAAGAAACACTAAGTTTGTCGAGAATTTTTTCAAGAGTTTCAAATGACGGATAATTCCTGCCATTTTCAATTCTGCTGAGATGTTTCGGGTCAATCCCAACCATTTCGGCAAGTTTGTCCTGTGTTAATCTGCGGTTTTCCCGAATTTCTTTTATCCTCATCCCGAGTAATTCTTTTTTTGTTGTCATAATTTCACCAACTAGTTATATCTTAATAAAGAAATTTATTAAGATAACTATATTAATATAGAATATATTGACAAAAGGTGATATATAATACATAATAGTAATACCAAATGGAGAATTTTTATTAGAAAGGTAACATGTATGAGGAACACTATTAAGGCATTTACGCTGGCTGAAGTATTAATAACACTGGGAATAATTGGTGTGGTGTCAGCTATGACACTGCCAACACTGATAAATTCCTATAAAAAACAGCAGACAGTTACACATTTGCAGAAGGTTTATACAAGTTTAAATCAAGCTCTCAGACTTGCTGAAGCTGAATATGGACCTTATGAATACTGGGAAATTCCAACTATAGGAAGTGATGCTCATAATTATTATGAGAAATACTGGTATCCGTCTTTTAAAATATTAAAATCCTGTGAAACATATTCACAATGCGGTTATAAATCAAATTTCCCATGGCTTTATCTTAATGGCAGTCCATCAGGTACAACTTTTGCTGCAAATAATAGACGTGTTCCATTTATATTAAGTGATGGAACTTTAGTTTCTATTTCTATAGCTGGAGGAGATGAGCTGGTTCAGTCTAGTGTTATTATCGTAGATTTAAATGGAAATAAGCTGCCAAATAAATATGGTATTGATGTCTTTATTTTTAGTAGAGTTAATGGTAAGGGCATTTTACCGAGCGGTTATACATTGTCAAATGACGATATTAATGAAAATTGTTCGAATTCAGGTACAGGTGACTACTGTGCGGCAAAGATTATTTCTGACGGCTGGCAGATAGGTAAAGATTACCCTTGGAAGTAGATATTAAAGATTGTAACAGAATTTTCTCTGACTGAAATTCTATGCTGGTTAAATTTTTTATGTAATTGAGAGCAAATATTTTAATAAGAGGTCAAGATGTTGGATTCAATTAAGGCGATACAAGCTCAACAACTGTATCGCGTCCAGCCGGTAAGCTTTAATGAAGGCTCAAGCGGCAGACAACAAAAGAATTCCGAGGTTAACTTCTTTACAAATGGCGCTTATAACTTAAACAGACCGTCAGTTGAAGGAAGTCCGACCATAGGACGTTCTTTAGATTTATTAGCTTAATATTTCTTAATAATGCTGAAATTTATGGCAATTATTCCATCCCTTTTTACTTTATAATAGTATAGGGATTAATTATATTGGGGATAAAATAATGGTAATTTCAGCAGCACAAGCAGTTAATTTTTTAAGAACCCAGCCGATAAACTTTTTGGGTGCGCAAAAAGCAGAACAGGCAAAGTCAAACCCTTTTATGTCACAGGCCTTTAGCGCGGCAAATTCGCCATATCATCTTGAGCATCCAAAAATCGCAGGTTCAGAAGTATTGGCAAAACATTTGGACTTAGTTGGATAAAAAACTAAATAAAAAGCAATCTCGAATAAATTAAAACACAGCCGTTTTTTAAACGGCTGTTGTAGTATTTGATAGCAGACTCCCGCAGATGCGATGGTCTGTTCAGATTAAAGTAAAAAGAAGTTATTTTTTGTATTTGTAGAATAGATTAATCGTGTAGCTTTGAATTGAGGTTCAAAGGAATAAATTTTTCCTTCCGGTTTTTTTCTAAATGCGCATAAACCTACAATTTTGTCGTCATCTTTAAAAAGTTTTTTAAACAATTCCATATACACATCCTTCTTTTTATCTTTTTAGTGTATAATGTATTTAATGGTATATTGTTAAAAGTCAACATAAGGAGAAATATTATGGCAGGAAAAGTGACAAAAGAAATGAATATTATGGATATAGTTCAAGCTTACCCTCAGAGCATTGAAGTATTTCAAAGATATGGTTTAGGCTGTATTGGCTGTGCAGCAGCAAGATTTGAAAATCTTGAAGCTGGTGCTAAGGTTCATGGATTTGATCCTGACGCAATGGTAGCTGATATTAATGCTTTAATAGAAGAATAATTAATTTTATATAGAAGAGGCGGTAAAGTTTAACTTTAC
>HF989736.1:117898-215092 GCA_000431315.1 Brachyspira sp. CAG:484
TTTCCCGCCTCTTCTTTTATATTTTATGTGTGATAGTTTACTTTGCTAAAAATCCAGCCATGGAAGGTGCTGCTGACAACTGCTGTGTGACCGGGGCGAAAGCCGGCTGCTGCGGTTGCGGCTGCGGAGAGCTTTGCTGTACCGGCTGGCTGCCGTTTGCAGCATTTACTGCCTTTTCCTGTTCAATTCGTTTTTTAGTCATTCTTTCGCACGTTCTGGCAAGCCACATCATAAATAATGGAACTAATGCCAATGTAGAAAGGGCTCCGAATGAACTATTCATTGTTTTTGCATAATTTATAAACTTATTATTTTTGCTTCTAAATACTTTATAAATTTCTTCAAGAGCATCATTATCTTTAATATTATTGAATGCATTTTTAATCTCAGTAATAGAGGCAGTTTTAAGATCTTTACCTACAATTTTTTGAGCATTAGCCTTAACATCTTTATCAAGCATCAAGACTTTTTTGATATTACCGCCGTTCTTTTCAAGGAATTCAAAGAAGCCGTTGATACCGCCCGGATATTTATCAATATTAGTATATTTGGAGATGATTTCTTCACTTGTTAATACGTTAACGCCTGAAGCCGGAGTAAAGTAATTTTTAAGTTTATGCCAGAATGACTTATTATGGTCTTCCGGTTTTGTTGTCAATGCCAAACCTGAGAGTTTTGCAAAACCGTCAGAAAATCCTCTTGCAAGTGCTTTTGCAGCAAACAGAATAGCGGCAAAACTTGAAATATCACGAACAAGAATTTCTTCTTTATCATATTTGTCCTGAGCCTGAAAATATCTAGGCGGCAGGCAGAATCCGAATAACAGTGTTAACATTGCAGGAACAGACATGGAAGCCCCGTTAAACTCAAATTTATCAGAAATCTTTTTGAGCCAGCCTGTATTCATAACAGTATCTCCTGTTTTAGAGAAAAATCTTTCTTTGCCCTGGAATGATGTTTGTTGAGGCTGTTGTTTTTTCTGTTCGGCTTTGTCTTCTGCTTTTTTAGTGTTGTCTGCAGGCTGTTCGCCTTCTGCTGCAGTTCCTTTTAGGGCAGGATTTCCTTTTAATCCCAGGTTATATAATTTCGGGATAACAGTGTAGAAACCTACTACAGCAAGGAACATTGACATATTGGTAATAAACCTTGAACCAATACGTTTTTTAGTAAATCTTTGAATATAGTCTTTCACATCAGTGCTTGTATCTTTTTTCAAACGTGTTTTTACAGAATCAGTAATATCGTCTGTAAAGTCTTTCATATTTTCAAGAAGCTTTTTGAATGAAAGGCTTATTGGAGCGTCTTTTCCCTCAACTTTAAGGCTTGCAACAATTTCGTTTGCAGAAGGAGAAACATACTGTTTTCTTAATAGCATAAAATTATCTGTCAAAGCCTGTGTTAAATCCTGTTTTGAATTAGCAACAGGTCTTCCTAAAAGATGTTTGAACGCATTTTTAGGCTTAGCATTTTCTATTTCAATGATTTTATTAGTGTATTCTGCTGCTAATTGTTTAATCTCTTCTTTTGAAATTTTGCCTTCTGTAGATGTATCAAGTACATTTTGTAAGATTTTTTCATAGAAATTACGTTTTGTAGCGGCTTTATCAGTTATTGCATCAAGATTAGCTTTTTCAGAAGCAAATTCTTCAAAGTTTTTGCCCAGAGCCTTAATCATATCCATTGAAACGTTATTGGATGTTCCGCTGTATTTTTTTACCAGCGCAAGAATACCGGCAGGAATAATGAACGCGCTTGGACCGCTTAAGATTTCCCTTAAACCTTCTTTACGGGCAAATTCCCAATTTAAAGGTCCTTTTTTCTTACCGTTTTCATCTGTTTCACGTCCGCGGTTAAGCCCTTCTTTAATTCTGGGAGCAACCATACCAATACCATCCTGAGCGATGAATGATGCGGCAAATCCGCCTCTGTCAATAGCATCCATCAAAGTCACAACCGGATTGAAACCCTGGAAAGATGGATTGTGCTGATTTTTTTTCTGTTCTTCATTTTGCCCAAGTCTGTTTTTCGCGCTACTTGTTAACGCTGTGTTGATTGCTTTTACTGACATTTCCCTACTTTTTTTGTTTCATTACTATCTACACATATTATTTAAAAAAAATTTAAATAATGCTTATTGCCTTTTTGGGTAACTTTCTTTAATATAATTTAACAAAGGTATAAAGGAATAAGTGTAATTATCATACTTAATCCTGGTAATTTTTTCAAGTTTTTTGCTACACATATAATAATAAATTTACAAAAACTGCAATAATTTCTATTATTAATAAAAAAACATATATAAAATTGACATATCTATATTTCTGTTTTACACTTTTTTGTTATGGAAGTAAGTGTAATCGGAGCCGGTTTGGCAGGCAGTGAAGCTGCTTTACAGCTGGCAAAAAGGGGAATAAAAGTTAATCTTTTTGAAATGCGTCCTAAAAAAACAACCGGTGCGCATGTTAGTGAAGATTTTGCAGAATTTGTATGTTCAAACAGTCTTGGAGCTGCAGATTGCACAAATGCTTCGGGGCTTTTAAAAAAAGAAATGCAGATGCTGGGCGGTGAGCTTATTAATATTGCCTATGACTGCCAGGTACCTGCAGGAGGCGCGCTTGCAATTGACAGGACACTTTTTTCAAAGACTGTAACTGCAAAAATTGAAAATGAGCCTAATATTAATATTATAAGGGATGAGGCCGCTAAAATTCCTGATGGTCCTGTTATAGTTGCCTCAGGACCTCTAACCAGCGATGCGCTTGCTGATGATATTAAATCATTTACTCAAAGCGAACATCTGCACTTCTTTGATGCTATTGCACCTATTGTAGAAAAAGATAGTATTGACTTTGATAAAGCCTTTTACGCAAGCCGTTATGACAAAGGGGAGGCATCTTATATTAATTGTCCGATGAATGAAGTGGAGTATGCAAAGTTTTATAATATATTAACTAATGCCCCGAAAATTGAACTTAAATCGTTTGAGAAAGATGCAAAATTTTTTGAAAGCTGCCTTCCAATTGAAGTTTTAGCCTCTCGCGGCGTTGATACTCTGCGTTTTGGTCCTATGAAACCGGTCGGGCTGATTGATAAACGTACAGGAATTGAAAATTATGCGGTTGTCCAGCTAAGACAGGATAACTCGGCTAAAACTCTTTACAATCTGGTAGGGTTCCAGACAAATCTTAAGTGGGGGGCTCAAAAGGAACTTTTGCAGTCAATCCCGGGGCTGGAAAATGTTAATATAGTAAGGTACGGTGTTATGCACCGCAATACATTCATAAATTCGCCTAAAATACTCAATCCGTCTTTGCAAACAAGAAAGCGGGCTGATTTATTTTTTGCAGGGCAAATTACAGGTACTGAAGGCTATACGGAATCTATAGCATCCGGTCTTCTTGCCGGTATTAATATGGCAAGATACTTAACCGGACAAGACCTTCTTGTGCTTCCAAAAGAAACTATGCTGGGGGCTTTAACACAATATATAACAGACGAAAACCATGATAAATTCCAGCCTATTAACTCAAATTGGGGAATAGTAGCTCCTGTTGATATGCCTAAAAAAGAACGTAAAAATAAAAAACTGAAAGCTGAATATATTACAAAGCGCTCTATAGAATACTTAAATTTAATTAAACATTAGTATTAATAGATTTTTTTGTGTTGTTATTGTGCTTCTTTTTAGTTTTTTCTTCCATCCCGATAAATCGTAGTGCCGGGTGAATTACTGCATGGCTCAACTGCGGCGCCAGGACAGCCAGACCTAGCACAGAGCCGGTAATTGAGCCGAACTCTATTACCCCTTTTACTAAATCGTAATTATCCGGTTTTTCTGCGGTTATCAGCTCCTGTTCTATTTCAGGTGTAAACTTATCCTGAAGTTTGTGCTGCTGTAAAAGGAGCTTGCGGCTGTCAAGGCTTTTTGCTGCATATTTTCTATATGACTCATAGTTCTTTAGGCTTTTGAATTTTTGAAATTCAGGAGAGTTTTTGAAAATTTTGTTTTTAGCAAGTTTGAATGCTCCGCGTTTAAATACCGGAACAACCAGTGCCGCGTAAACCAGCAGGCAGGTTGCCTGATATAAGAATTCTTTAGCTGCTGCATATTTTTTTGTATCAGGATCAATATCGTTATCAATTAGGATAAATCCCGGTCTGCCTATTGATTTTAAAACAGTTTCAGTAGCCACAGAAGCATTTGTATTCTGTGACAACGTTGTCAATGTCGGGTTTGTTAATGCTTTTGTAAGAGGTCCTATCATATTCCTCCTACTCTAAGCCCGGTTTGCGGTCTTGTTAATGCTAAATTTGTCTTGTACGGGTTTGAGCCGAAATTAGTAAATTTCGGGCGCGGTGAAAGTTCGTTCTGTTGGATTACCGGTTCTTTTACTGTTTCTGTTTTTTTAGGCGGTTTTATAATTTTGCCTACAACCGGTTTTATCGCAACCGAACAGACTGCCGGGATAACAAATAATGCTGCGGTACATACACCGGCAAGCCTTAAGTTGTTTGTTACCTTTAACTTTGTTTCTTCAACTCTTTCGGCAGCATGCTTTAATGCTTTTGTTACTGCCTCATTATTAATTCCGTTTTTTATATCCTCTTTAATTTTTTTAGGAAGAAAATCTTCTTTTACAACTTTTTTGGTAAGATATTTTGAAAAACATCCGGCAAGTTCTCCGCTTGCCCAGTAGACAGGTATGGCTATAAGTTCTGTCAAACCTTCCCTTAGAGCAGTGTATTTTTTAGTTTCGGGCTTTTCTGTCTTGTCCATCATCGTGAATGCAGGACGACAGATACCTTTTACTGTAGCAATAGCTATTACAGCATATGTAGGTTTATTGTTCCTCCCAAGAGAAAGACATATATTTTTAAATTTATCTGCTAGTGTCATACCGGTTTTTTAAAGTCTGTAAATAAAATTTTTTGCTAACCTGTTAAATATTATTACAAAAATTTTAAGTTGCAATATTTTAAATCATAAAAATGAACTTTTTATTTTGAAATTCGTTATAATGATATAGAGGTTAACAAACATGAATGAAAAATGCAACAAATATGAATCTTTATTTATATTCTCAGATGAAGCTTCTCTTCTTTCTCACGTGAAAGATTGTGAAGAATGCAGAAAAGAGCATGAGATTATGAGTAAGGTTTCAGAATTAATTCAGGAAGTAAAACCGGAGCTGCTTAAAGTTAAAAGAGAGAACACAAAACTGAAAATTGCCTGTGCTGCTTTTGCTATACTTTTGAGCGGAACTCTTCTGGGTATCCTTAACTTTAATCAGGATATTTCAGATACCTTAAGATACGGTCAAACCCTTACTATAGAAGATTACGGGTTTCCCGTTGATTCTTACGGTTTAATTATGGTGGATTAATGAATTTCAACAATATAATAAAGAGAAATAGAGAAAATATAAAAAGTATTATCCGGATGATTACAAAAGAAGAGAATGAGGACTTAGAGCAGGAAGTGTATGTGAAGGTCTGGAAAAATTCTCATAAATACAAGGAGCAGGGTGCTCTTACCGGCTGGATAAATACTATTGCTAAAAATGTATCAAAGGATTACCTGAAATCTTCGGTAAAGAAGCACGAACATCTTATATCAGAAGATGACAGTACTTTGGTTAATATTAAGGATAAAAAATCAACACCGGAATTGAAGCTTATCCAAAATGACAGACAGAAACTGATTATAAAAGCGATAAATAGATTAAAACCTAAATTCAAAGAGGTAATAATGTATTGCGAAGTAAACGGTTATACATACGAAGAATGTGCAAAAAGAATAAAATGTCCTGTGGGAACTGTAAAATCCCGCATCTATAATGCCAAGAAGCAACTGGCAGAAGATTTAAAAGACTTACTGTAAAAAAGAAAGGACTAAGTATGATTAAAAAAACGTTAATTTTAGCAAGTATTCTTGCTTTTGCAGCATCAACACAGGTTTATGCTGAAGATGCGCAGCCGGCTGTTCCTACAAAGAAAGCTGATCCGGCTGTAGAAAAGGCTTCTCCGGAATGCCATAAACCGCCTAAAAGACCAGAATGTAATAAGAAAAAATCTGAATTTGAAAAACGTCTTAAATTAACAGAAGAACAAAAGGCTCAAGCCAAACAAATCCGTATGAAAGGACATGAAGAAATGAAGCCTGTGATGGAAAAGATTAAGGCTTTGAAAGATGAAGAAGATGCCGTAAGACGTTCAAGAATTGCGCCTCAAATGCAGGAAGAAAAAATAAAAGAAATAAGAGGACAGATGCGTGAACTTCACAAGCAGGCAAGAGAACTCCGTATGAAAAACATGAAAGAGTTCGAATCAATTCTTACTAAAAAACAGTTGAAAGAATTGAATAAAATGAAAGAAGAAGGCAGAAAAAGATTTGAAAAAGAATTCAAAAAACAGCATGGAAATTCAATAAGACCTCCATTCGGACCTCCTCCGGCAGAATTTGGTCATGGTCCGGCAGTTCCGCCTCCGCCGCCAGCACCGGCTCCGGAACCTGCTCCTGTTGAAAAATAAATTCGACACTAACGGCTGTTATTGTAATAACAGCCGTTTTTTATTTCAAAACCGGCACTTTAATCTGAAACTCTGTTTTCTTTGCTGTTGATTGTACCAGGTATAAATCAGCATCTTGCTGTTTAAGATTATTTTTGCATATAAAAAGCCCAAGCCCGCTTCCTGTTCTTTTGGTTGTAAACCCTTCGCTGAAAAGGTCGCGCTGTGCTGCCGGAGTAATAGCTTTACCATCATTTGCAACGGAAATTATTACGTTTCCGTCCTTAATTTCTGAGGAGATAATAATTTCCCCCTTATTTTCTATGGCTTCTACAGCATTTTTCATAAGGTTAATTATGCAAGCCATGAACTTGTTTTCATCAACATATATAGACGCATCTTCTTTTATATTTGAGATTATGTTTATTTTTTTATCGTGAATGTACACTTTTGCAAGGCTGCTGCATTCTTCTATAATCCGTTTTAAATCACATACCTGCGGCTTAATATTGTCAACGGATTTAAGGTCAATAAGAGAATTGTTAATCATCTTTGCTGATTTTTGAATACAGTTGAGTGCTTTATTTATAGAATCATTTTCGATATTTTCTTTTTCAAGATGTTTTTTTATAATTTCGCAGTATACATCACATACAGAAACCTGGTTTCTGATTTCGTGAGCAATACACCTGACCTGCTGCTGTAATAACTCTGTATCGGTTTGCATATATCCCCTTTTAAAAAATAAAGGTTTAGCTCATAACACAAGCTAAACCTTTAATAACTATCCAATCTCCTATGCTGAAATCTTTGCGCGGACTTTGTTTGCAAATCCGTTATTCAGCGCATAAAGAACAGCCTGAGTTCTATCGTTAACCTGTAACTTTTGGAAAATGTTGTTTACATGTGTCTTAACTGTAGTTTCAGAAATAAATAATTTTCCTGCAATACCCTTGTAGTTATTACCCTGTGTAAGAAGATCCAAAACTTCTTCTTCGCGTGCAGTTAAATAATTCAATAAATTTTCTTCGTTTGCAGTCTGGGTTTCAGTTTTAAATGAGCGCTGGAAGTATTCAAAGAATCTTGATGATAAAGCAGAAGGCAGATAAACTTTGCCGTTTAAAACTTCGTCAATTGCAAAAATCAGCTGTGCTGATGCCATAGTTTTTAACACATATCCCTTAGCGCCTATTTTCATTGCTCTGAAAATAAGGTCAGCGTCGTCATAACCGCTCAAGGCTATAACTTTAACTCCGAGTTCAAGTTTTTCAATTTCCTGAATAGCTTGTAATCCGTCTTTTTCAGGCATATTGATGTCCATTAAAACAAGGTCCGGACGATATTTTTTTACAAGATTGATGCCTATATTTGCGCTTGTTGTTGTGCCTACTACATCATAACTTGTTTCAAGGTTGATTAACTCTTTAATACCTCTTAAGTGATCTGCATTATCGTCGATTAATAAAACTCTTGCTTTTCTTTTGAACTCTCTCATCTTATTTCCCCTTTTAAACTTATTAGTTGCTTCCCTCTACACTATACATACTACAACTTTTAGAGGGGGGAATTCATCCATGCCCTGATTGATATAAGTGGTTGTAAAGCATGAATTATTGATTTAAATCTATTGATTGATTAAATCCCTCAACCATGCTCTAGACCATGCTTTGAGGCATGGTTGATTTTTTAGGATGAGTTTTTATTGCTAATCTTTTTAGTCTAATTTTGTTGTGGTAATATTTAATTAGTTTAGTTGAGAAGGAGAGGGTATGGAATTTTTGATATTTATAATAGGGTTTATTCTTGGCGGAGTTGCTGTTTATGTACCATTTTTTATGAGCAGAAAAAATGAGGCAGGTGCAAAGGATGCAATGCTTGAGCAGATGAAGCTTTATTTTGAAAATACTGCAAATAAAGTTATAAAGGACAGTTCAACCGAATTAACAGAACAGAATAAAGAAAAGCTGGATGAATTTTTCAAACGCTTTAAAGAGAAAATTGAGGACTTTGAAAAGCGGACAGAAGAGAATTTCAAAGTTGAAGCTGAAAAATTCACACGTTTTGATATGAATATCAAGAGTTTTCTGGAAGCAGGAAATAAGATTTCACAAGACACCACCTCTCTTGTTAATGTAATGAAATCTGATAACAGAACCCAGGGTAGATGGGGTGAGATCGTACTTGAGCGTGTTTTGGAGGCTTCAGGTCTGAGGAAAGATGAAGAGTATAAAATCCAGAAGGGCACAGGTGAAGGTCGACCTGATGCTACGGTTTTTCTCCCGGAAGGAAAATGCGTTTATATTGATTCCAAAACCTCTTTTGCCTCCTGGGACGGTTATGTGAATGCCGAAGACGATGCAGAAAAAGAAATTCATCTAAGGCAGTTTGTTGATTCTACAAAAGCTCATATTGCAGGGCTTGCGAAAAGGGATTATTCTGTTGAAGAAAGTTCTCCGGATTATGTTTTAATGTTTATTCCGATAGAAAGCTGTTATTCAATGATGTTCTGTGATGACTGTCAGCTGTGGGATTTGGCGTGGAAGAATAAGGTTATGCCGGTATCTCCATCTACACTGCTTGCCGCGCTTAAAATAATTAATTCTTTCCATATTGTAGACAGGCAGAATAAAAACGCAATAGAAATTTCAAGGCTTTGTTCAGGAATGCTTGATAAGTTCTCAGCATTGCTTTCCGACTTGCTGAAAATGCGTTCTAATCTGGACACAACTCTTAAAAAGCTGAATGGTACAGGCAATATAATTAATCAGATTAAAAAGATAGAAAAACTTGGCGGGGTAATCTCAAAGGAACTTCCGGAACTGCCGGCGGATTTGATGGAAGATGAAGTCTAAGCATTATTTTCAATAGCATTTATTATGTCTTTTATAAGATTAAGATGTTTGCGGTCTGTGGCTTTGATTAATTCAATGATACACAACCGCAGTTCATCTTTTTCTTTAATTCTTATATTAAAAAATTCATTAATATCAAACTGAAGAACTTCTGCAATTCTGATGAATGTATCAAGTGATGGATAAGAATTTCCGGTTTCAATAATACTCATCTGCCTTGGTGAGAGAAAAACCAGTTCAGAAAGCTTTTCCTGCGAAATTCCTCTGGAAATCCGTAATTGTTTTAACTGTTTCCCTAATATTTTTTTATCCAAAGTTTTCACCTCTTAATCAAGTATATTAACCATACCCCCAATTCTATATGATATAAATATCAATTATCTTGACAAATTGATATTCATATGGTAAAATAAGTGTATAATAAATTTTTATTCGGAAAACTGTCCCAGCGGGCAATAAAATAGAACTATGCTCAAAATATAACGGGGTTTAATTACAGATTGTACATAGTATAAATTTAGAGAAAGGTGAAAAGATCATGAAAAAATTTAATGCGTTTACTTTGGCAGAAGTGTTGATTACACTTGGTATTATTGGCGTTGTAGCAGCTATGACAATGCCAACATTGATGAATTCAACAAACGGCGCTCAATACAAAACAGCTTATAAAAAGGCATTATCAGTATTGTCACAGGCTGTAGTTTTGAACGTAGCACTTGATGACTACGACTTGTCACAAGCTACTGAAACTTCTACAAAAGCTACAGACGGTTCTTCAGCTTCATTGTACAACTTATTCAACAACCGTATGAATGTTGTTAAGACAGATACAGGTTCTGGAACTGCTACTTGGACAACAAATGTATCTGATGTAAAACTTGGTCCTGGCTCTGGTAACTATACACTTTATTTTAATGACGGCATAACATTTACCTTCCCTAAAACAGGGGCCAAAGCTGCAAACTGTACAGAAGGAAATGCAACAGATACAACAGGAAATAAATGCTATGGTGTAATTGATGTCAACGGTGAAAAGAACCCTAACAAAGTGGTTAATTGTGACGGTAAAGCTTGGAATGCTGGCGGTGATGACTGTACAGTTTCAAACCCAACTGATATTTATCCTGTAGTTATGTATGACCAGACTATTTTACCTGCTACTAGAGCCGGTGAAGCTGTTCTTTACGGTGCAGGCAAGTAGTGCCAATGGCTTTAAGGATGGGTTTGCGCTATGTCTGGAGTAACAGACAGGCAGGCAAAGCCCGGTCCTGTTAATAGCGAGTGGGCAAGACAACCGAATTTGTCGATGGCTCTGTAAGAAGTAGGAAAATCGTATGTTCCGGAAACGAATGCGGCAAGGATGCTATTTTAGTCAGCTAACTCGTAAAACAGATTACTTCTATTAAATGAAGTAAAACCAAATAAATCTTTTTGTTATAATCTGCGGAAGCCTTGAGTTTCCGCCTTTTTTTTTTTACCATTAATACTGCCTTGCCCGCTGGTCTTAAGGTCAAACACACCTCATTTCGTAATCAATTCAATTCTACCTGCTTTATTTACCATTCAACTGTATACCAGCTTACTTTGGACTTATTGATTTTGAATTATTTGTATGCTATTCTGTTTTATGTATTGTGAGGTGGGATTAAGATGATTAAACCTGAATGTCCGAAAGATAGAATTATTTTGGCTCTGGATGTTGATACCCTAGACGAAGTCCGGGAGCTGGTTATTGAATTGAAAGATTATGTCGGCTATTTTAAAATAGGGCTTCCTTTGATTGTAACTTATGGCTTTGAAGCTGTGCGCCTTATTGAAGAACTTGGCGGAAGATGCTATTATGACAGCAAATTTCATGATATTCCAAATACTGTCCAAAAAGCCTGTATTAATCTTGTAAAAAATAATATTCATCTTTTCAATATACATATTCAGGGCGGTTCTAAAATGATTGCAGGTACTGTAAAGGCTGTTAAAGCTGCTGCAAAGCGCCTTGAAAAAGAGCCTCCTGTTATTTTAGGTGTAACCCTTCTTTCAAGTTTCGGTCAGAGAACTCTCACAGAAGAATTATGTGTTGAAAAGAGTATTGAAGATTACGTCCTCCAGCTTGCAAAGGTTGCATATGAGGCAGGTCTTGACGGGGTTGTTGCAAGCGCTGAAGAGGCAAAAAGAATTAGAAAACAAATTGATAATGAAGACTTTATTATCGTATGTCCTGCCACACGTCCTACATGGGCATCTGTAAATGATCAGGTAAGAGTTGATACTCCTCGTGATGCAATTCTTTCAGGCGTTGATTATATGGTTATAGGAAGACCTATAACTACTGCTGATGACAGAGTTGCTGCTGCAAAGCTTATACTTGATGAGGTAACTACTGCTCTTGAAGATAAAGAAGCACCTGTTATATAAAATATAGAATATTTTTACATTATGTAAATTTTTTTACAAAATCCCTAAAGTTTTTACAAATACGGTCCGTAACTGTATTTGTAAAAGGTAAACTTCGGTCTGTTTGCGCTCAATCCAGATGTTGAGAGAAACAAAGAAGCAGCACCGGAGCAGCGTTAGAGGTGTATTTTGTACGATAATATATATACTAAATACGAAGATGCTTCGGAAATGATTAACAGTATTACAGCAGAAGCTGTTATTCAGAAGCTTGAGCATGAAATTAAAGAAGATTGTGTTACTGCAGAAAAATGTGCTTACCTGTCAAAAGCTTATATTTTTGCAGGTGATGACAAGAAATCACTTAAGTATGCTAAGCTTGCAGTCAAACTTGATAAAAATTACGCATACGGATATATAAGGCTGGCTTTCACAGAAGGCAGGCTTGCTCATAAGTCCGAATGCTTGAAAAATGCTCTTAAAGCAGAAGAACTTGCACCCGATAACTGGCTTATACAGGCTTTTCTTGTTCATCTCTACAAATATTGCGGAGAAAACGAAAAGGCTGAAATTATTTATAATAAACTTGATGAGCTAATTGAATTTTCTCCTGCATATTTTTATAATATGGGGTTTATAAATTATTCAGTGGCGCCGGAAAATTATCAGAAGGCAATTGAGTATTTCAAACTTGCTGAAGAATATGGCTATCGTGATGAATATAATTTATATTATAAAATGATGGAGAGCTATGGCGAGCTTGGAGAACTTGATAATACCATTTTTTACATTGATAAGTGCTGTGAAATTCAGGACAGTAATGATTTACAACAACGTAAAGCGATGTGCTACATTTATGCGGAGGAATACGACAGAGCACTTGAACTTTTGAGAAAATTATACAGGCAAACTGATGATAAACAGCTTGTTTTAGGATTTATTGCAAAAGTGTTTAATTGCAGGCAGGAATATAAAAAAGCGCTTAAATATTTAAGATTTGCCGAGTATACGACAAGACCGTCATTATTCCTTTATTATAAGCTTGCAGAAACTTATGAAAACCTGCGCGACTATGATTTTGCAATATATTACTATAAAAAGTCGCTGAGGTTTGACCGAAGGGATGAAGATATAATCCTAAGTTTGTCATTCTGCTATTCAAGAATCGGGGAAAATACAATTGCAGAAAAATATGCAGATATGGCTATAGCTTTAGACACTGCTTCCCCGTATGTATATTTCAGAAAGGGCAAAATTCTTCTTGACACAGGACGTTACAAAGAAGCTGTTGATGCCTTTATGAGCGGGCTGGAGCTTGAGCCTGAAGATGTAGATTTTTACCAGTGGATTTCTTACGCATATTCTAAAAATGAAGAGCATGAGAAGTCTTTGGAATTTGCCAACAGAGCAATAATGCTGGATAAAGAAAACGCATATTCTTATTTTAGAAAGGCCTGGGCGTTACAGGAACTTGCCAAATACAATGCGGCAATCGAGGTTTACGAAAAATGTCTTGAATATGACAGTCAATATCTTGATGCTTATGCCAATATTTCTTACTGCTATTCAAAAATAAAGGACTACAAGCATTCTGTACTATGGGCAAATAAGGCGCTGCTTGTTAATAAAGATTATGCCTATGCACATTACAGAAAGGCATGGGCGCTTCAGGAACTCGGCAAATTTAACGAAGCAATGGATTTTTACAGCAGCGCAATTGAACTTGATCCTGCTGATGTATACAATTATCTGGGCATGGCAAGTGTATCTCTGAATACACAGGAAAACCTTTCAGCATTAAAATTCGCTAATAAAGCTATTCTTGTAGACAGTGCATGTGCCGGTGCTTATTATCTGAAAAGTGTGGCTTTGAGCAATCTTGGAAAAACAAAAGAAGCGGAAGTTGTGTTTGCAAAGGCTAAGGAGCTAGGCTATGAAATTCCTTGTTAATCTCATATTTATGATTTGCCCTGTTATACGTAAACACCCTGTATACATCACCGTCAGAAGTGATTTTGATTGAATTGTTTTTGTCCGTTCTGTAAATACTGGTATTTCTCAAGGTGTCCAGTGTGCCTTTTGCCGGATGCCCGAAATAGTTTATGCCTGTTGAAATTAATGAAACCTCCGGTTTTAAGGTATTAAGCATCTCATCGCTTACAACATTTTTCGCACCATGATGACCTACTTTTAATACTTCAATATTTTCAGGCATATAAGTCTTGATTTTATCAAACGCCTTTATCCCGGCATCTCCCATAAACAGTGTTTCGAAATTTTTATACTTAACAAGTGTAATAATTGAATTTTCATTGTCATTGCCGATATTCGCCATAAATGTTTTTATTACAAAATTATCTTCATTATAGATGACTGAATTATTTTCAGGAATAGTTGTTTTAATCCTGTGTTTTTTAAGTGTTTTATAAATTTTATAAGATGTGTAAGATTTGTTACTGAAAGTATTTATATAAACATTTTCAACCTGTCTGCTTTCCAAAATATCAAACGCTCCGCCGGAATGATCATTGTCAAAGTGTGTTATAATAAGCCCTTCAATGTTCTTTATACCCCTGTCTTTTAAGTATTTTAGTATTATAAACTTTGCCTGCGAAGAGCCGCTCTTATATGGAGCTTTACCTGTATCAATAATGAAATATTTGTTCTGAGGTGTTTTGATTAAAAAAGCATCAGCATTTTCTACATCAAACGCAATAATGTCAAGTGTTTTTTCAGGAATTTTTATCAATGTTCCCATCAGGACAGTAATTAAAATACACAAAATTATTATTCGTTTTTTCCCAATCCCTTTTTGCAGCGCGTATGTTATCAGCAGAACTACAGAATAATATAAAAATATCTGAATTAATGAAGGATGCGGTGTTTCAATTGTGGATGCAGGAAGATGCGAAAAGAAATTTGAAATTGCAACAAGTATATCAAGCAGATATTTTAATACAAAATCGGATACCATACAGATCCACTTTGCAATAGGCGGAAAAATTGCAAGCACTGAGCTGACAAATCCGCCGAAACTTATTATGCTTAAAAACGGCATAATTGCTATATTGGCAAAAACTGAATATGTACTGATTGTGTTGAAATAAAACATTTGAATCGGTATAACCCATATTTGAGCAATAATAGGAATTAACGTTCCTGCAAGAAGCCAGTCCGGCAGCTTTGAAGATTTACATTTTTTCATAACCGCGTCCGCAGTTGTCAGCAGCCCAAAGGTTACCAGAAATGACAGCTGAAAACCAACATCATTAATGTATGCAGGATTGTATATAAGCATTAACGCGCCGACAAGCGCTAATAATGAAACACTGTGGGCATCTCTGTCTATCAGCTTTCCTGCAAGTATAAAAATAAGCATAAGTGCAGCCCTGATTACAGAAGGACCAAGCCCTGTCATCAGCGTATAAAGAATTACTACACCAATCCCGCTTATTACAGTAAGTTTAAACGGCGCCCTTAAACGCCGCAAAATAAAATACCAGAAACCGTAAATAAAAGCCACATTCATTCCTGAAGCTGCCAGAATATGCAGCAGTCCAGAATTAACAAAGGAGGTTTTTATATAATCGGGCGGTGCTACGGCATCATCTCCAAATACTATACCGCCAAGAATTTCAAGGTTTGGACTTTTCAGGTAAAGTGCATGGGTGTCTATAATTCTGTTTCTTATATTATTTAATCCCTGCAAAAATTTCCATTTTGGTGAAAGTTTTTCAAAAATCTCATTGCATCCGGATTTGTCTGCATAAAATACGGTATAGGTTTGAAAATTTCTTAAATATTTTCCATAGTCGAATTGTGACGGATTACCTGCATCAAACGGGGCTCTTAGTTTTCCCTGTATTGTATAGACATCCCCTATATTCAGTCCGGAAAAATCATTATCATCTGATGTAACAGTCACAAAAGTTTTGCCTGTTATTTTCTCGTTGTTTAATTCTTTTACCTGAAAGAAAAATTTTGTTTTACCCTGGCTGCTGCTGTTTGGAATAGAAACAATTCTTCCTTTTATAACTGCATTCACCGGAGCCGTTTCCAGTAACGCATCCGATTGTTTTATTCTAAAATATGCGTTAAAAAATCCGGTATAAAATACTAGAACCCATAATATTACATACTTAACCGGTATATATTTCTTAAGTAATATCAGAAGAGCTAAAATAGTTAATATAATTGATGATGGAATTGCAAGATTATTAAAATACGATAATATTCCTCCCATAAAAATAATTGTGGTAATGAACATTATCGCATTTTTGTTCTGAAAAACTTCAGCTAAATCTTCCCTTATCATAGGCTGATGTTAGCATAAATAAATTACTTAAACCAGCCCTTTTTCTTTTTTTTAGGAACAGCAAGCGCAGGCTGAGCGCTTTTTTGTGCCGGCGTAATTACGGTTGATTTCTGGTTGGTTTTAGGCTTAAACACTCTAGTACCCAAAGTATGTATATATCTGTTATCCAAATGAGCAAAATCAAAAAGGATTACACCGCCGACATCAAGCTTTCTGGTTTCATGAATTTCTCTAATCAAGTCTTCTTCACTGCCGCCCATAAATGTTACAAATAATCCTGCATACAGATCTGTTGACGGTGCTTTATGCGCCAGTATACTCAATATCATTGAATTAAGTGTTTTTGCGTTACAGGTTAAAAACAACGGAGTAAATCCATTGACATAATTGTTCGCAGACCAGGTCTGCCAATCCTGCTGTTTGTATGCGCGAGCTTTTTTTATATCAGGAAATATCGCTGCACTTATATATACATTATTAGCTTTGCCAAGTTTGCCTATTTTTTCTACAAAATTTGTAACCTGAGTTCTTCTGTAAATATTCCAGTATTCCCATAAAGGATCTGTGCTGCTAAGAGCAATAGGGTCTTTGCCGTATTTTTTATAAAAGTCTGTTCTTGCATATTCTGTAAAACCCCAGCTGCTTATGGCTGATGTTGAAACGGATTGCGGATACCTGATATAGTCAAGATTTATGCCGTCAGGTTTGTATGTTGTAATTATTTCAGTAATTAGAGCATATAAGAACTGCTGCACTTCAGGGTTTGCAGGATCAAGGAAATATCCGTTATGCTCTGATGGCGATGGAGTTGCATTCCCGGATTCATAAAATTGTCTGGTTTTATTTCCCCAGCCGGGTTTTACTGCAAGTATATTACGCGGGTTTGAATTTGGAGCCTGATTACCTACGTAAAAGGTTTCAAACCAGATGTGAATTTTAATATTATTTTTATGAGCTTCTCTAATCCAAATTTTCAAAGGATCTATACCGTTAAACTTTTCATTTTGCGCTATAAAACCATATTTTTCCATAGTTTTGCTAGGGAAAATTGTACGTCCATGAAAATATGTTTCAAGAATGATATTATCAATACCGGCTTTTTTTAGTTTTTGAATAGCCTGAACAATTGCTTCTTCAGTTGTTTCTGTAGGTCTTAGCCAAACCCCTTTAAACTCTGTATTTTTATAAGGAATAACACTTTTTAGTGCAGAGTTTGCTGCTTTAATTGCAAGGTGGGAGTATTTTTCTGCCTCTTCAGGATTTTTAGCAGCCTTTTTAAGATAATTATCAGCGTCTTTTATGTAATTATTAGGTTCTTTCCAGTCATAGTTTTGATTGGTATTTTTATAATAATTAACCATATTTCTGGCTTCATCAATTTTTCTTCCAGCTTCAAATAAAAGACTTTCAGAAGTTGTAAAAGTAGTTATAACCTTGGTAGTTTTGTCATAATAGACCCTTGTTCCTACGGAAATATTTGCAGTAATCCATGATTTTGCAACCCCATGTCCGCTAATAACGGCACCGTTTTTCGGGATAAATGAATCTGCTCCGCTTAATTCCGTTACAACGTTTCCTTCTATTATTGCTTCAGTTCCAAATTCATTAGTATTAGTTCTGTCCCCGTAGTCGCTGGTGTATAACACAAGCTGGTTTGCACCTCTTGCACCGGGAAATACGCTGCCTGAGGCATTTGAATATATAGTAGGGTTAACTTTATCAACAGGTCGTTTTGATTGGTTTATAAGAATTTCACCCTTTTTGAGTGTGTAGGGCGAATACAATGCAGGCTGCGATATAGTTTCCGACGCAGATACATTTACTCCGGTTAATAAAATTAATAATGTAGCTAATATATTCTTTAATTTCATTTTTTACTCCCTGATGAAATTATGATAATATTCTGATTTGTCGTAATTTAGTTGGTTAATTTGTTCGATTTTATTTAATATATTTGTTTCGGTTGCATCTATAGAACTTGCTGATGTATAAAATTTCTTAGCATTTTCTAAATCCCCCAATTTTTCATATATCACTGCAAGCCTAAGATTTAACTCATAAATATTATCATATCCGTTTTGATACGCAATTTGATAATACCTTAATGCCCTTCTAAAATCATCACGTCTGAAATAATACTCGCCGAAGTAAAAATTTGCAAACGGACTTAAATTTTCCAGATTAGTTGCTCTATAAAA
This sequence comes from Brachyspira sp. CAG:484, assembly GCA_000431315.1. Lineage (GTDB taxonomy): Bacteria > Cyanobacteriota > Vampirovibrionia > Gastranaerophilales > Gastranaerophilaceae > Scatousia. The sequence goes on from HF989736.1 coordinate 136,165, forward strand.
ATATTCTTTCGCATATCTGTCATGTTTAGTTATATCATAAATTCTGGCAAGCTGCACGTATGGAGTAACAGCCTGAGGATTTATTTTTGATAAGAGAAAATATTTTCCGGCTGCAACTTCCAAAAGCCCTTGTCTTATCTGTTCATCATCTGTAACCAGTGCAGTATCCAGATAATAATCCGCTTCTGTTTGTATAGGCTCCGGATCCATTACCGAATAATCCACACGATTATCATCGTACTCCAAAGAACCCTTTTGTATACTGAGAGCCGGAGTATTTAAAAAAGAGGTGATTATGAATATTAAAATTAAGGCAAAATGCCGTTTCAGATTATAGATCCTCGAAACCTGTCTTCATTCTCACGTCACGAGTGAAGAACTTGTTATCATCATATGACGGATCTAAATAAATGAATATATTACGGATAACGTCACTAGTTGTATCAAAAACTTTATTGCCGATTTTGACATGGTTAGGATCAGGTTCGTTATAAGGAACAGCATTTGCATATGCTTTGTTAGCCTGAATTAACCGGATACATTCCTCTGAATAGTTTCCGTTCCTAAGGACTTCAGGGGTTGTTGACTCTCTGACATCCATTGTTGCAAATGCAGGAACTGCTGCCATTGCAAGTAAACCAATCAGTAATAAATTTCGTTTCATAATTCACCTCGTTTATATAAAATTATAATACTTTTTCGCTATGCTTACAACAGTATTATAATTTCTTTACATAAAAATAAAATGAATTATTCGTATGATTTTCTTATGATTTCTTCTAGTTTTTCCAAAAGTTGATTTTCAGGAACTCTGGCAACGATTTCCCCTTTTTTAAAGACATAACCTTCTCCAATTCCTCCGGCAATACCGAAGTCAGCATGTCTGGCTTCTCCCGGACCATTAACTGCGCAGCCCATTGTTGCAATTGTTATAGGGTATGGGAGTGTTTTAAATTTTTCTTCAACTTTTTTTGCTAAATTTATTAAATCAATTTGGGTTCTGCCGCAGGTTGGACATGATACAAAGTTTACCCCCTGTTCTTTCAAGCCTAAGCTTTTTAAAATATCTATACCTGCGTAAACTTCTTCAACAGGATTTTCTGTTAAAGAAACACGTATTGTATCACCTATACCTTCAGCCAGTAGTGTTCCAAGACCTACAGACGATTTTATTAAACCTCCTCTGAGTGTTCCTGCTTCGGTTACTCCTAAATGTAGCGGGTATGGAATTTTTTCAGCTATCGAACGGTATGCTTCTATTGTTGTTAAAACATCAGAGGATTTCAGCGAAACTTTAATCAGATCAAAATTCAAATCTTCTAGTATTTGGATATGTTTCATTGCACTGAGCACCATTTTTTCCGAAAGCGGAATATCCTTATCCAGTAATTCTTTTTCAAGAGAGCCGGCATTTACTCCTATTCTTATAGGAATTTGCTGCTGCTTTGCCAGCGAAACAACTTTTTCGACATTCTCTCTTTTTCCGATATTTCCCGGATTAAGTCTTAAGGCATTTATGCCATTATTAATACACTGTATTGCAAGGCGGTAATCAAAATGTATATCGGCAACAAGAGGCACCGGCGATTTTTTACCTATTTCTTTAATGCTTTCTGCCGCGTCTTTATTCAAAACCGCAAGCCTTACTATATCGCATCCGGCAGCAGCCAGTTCATTTATCTGTGCAAGTGTTTTTTCAACATCGCGGGTATCTGTATTACACATGGACTGGACGCTTATTGGGGCATCGCCGCCTATTTTTATGTTTCCGATTGAAATTTGTTTGGTTTCTCTTCTTTTTATCATAATTTTATGATACCATAAAAATAAAGAGAGGAGTTTTTTATGAAAGTTGCAGTATTATCTGATATACATGGAAATTTGCAGGCGCTTCAGAGTGTAATAGCTGATATAAAAGCAGAACAGTGCGAGAAGGTATTATGTCTTGGCGATTTGGCTATGGCAGGACCTTTGCCTGTAACTACAGTTGATTTTATCATGCGTAATTGCAGTGACTGGGTAATAATTCAGGGAAATACCGATAAACTTATAGCTGATTTTTCTCTTGATATATATAATAAAATGCAGAAAGTTTATCCGGTTATGGCAAATGCCCTGCTGGATGATGCAAATATTATGGACGGAGAATTAAAAGAGTATCTGGGCAGCCTTCCTCCCCGTAAAGAACTTATGATAGAAGGTGTTTCTGTTCTTATGGTTCATGGTTCTCCGCGAAGAATGAATGAAGATATTCTGCCTAATATGAAGCTTTCACAGGTGGAAGAAATGATTGAAGGCGAGTTGGCGGATTTAATCCTTTGCGGGCATACACATGTACCATGCGGTTATCAGACACTTACAAAGAAAACAGTTGTTAATGTCGGAAGTGTCGGACGTCCTATGACCGGTATTCCAAAAGCTAATTATGTTATTATTGACTTTGATAGAGGGGCTTTTACTGTTAAACATAAAGAGATTGAATATGATTGTGAAACTGCCGCGCAAATTATGCGTGACAGAGGGTTTGAAGGCTGCGAGCAGATTGCCGACCAGCTGCTTGTTCCAGTTTTAAGACATCTGTAATTGTTAACGCAAAACTGAGGCAGGAGCGTGCAGGTCTGTAAATATATAACTTCATACATTCAGGCTTAGTGATTTCCAGAAATTTTGATTTTTTTTCTGTTTGTGGTAAGGTTATGCCCGTAAGGATTATTTTTATTTTTTAAAGTTATGGATATTAATAAAGAAAAACTTGTTTCTTATATAAAAAAATTAACACAGCCAAAAATCCTTGTCATAGGTGATCTGGCTATGGATGAAATGATTTACGGCGATGCAGAGAGAATTTCAAGAGAAGCGCCGGTATTGATTTTGCAGCATACTTACACCAAGCTTATTCTGGGCGGAGCTTCAAATGCCGCGCATAACGTTTCAACATTAAACAACGGTAAAATAAGTGTTATCGGTGTGCTTGGTGATGATTATCAGGCAGGGCAGCTGCTTGAAACTTTTAAAAAAGCCGGAGTTAACTGTGATTATCTTATCAAGGATAAAACAAGAAAAACCACAACCAAAACAAGAATTTCCGGCTCGATAACAACCTCAATAACCCAGCAGATTGTTCGGATTGACAGACAGACTAATGAGCTTCTTTCTAAGGAAACAGAGGCAAAAGTGATTGCTGCTATGGAAAAAGCCATTCCGCAGCATGATGCAGTAATTTTATCAGATTATCATATAGGAACTTTAACTCCTGATGTTATAAAATGTGCAATTGAACTTGCAAATAAGTATAATAAAATTATAGTGGTTGATGCCCAGAAAGATTTAGGCAGTTATAAGAATATTACATCAATGACGCCGAACCTGCCTGATACACAAAAATCAGTAGGCTTCTTTATAAAAGACGAGGCAACATTAAAAACCGCTGGCGACAAACTTTTGGAAGAAACTAATGCAAAAGCTGTGCTTATTACATGCGGGGCTGATGGTATGTTTGTGGCAGAACCAAATAAAAAATATACTAAAATTCCGGTTTTTAATAAGTCGGAAGTGTTTGATGTAACAGGTGCCGGAGATACCGTAACTGCAGTATATTCTCTGGCTCTTGCGGCAGGTGCCGATTATGCTTATGCCGCAATAATCGGTAATATCGCTGCTAGTATTGTTGTAAGACAATACGGCTGCGCAACAACAACGGTTGAGGAACTCCTCGCTGCTGTTGAACGACTCTAATATAGGAGAAATTTTTATGGAAAACTTTTTAAAGAAATTTAAACCGGTCGATTTAATTATTGTAGCAGGTGTTTTAATAGCTTTGGCAGTAGGGTTTGTAACTTATAAAAACTTCAGACAGACTGCATCTAAGCAGATTGAGGCTACATCACAGATTTCATTTGATGTATTCATCAGAGGGATAACATACACCGGTGACGGCACCCTGATTAAACCAGGTGAAAAAACTTTTATAAGTATCAGAAATGTTCCATATTCTGATTTGGAAATCGTTAATGTAAAAATGGAAAGAAAAAAGACAGTTCTTCCGCTGTTAATGCCTTCTAAAAAAGCACAAAAGAATGTTCTTGTTGTAGATGATGTGTCACAGGCTCACTTGTATGATATTTTAGTAACACTTACTGATACCGCAAAAATTACAAAAGACGGCGCTGTTGTTGGCGGAAACAAAATTAAAATAGGATTGCCTATTACTCTTGAAGGCAAAAATTACAAATTCAACGGTACAGTATCAGATTTAAAAGTATCTCATTATAATTCAGAAGATGAGTTGAGCTCACAGATTAATAACAGCGATGATATTCAATAGTATATTAAAATTTAGTCAGGAAAAGTTAAATTATTTATATGAAAATAGTTTGTTTTTGCAGAGCATAGACAAACTTATTTTCATATCAATTTTGGCAGTATTTATTTCTTCAACTGTTTTAAGCTCGGATGGAATAGGATTTATTGCTTTAATTACAATATTTCTAACATTGCTGAAGGTTTTAACCAAACGCGGCGAAAAATTTGAACCTAATCATTTTGAAATATGGCTTCTTGTATACTTCATGATTGTTGTAATAAGCCTTGCCGGATCAACTTTGTTTGCACTGAGCTTTAAAGGTTTTATGAAAACGGTTACTTATCTTGGTTTTTATATATCTGTTGTCCATTATTTAAAAAATAATAGAGATAAACTTCCGTATTTGCTTGGTACAATTGGCATATGCGCTGCTTTTGAAAGTATTACAGGTATCTTGCAGAATTTTGCACAGGTTCAGGAGATTTCAACATGGCAGGATGTTACATCATTAAATCCTGAGGAAGTAATGACAAGGGTTTACGGAACATTAAAGCCGTATAATCCTAATTTACTTGGCGGATATTTTGTTGCGTCTATTCCTGCATTGTTTGGAATGGCTGGTTATTTTCTGATTAGCAAAAAGAATATTCCCGCAATAGTTACCGGAGTTTTGACATTGTTTTCTGTTACAGCATTGTTCTTAACCGGATGCAGAGGTTCATATATCGGTTGTATGGTAATATTCTGCGGAATTTTTGCTGTATCTGCAAAATATTTATGGAAGAATTATAAAAATATTTACTTGTCAATTGTAGGTTCCGTTATAACCTTAGCTATGGCGGCAATATTATTGGTAAGCTCGTTGAGGGCGCGGGTTCTTTCTATTTTTGCAATGAGGCAGGATTCTTCAAACTCATTCAGATTTAATGTTTACCAGTCATCTTTTCAAATGGCAAAGGATAACTGGCTTCTTGGCATAGGTGTTGGAAATAAAAACTTCCGCGAAATATACGGCTTGTATATGAAAACAGGCTTTGATGCTCTGAGTGCGTATAATATTTTTCTTGAAACTGCTGTTGAAAGCGGAATTTTTGCACTGATTGCCTTTTTAGGTTTCTTGGTTGTAATGATAAAAGATGCCGTAAAATTTATATTGACTTGTGAAAACGTTCAAAATGTAATTTTTATTTCAGCAGCAATAATTTCGATTATAGCTGTGATGATTCATGGTCTTGTTGATACAGTATTTTTCAGACCGCAGATACAGTTTGTATTCTGGACAATGGTTGCAGTTGTATCCTCAACATTAAAAGCAGAAGCAAGATAAAGAGTGTGTACCAAAAGGCTTTGGAACATTAACATGGGCGAACTTCTGCCTGGGTTAATTTTTCTTTTTCTGCTGTTTTGAATTATTGTTTTTATGATAATTTTTGCCTTGGCGCTGGTTATTTTGATGCGGAGCGTAAGATGTTTGGATTCTTTTTACGCTGTAAACATCAGGAATAGCCTGAACACAATTGATAACTTTTTTAAGAGTTTCAATATTATCAAGCTCCATACCAAGTTCAATAATTCCGATTTTGTTGCTTTTAGATTTAACGTTTGCGTAATTTATATTGATATTGTTATCTGAAACTGCTGCGATAATGTCTTTGAGCAGTCCCATTTTTTCACCTGTTTCAATTCTAATGGTGGTAGAATAAGTTTTATTAACATTCATACCGGACCAGTGAATATCCATCATTCTTTCAGGCTGGACATTTTCAAGTGTTTTACAGTCAATTCTGTGAACTGAAACCCCTTTTGAGCGTGTTACCACACCTACAATAGGTTCCCCTGGAATTGGCGAACAGCAGCGTGCAAATGAATACATAAGTCCTTCAAGCCCGACAATATCTTTTTCTGATTTCTTCCGGTTTGATGTATGGAAACTGCTTTCCGGCGACTTTTGCTGCGGTTTTTTAAGCTTATTTATAATTTTATTAACAGTTGTTTCTCCGTAACCGAGAGCAGCAAATAAATCATCTGCGCTTACATAGTTCATCTGTTTTGCAACTCTGTCGAACTCGCCCTGCTTTACGTAATCATCAAATACAGCTTTTGTAAGTTCATGTTCAAGATTTGCTTTGCCGGTTTCCAGATGACTTTCTCTGTTATTTTTCTTAAACCACTGCTTAATTTTTGAAGAAGCCTGCTTTGTAACAACAAAGTTAAGCCAATCCAGCCGCGGTGCAGGAGTTTTTGAGGTAAGTATTTCAACAATGTCCCCGTTGTTCAATTTTGTATCAAGCTGGGCAATGCGACCGTTAATAAGCGCGCCGACAGTTTTGTTACCGACTTCGGAGTGAATTCTGTATGCAAAATCTACCGGAGTTGCATTAACCGGGAGGTCAAAAACATCACCGTTTGGAGTAAATGCAAATACCTGATCAGAAAACAAATCGAGTTTTACAGAATTAACATAATCTTCTGCGGTTGCCATATCTTTATCATATTCAACAAGCTTCCGCATCCATGAAAACTGCATATCTGACGGATTATCTGCTTTTTGAGAGCCTTTTTCTTTGTATCTCCAGTGTGCAGCAACACCATATTCTGCAACTTCGTGCATCTCCCAGGTTCTTATCTGAACTTCTAGAGGTTTGGAGCGCGGTCCGATAACGGATGTGTGAAGCGACTGATACATGTTGCCTTTCGGCATGGCTATGTAATCCTTAAATCTTCCCGGTATCGGCTTAAACTGTGAGTGTATAAGCCCGAGAACTTCATAACATTCTTTCTCTGTATCAACTATAACGCGCACTGCTGTAATGTCGTAAAGGTCATGGAAGGCGATATTCAGACGTTTCATCTTTGAATAAATACTGTAATAATGTTTGGCACGTCCTGTGATTTGTGCATTTATCCCGCTTTTTTTAACATCTTTTGAAATTTTGTCAATGAGGAGCTGAACAGTCATTTCGCGTTCTGCTTTTGTCTGTGAAACAAGCTGGGCAATTTCAAAGTATTTATCCGGTTCAAGGTACCTTAGCGATAAATCTTCAAGTTCAGCCTTAATTTTCCCCATACCTAAGCGGTTAGCAAGCGGGGCAAAAATATCAAGAGTTTCGCGTGCTATTTTCTGCTGCTTTGGTGCTGCCATAAAGTTCAGCGTGCGCATGTTGTGAAGCCGGTCTGCAAGTTTCAGGAAAATAATTCTGATGTCATTTGCCATAGCAATAAACAATCTGCGGAAGTTTTCAGCCTGACGTTCTTCCTTAGACTTGAACTGGAGCTTGCCAAGCTTTGTCACTCCCTGAACAAGAGTTAAAACATCTTTGCCGAAAAGCTGCTCAATCTCTTCAGGCTTAGTGTCTGTATCTTCGAGAATATCATGAAGAAATGCCGCTATAATTGTATGAGTGTCGGCTTTTAAGTTAACAAGAATTTTTGCAACCTCAACAGGATGAATTATGTATGGCTCTTCCGAAACCCTGTACTGCCCGCTGTGAAGTCTTTCTGCAAAATGAAAAGCCTGTTCTATTTTGTTTATATCATCAGGATTTCGTTCCTGTGTAATTAATTCTTGTTTAATATCTGTAAAAAGTGATTTTTCTGACATGATATAATAATAATACGAATTTTATTTTAAATTTTCAAGAAAAACCCGTAAATATCATACATAAGGATTACAGATGATAAAAGAAACAAAAGACGGCATAGAATTTCAGCTCAGGATTTCACCTAACGCATCAAAAAATGAAGTAATAAAAACCTCCGAAAGTGTCAAGATTAAAATTACAGCGCCGCCTGTGGACGGCAAAGCAAATAAATGTCTGATTGAATATCTTTCAAAGCTTTTTAGAGTTCCTAAAACGTCAATCGTGATTTTGCGCGGTGAAACTTCAAAAGATAAAACGCTGTTGATTAAAATTTCAGATGATGATAAGATAAAACTTGTTAAAAATATATTGGAATAATTAAAAGGAGTTATTTTAATGAAAAAAGTTATGGTATCAACGCTTGCAGCATTGCTTGTACTAGGCGGTATGTCTGCTGCGTTTGCTTTTGGCAAAAAGCCTGAAAGTATTGCACTTTTACCTGCAATGAAGTCTGAATCGGCTGCAACAAACAGAATTTGGGTCGGCACTTTCCAGCTTGCCTGGAATGACCTGATGGATGGAATTGTAAAAGGTCCGGTTGAATTTAAAGGTTACAAATCAAGAACAGCTAAGCTTTTAAATAAAAAAAGCTTTACAACTGATGACATTTCAGAAGATTCTTATTACACAACATACGGAGAAATTTCACCGGAGCTGAAAACAAAGATTGAAACAGCAATTAAAGAAAAATTTGACGAAACCAGTGATGTGCTGAATGCTATTGACTGGACACCGGCACCGGAAAAATATCTTGTTTATGCAATGCTGAAAAAGGATTTCAAATTCCTGACAGCTTTTGACAAACTTAAACCTGCGAAATTCGGTTCTAACAGAAATAAAGTTGATTACTTCGGTATTGACAAAAATAGCGATAAAATCCTTCGCAAAACAGTTCATGTTATGTTCTATAACTCATCAAGAGATTTTGCTGTAGCAATAAATACACAGGGTGCAGATGTTGTATATTTGTACAGAACTAATGATGATGAAAATTTTGATAAATTATATTCAAATATGTTTATTAAAAGATCAGAATTTAATGGAAATTCAGACTTTACAGATAAAGATGAGCTGAAAGTTCCGAATATTAACCTTTACAAAGAACAGTCATTCAGTGAACTTTGCGGACGTGAAGTTAAAGGTACAAAGTTTATGATAGACCAGGCTCTTGAAACGGTTGATTTCAAAATGGATAACGAAGGTGTTAAGCTGAAAAGTGAAGCTGTAATTGCAACAAGAATGTCTGCAATGCTTCCTCCGGCAAAAGTAAAACCGAGAAAATTCTATTTTGATGATACATATGTAATCTTCTTGCAGGAATCAGGTAAAGATAAACCATACTTTGCAATGAGAGTAAACGATGTTGAAACAATCAACAAAACAGGAAGAAAATAAAAGATAAAATAAACATATAGGGCGGCGGGTTTTCAAAACCATGTTGTTAAAACTGCCACAGGAACAGGTTGGAGTGCTTCAGGTAAGGCTGGAAAAACATCACTTACAGCTTTTGGAGCTACAAATAATTATATATTATTCTTCAATGATGGTATAACATTTACATTTCCGAAGAACGCCGGCAATTGTCAAGACTACAATGCTGCTGCCGGGGTTACAACAGACAAAAGATGCTACGGTATGATTGATGTTAACGGCGAAAAGAACCCTAACAAGATGGTTACTTGCGATTCTGGTAAAACCGGTGACAATTGCGAAGTATCTAACCCAACTGATATTTATCCGGTTGTTATGTATGACCAGACTATCTTGCCTGCTACTAGAGCCGGTGAAGCTGTTCTTTACGGCGCTGGTAAATAATATAGAGTTGAAGGCGGCGGCATTAGAAACCTTGTCTGCAGAAACGAGCAGAGCAGACTGTATAAAAGCCGGATTTAGTGCCTAATGCCCAATTACAATTTATCTTTTTGTTATAATCTGCGGAGGCTATGACTTCCGCTTTTCTTTTGCATTTCTTAATAATATTTTCAAAACGGTTTTACCTGAGAAAGTATCATAGATTATTTTGTTATATAATTAGTTTATGAAAAAATGGCGTATATTTTTAGGTTATTTGATTTTAATCCTGATAGCAATAAGTATGCTTTATCCTTTCTTTGCTATGGTTAACCTTTCTTTTGTAAATGATGATGCTATATTTTCACAGGCAGGTAAAATTTTATATTCAGGATTTACTCTTGAAAATTACAAAAACGTATTTACACAAATTCCTTTGAGCAGATATTTTCTTAACAGTTTAATTGTAGCTTCCGTTACAACTGCCGGTCAGGTAATCTTTGCGGCTCTTGCCGGATATGCTTTTGCAAGGTTTAATTTTAAATTCAAAAACCTGCTTTTTCTCATAATACTTATCACAATGCTTGTTCCGCCTCAGGTTAATATTATACCTTTATTCTTTTTAATGCGTGAGCTTCATCTAATTGATACTTATTCAGCATTAATTCTGCCGGGGCTTTTTGGCGGATTTGGGATTTTTCTTATGAGGCAGTACTTTCTCGGCTTCCCTAAAGATCTGGAAGAAGCTGCTAAAATTGACGGCTGCAATTTATTTGAAACATTTTTTAAAATTGCTCTCCCGCTTGCTCTACCTACAGTTACAACACTTGCAATGTTCACTTTTGTAACAACATGGAACAGCTTTATGTGGCCGCTTATCGTTACAAACTCGGAAAGTATGCGCACACTTCCGGTCGGGCTTGCTATATTTAAAGGAAGTTTCAGAGAAATCACACTCTGGGGTGAACTTCTTGCCTGTTCTGTAATTTGTACCATTCCTGTTATTGGGGTATTTTTAGCAGGTAAAAAGTATTTTATCAACGATATTATGCAGGGCGGTGTAAAAGAATAAAGCACAAGCTTATTTTAAAATATTTCTCAATATATATATTATAAAAAATGTTTGTGATAACATTAAGTCGGAGAAATTTATTATGCCGGAAAATTATGGAATAGCACTTTTAATAACTTTATTTGCAGGTTTAGCTACTGCAATCGGTGCAGGAATTGCTTTCGTTGTAAAAAAAGACAACATGAAAGCTCTTTCTATAGGACTTGGCTTTTCTGCCGGGGTTATGATTTTTTTATCATTTATTGATATTATCCCTACTGCCGGAAATATGTTAAAAGACGTTTTTCCAAATGATTTTGAATGGGTAGTATACGGCGGATTTATTCTTGGTTTGCTCGTTGCAATACTTATAGACTATTTTCTTCCTGATCACGTTGAGGAAGAAGAACTGCTTAACCCTGAAGTGCCCTGCATGAAACATAATCATATGATAAAAAGAGCCGGATTGATGACTGCTGTAGCAATATGTATTCATAACTTTCCGGAAGGTATGGCGACATTCCTTGCCTCAACTCATAACCTTACACTCGGAATTTCTGTAGCTTTTGCAATCGCTATTCATAATATTCCGGAAGGTATTGCGGTTGCGCTTCCTATTTACCATGCAACAGGTAAAAAACGTTACGCTATGCTTTATGCTGCACTTTCAGGAATTTCAGAACCTATAGGCGCTGTTATCGGAATGTTTTTAATCCAGCTCTTTATGCCGGAAATTATGGTAGGCGTATCTATGGCAGCCGTTGCAGGTATTATGATTTACATATCCTTTGATACACTTCTGCCGCTTGCTAAAGAATACGGGAACTGGCACTTATCTATGGTAGGCATTATGACAGGAATTCTCTTCATATGGGTAAGCCTGCTTTTACTGCCGTAAAACCCTAAAACTCTATGTCCGAGCTTTTCTCAACCAGCCCTGACACTCTATAATTTTTGAGGTAATATATAATTATGAAAGATTGTCTTAAAAAACTTATGGCAAATGAAGATCTGAGCTTTGCCGAAATTAATGATATAGTCCAAAAAATTGCTCATAATGAGGCATCTGATGCTCAAATCGGAGCGTTTCTTGTTGGAATTACGAATAAAGGAGTTTCTAATGAGGAATTTTATTCATTTGCCAGCGCAATGAGGAATTTTGCAATACGTGTTAAAACAGATAAATATGTTGTTGATGCCTGCGGAACCGGCGCTGATATGTCCCGGACAATTAATATTTCAACAGCAGCCTCCATTGCCGCTAATACTTGCGGTGTAAATGTTATTAAACAAACTAACTCGTCAATTACAAGCGCTTGCGGAAGTACTGACTTTTTAAGCGCATTGGGAATTGAGATTACAAGAACTCCGGAGAAAGCGCTAGAAAATTTTGACAGAAACGGAATTACATTTGTTCACTCGCCTTATTTCAATAATTTCGCAAAAATAAACAATCCGATCCGCCAGCAAATCGGGATTAAAACAATATTTAATTACCTCGGTCCGTTAATTAATCCTTCATTTCCTGACGCACAGCTTTTAGGGGTATCTTCAAACGAAATGTGCGATAAGATGGCTTATGCCTTAATGAAACTGGGAACTGACAGGGCGCTTGTTGTAAACGGACTTGAACCAAACCTTGATGAAATTAGTATTTGCTCTAAGACAAGAGTTCTTGAGCTTAAAAACGGTGAAATCTCCGAATACTATCTATCTCCTGAGGATTTTGGAATAAAGACAGCTGGGTTGAAAGAAATTCAGGGTGGAAACGGACACGACAATGCGAGATTTGTCACTGAAGTATTTAAAGGTGAAAGACAGGATGCAATGTTTGATATTATTAGCCTTAATGCCGGAGCCATGATTTATTTATCCGGCTTAAAACCTTCAATCAAAGAGGGATTCAAGCTTGCAGCTGAAACCATATTAAGCGGAAAAGTCTTTGAAAAATTACAGGAATTACAAAAATGCGGGGTTATAAAAAGTGAATTTATCAAATCTGTTTGACATTGGCAGAAATCTGTATGCTATGCCTTCATATAATGACAGAAGCGGAAAAGCGCCTATGCCTTTGAGATATTTTTTTGAACTCACTTACCGCTGTAATCTCCAGTGTCCTTATTGTTATGTAGGAAATGAACGAAACCGGGAAGAGCTTACAACTGATGAGTGGTTTAATATTATTGACCAGATTCCTTTTTATTCTTTTGTAACCCTGGTCGGCGGAGAACCTCTTATTAGAAAAGATTTTATTGATATTCTCATGCGTACTGCCAGGAAAACCTCCGGTAAGTTAAACGTTGTATCCAACGGGATTTTAATAAACGATGAAATAATTAAAGCTTTTATAAAAAGCAGGATGATGCTTCTTTCTGTTTCGCTTGACGGCTACGGGAAAAATCACGACAAAAACAGGGCAAAAGACGGGATATGGGATAAAATTATGTCGAATTTTGAAAATATGAATACCCGTAAAAAGCGTCCTATGATTGATATTAAAACTATTGTGCTCGAGAACAATCTTGATGATCTGGTAAAGCTTTACAAAATGTGCGATGAGATGAAGTTTAACTTTCTTTCTGTTTCATTCCTGCGGAACAACAACCTCAAGCAGAATTCCGTTCTTTTTAACAGCTTTGTACCTGAATTTAATGCAAATTATCCAATACAAAAGTATTTTGATATGGAGCATTTCAAAGAAGTCTACAGAGAGCTGGAAAGCCTTAGCAAAAAATCAAAAGTTCAGATTAGATTTTCTCCGAAATTTGAGTATGCAAAAAATCCGCTAGAAAAAATTGAAGAATTTTTTAATACTCCGGCAGAAAAACCGGTTGCAGAAATTTACAAGCCATGTATGTATCCGTTTTCAAATATGATGATTAACCCGTCCGGAGATGTCTATCCATGCCTGTCACAAAAAATAGGCAATGTAAAAGAGAGGTCTGTTAAAGAAGTTTTCAACCTGCCGCATTACAGGTGTTTCAGGAAAAATCTTCAAGCTGCAAAAGTATTCGGTGCCTGCCAGATGTGCTGTGAGTTATGCCTTAAGTAGCTAACTCTTTGGCAGATTTTTAAAATAATCTTTTTCTGTCATTGCTCTGTATGCACAGGTAAATCCGTTTGCGACATTTGTACTGCCAGCTTTACAGTAATTTTTGTAATCCCCGCTCCATCTGGTTGATGTCGTATTAGGAGCTCCCATAGGCAAAAGCTTTCCGTCTTCCTGAATTTGGAAAAGGAAAAAATCGTGCCCAAATCTGTTAGGTTTTTTATTTATTCCGTTGACATCTACCCCTATTGTTATCTTGTTCAAAGGGGTACAGTGATTAACTGCAATAAACATTGTATTTGCAACAGTATACTGTCCATCGTCAAGCCAGCCTGCTGCAGAATAATTTCCTGTAAAGGAACGATATTTATCCAGACCTGTTTCTTTTCCATCTTCATCTTTCCCTGTTGAGGAAGAACATCCGTCTTTACCGCAGTCCACAAGCTTTACAAAGTATTCTTTGTATGCTTTTGCAAAATCATCTGTACAGGCTCGATAGTTATCATAGTTAGCAACAAATCCCTGTTCTGAATTTAATCTGTTGAGAGCCTGGCTTATTATGCTATATGCCTGTTTATACTGAGTTTCAAGCTCCTTATTCTGTGTTAAATTTACAAGTGCAGGCATTGTCATAGATGCAACGATACCTATAATTCCCAGTGTTATCAGGACTTCTGCTAATGTAAAGGCTTGTATTTTCATAGTTATTCCCTCATTTTAGTTAATAAATCATTACTATAGTAGTTTAATAGCTACTATAGGACATAGTAGATAATTTGTCAATATATTAAAATGAGTTAATGCAGAAAGATGAATTTTTACAGGAGCTTGGGTTCGCCATAAAAATGAATAGGATGAGGCAGAAAATTTCTCAGGAAAAGCTTGCTGAAATGTGTGATTGCAGTCTTTCTTACATAGGCTTTATCGAACGTGGAGAAAAAGGAATTTCCTTATATAACTTTCTAAAAATAGCATCTGCACTAAATTTAGACCTTGGAGAATTTCTAAAGGATTTCACAAACCCATGAAAACATGGCGTTTTATACATGGCGATTGAAATGGCGTCTTTTATTATTTTTTAAATAGGTTATACTCATAATGTAAACGGTTAAGGCTCACACCCGGGATGGTAAAGCTGTTTGCCGTAACTTCAGGGGAGAAGTGTGTAGATGGGATACATACATTGCTGCGGAACCCTCCATAAGACTAAGACTTATAAGGTTGTTCCACAGGACGGATTTGTGCTGTGCGAATTGGATTACTTAAAGAAATGCCCGGTTTGCGGGCATACAGTAGTACAGCTCACAAGAATTGATAAAAATGACAATATTTCAATAGTAAGAAAAGTAAATCAGAAAGCAAGAGTGTTCTTTAATCAGATGCAGAAATTTATTCTCTATGAAAAAGTTCCTCAAGTATACAAAAAATGCGGAAAATTCTATTTGAATTACAACGAATACGGGGTGAAAAAAAGATGCTATTCAAATTTGAGTACTCTAAAAATAGGTTTATGTGAAAACAAATCTCTAAATAATATACAATCCTTTTAAATTATCTTACTCTCTTAACGGGATGAAATTGCTTCATCCCTTTATTTTTAAAAAGGAAATATTATTAAAATAAAAAATTTTGATTAATGTAATATTAAAATGAAAATAACCAGATACCAGTTAAGGGAATTAAGGATGAAATTAACACCAAAGGAAACTGCGGTTATAACTTTGGTTGCATCAGGGTATTCTGATAAAGAAATTGGGGTCATATTAAAAATTTCTTATGGAACTGTGAGAGATTATATAGATAAACTTGTTCTGAAACTTCAAGCCAGAAACAGAACCCATGCAGCAATTTTATACGCGAAGACAAACGCAGAGTGGCTTTTTACAATTAAATAACAGATTGGAGCTTTATGAAAAAAATAATTTTACATTGGACAGCAGGAAGCTATTATCCTACTGCCTGCGAAAAGAACTGTTATCATTTTCTGGTTGATAAAGACGGGAAAACCCACAGTGGCAACTATAAACCGGAAGCAAATCTAAATTGTAATGACGGAGAATATGCTGCCCACACAGGTGGAGGCAACACAGGAGCAATAGGAGTTGCAATGTGTGCAATGGCAGGATTTAAGTCAAAATCATGTATAGGGAATTATCCTATCACTCCCAAACAGTTTGAAGCGGCAATGAAATTATGTGCGGAATTATCGCTCAAATATAACATACCAGTATCCGCAGAAACAATTATGACACATTATGAGTTTGGGATAAAACACCCTTCTACTACAAGTGCCGGAAAAATTGATATTATTTATATTCCACCTTATCCATGGGTAGAAAAAAATGATGCCGGCTCTTTTATCCGCTCGAAAATCAAATGGTACAGGCTGAAAATACAAGGAGAATAACTTATGGAAATTGCTTATTACGATCTTTCAGGCGGGATCAACCAAGCTTTAACAAAAACCGAACTGGGGCTTGATACTAAAAAAATCTACTGGGCTGATGCCGAAAATATTGAAATTCTACAAAATCGCGGAATTATAAAACAAAACGGAAATACTGAATTTCTTAAGCTTCCTGTAGAAGAAAAAATCACAGGGCTCTGCGAAATGAAAAAAGGAAATGTTTACAATTTGGTAATTACAACTATTTCCGGGAAATTATACATATATACTCCGCAGGGCTCCAAGTTGACCGAACTTTCTAAAAAACTAAAAGGTGAACATCCTGTTTTTGCAAACTTTCTTGACGGGGTCCTTGTTACCAGCAAATCCGACAGCTTATTTTACATAAAAAATAACCAGAATTTTGATATTGTAGAATGCGGTCTGAAGGATTCAGAAGACAACCCTGTATATTCTGAGGTTCTTAGTATTTATAACGGCAGGGTATGGGTGGCTGACGGAGCAACAATATATTATTCGGCACTTGGAACTTATGATGACTTTGAAACCAAAGATGATGCAGGATATATTAATAATTTTCATACCAACACAGATTCCATTACCGCACTAAAACCTTATAAAGAATATCTTGCAATTTACAAGAAAAATTCTGTATATCTTCTTACAGGAATAAGCCAGGAAGATTTTGCAATAACTCCTTTTGCAGATAAAGGCGCATACTCCCAGAGAAGTATTGTAAACGTGGAAAACAGACAATATTTTCTAAGCAATGGCATATATGCACTGGAACAAACAGGAGAATTAAATCAGATTCAGCTCGGATCAGAAATATCAAGAAAAATAAATCCTGAATTTGATAATTTTAACAAAGTATCAATGCAGTATGCCATTAGCCTTCACTACGAAATAAAAAATCAGGTATGGTATTTAATTCCATATACCGATAATGAATTTTTCAACACAATATGGATTAACGATTATATTAATAAAGCCTGGTACAAACGTGTTGTTCCGCAAAACATCACAACAGCATGCCTGTTTAATGACTACATTTTGACTGGAGATGACTCAGGAACAATTTACCGGGAAGATTACGGAACAAATTTTGACGGAAAAACAATTAAATTTATGTGGAAATCTCCGTTTCTTGCGTTAAATTCAGCGCATCACAGGAAATTAATTGATGAATTTTATTTCATTCTTGATCAGGCATATGACAATAATTTCGAGTTCTCGGTCTACAAAGATTATGACAGTGAATACGCTGATGATGCCGAGAAGATTTATTCACTTCATCTGGAACATCTTATCTGGGCTGATGATGAAACTTCAGACAAGCTGCCATGCCACTGGGCTGGGGATAATGATCCAATACCGATATGGCCTATCAGCACAGATACACTTGAAAAAGCCGAGATTTCAGATGCGAATTATGCAATACAGCTTTGCGTCGAAGGTGCAGAAAAAGAAAACTCCTGCGCCATAATCGGAATACAATTCCGCGAAATATATAACGATGACTAAATAAGATATTTCCTGCACCAATCATTTATTCATAACAACAAAAAAAAAGAGAAAGGACAAAAAACGATGAGCGACAACACTACAAATTCTTACTCCGCATTTATTCCTGAAATTTGGAGCCAAAAATTAAATACAATGCTCTCAAAAGAATGTGTAATGCTTCAGTGCGTTAACAGAAATTATGAAGGAGAAATCAAAACCCAGGGTGATTCTGTAAAAATTATTTCACCTGCTGCGGTAAAAGTGGATTCAGTAAACGGCAACATCACTTATGAAGAACTCGAACCAA
Source organism: Brachyspira sp. CAG:484 (assembly GCA_000431315.1). Taxonomy (GTDB): domain Bacteria; phylum Cyanobacteriota; class Vampirovibrionia; order Gastranaerophilales; family Gastranaerophilaceae; genus Scatousia. The sequence goes on from HF989736.1 coordinate 154,220, forward strand.
CTTCAATGGATTTAATCATCGACCAGAAAAAGTTCTTTGCATTCAAAATTAATGATGTAGCACAAGTTCAGTCACACACTGATATTATGGAAGCACATCTTGAAAATGCAAAAAATGCTATTGAAGAAGTACAGGATACTTATCTGCTTGGAATGCACAAAAATGTTCCGGCAGCAAATACTGTAGGTTCTGACACTGCTGCGGTAGAATTAAGCAAAACAACCATTTATGAACAGTTTGTAAAATTAGCATTATGCCTGAAAAATTCAAATGCAGTAAGCACTGCAAAACGTCCTTGGGTTGTAATTAACCCTACAATTGAATCTTATCTTCTCCAAAGCACAGAGTTTATCAATGCTCATAATGTAGCAGACGAAACTTTAAGAGAAGGGGCTATCGGCAGAATTGCTGGAATGGATGTTCTTGTAAGTACAAACCTTACAGCTACAGACGGAAAATTTTATGTACTTGCCGGTACCAATGATGCCATAACTTTTGCATCCCAGCTGGCAAAAATCGAAAGCCTGAGAGATAAAGACAGTTTCTCAGATTTAATCAGAGGCTTATATTTATATGGTGCAAAAACAGTACAACCAAATGCACTTGCTAAGCTGATTGTTAAACAACCGGTATAGTATTACCCCCAAAAAGTACCTTTATTCCATTTTAGTGATTAAAGGTACTTTTATTAAAACAGGCTCTATCTGAGCCGGATGAAAGGACTTAAATGTTAGGCAGTATAAAAGACAGAATAAAACAGCTTGCCCAAAGTGCTGTTGCCATTGCAGAAAAAGCACTCGGCTCTTCTGCCGGCAAAGCCAAAAAGCAAATGGCTGTTGACTATGTTGTATCACATCTTCCGGTACCTTCAATTTTCAAAAAATTCATTGCAGCAATACTTTCAAATTTTATAGATGAAGCAATCGAATTTGCAGTTGAGTATATGAACTCTCTGGAAGATAAAAATACAGGAGAAATTTATGGATAAAGAAGAAATAAAAAGACTAATATCAGGTAACGCGTCTTTGGCCGGTAACCCTCAGGAGCAGAATGTTCAGCAGACGCTTATGCCACAAAATGAAAGACAAATGTACAACCCGCAGTATGATGTTAAGAGTATTGCCGAAAAGGATATTCTAACTATCCAAAACCTGGTTGAAGCAGGTAAAATCGACAGTACGCAAGGACAATATTTAGTGAACTATGTGATAAATAAGGCGTATGACATGGTTAAGAATAATACTAACCGCAATCAGGGTTATGCGTTCCAGCCTTCATTTGACGGCATTAAAGAGTTTGAAAATGAGCATCAGGGATTTTTTAATCGTGACGGCAGGTCTGATGTCCTTAACTATTTAAAAAATTCCAGCTGTTCTTTGGATAAAGACGAGGTTTCCAAAATATCTCAGATGATTGAAAACATTGAAAGATGTGCAGTCGAAAGGTATTTAAAACAAACAGCCCACGAAAAAACATTAAATGACGAAAATGAAATTGCAAAGATGAGGCTGAGGGCAAATGCTCAAAACGCCAACTTTGACGATACGCAAACAAGGGTTTTCACTCGTGAGCAAATCGGCAAAATGAGCGGTGCAGAATTTGCTAAATACGAAAAAGCGATTATGGAACAATTAAGAAAAGGTCTTATCCGCTAAATTTGGCAAATTAATCATTATGCGGCAGCGAAAACTGCCGCATCGTGATTATACAAGACAAGGAGAAAACATGAATTACTTTGATTTAATTAACAAATGCCTGACCGAATTAAATTATAAACAGGTAACTGCATTTAACGAGCTCATAAAAAACGACCATAATAAAATAAAAAATATTATTAATATAATTAATAAAGAAATCTGCAATTCCGAAAAATGGAATTTTCTTTTGAGAAAAACTTCAGTTGAGCTTGAAAAAAATATTTCAGAAATTACAAATCCAATAAATGGTAAAATTGCACTTCTTTCAATAGACGGCATAAAATTTAAATATATTGACGATTTTGAAAAGTTTTTTACAAACTCACAGCCTCAAAATACTTATACATCATTTAATGACAAATTGCTTCTACCGCTCTTTAACGAGCCGAAAAAGATTGAGATTATTTACTATACTGCAAACTGTGCATCTGACGCAGAAGACAATGAAAAATCCGTTCTTGAAAATGAAACAGATAAACCGCTCATTCCGGAAAACTTTGCAGAACCTCTTCTTATTTACGGAACCTGTATGAGATTAAAGGGTAATCCGCAACACATCAGATTTAATTACTGGTACGGCATGTACAAAGATGCACTGGCAAACATGCGCTCAACTCTTTCCGTTGATGCAAATTCGGCGCCTTCGGTAAAACTATTCAGGGGATAAAATCAAACCCTTTACGCATAAAAAAAACAGGAAGTTTTTTCATTCCCCCCTGTTAAGATTTACACTAGCCGAAATATAAATAGCATGTTTATTATAACACATTTTTCAAAAAACACAAAATTATGATAAGAAATGTTAAAAATACGAAACAATGAAATACTTAACCCCGCAGCATAAAAAATTTATAACTGAATATATAAAAACCGTTAACGGCGAGCTATCTGCGCAGCTTGCCGGATATAAAACAAAAAATTTAAAGGAAACAGCGCAGAAACTACTTTCTGATAAAACAATTATCCGGGAAATAAAAACAAGACTACAAGAACAAATAACATCCCTTCAGGTGCAAAAAGGCTATGTTATTCAAAAACTTTTGCAAATAGCTGAATTTTCACTAGAAGAAGAGGATATTCTGGATAAAGACGGGAATTACACAGGTAAAAAGAAATTACGGGATACAGGAGCCGGTCTGAAAGCTCTGGAAAGCCTGTGCAAATATCTCGGATTTAACAATCAGGCGGAAGCCGAAGGGTACAAACCTGCAAAAATAATTACAATATCAAATCTTGACGAAAAAAAAATTTAAAATTAAGGAGAAATAATGAAAAGCAAAGATGAAATCGAACAGATTTTAATCAGCGAAACATCTATTGACGAACTGATTAAGAAAAAAATTGAACAGGAATTTAAAACAGAACTTGAAAAGTCCAAGCATCCTCCTGTGACAAAAATAGAAACTGAGCTGTCAAAAGTTCCCAAACATCTTATTTTCTCAAAAGACGCAGTCTACAAAGTTTTTAACAGAAAAACAAAAGTACAGACTTATGTAAACGGCATTCAGGCAGAATCCATGCTGGGTTTGCAAAATAATGTAAGAGAAAATATGCTTCATGGACAACAGAGCGCATTTACGACAGACGATGCTTATGTGAAGTTTGAGAGAATTATACTAAATGTGCAGGCTTAAAAGAGTTTACATAAACAGAGCAAAGGGGATTTTTGAAAATTGTAAATATCTGCCGGAGATTATGTTTTTATATTTACGATACTCAAAATATCTGGAAGATGACTTCACTGAGCACAAAAGCTCTTTTTTAGCATACTTTACGGATTTAGTTGAAAAATTAAGTCCTTTTTTCTGGGCAGTAATTGATGAAAACGATTCACTGGCAGGATTTATATATCTTGAAAACTTTACCGGCTCTGACGGGAAACTTCACAGTGCAGAAATCACAACCTGCTTTAACAAAAAATACTGGGGGAATTTTACATATCTCACAGGCGTAATTTTCCTGAACTACTGCCGGGATATTCTGGGGCTTAAAAAATTAAAAGCAGTTATCTATAAAGAAAATTTCCGGGTAAAAACTCTTCTCAAAAAGCTCGGGTTTCAAAAAGAAGCTCTGCACCCCGCAGAAACAATGAAAAATAATAAGCCGCAGGATATTGAAGAATGGGGCTTTATAAGTGAAAGGATTTAAACATTATGAAAATAGAAAACGAAGATTTAACACAAAAAATAAGACCGGATGAAGAAATTCTCCTCGTATCTGAAATTTGTGATAAATATGACAAATATGAATCACTGAGAACGCAGCAATTAAGCGACATAAAAGCAATAAGAACTGCAATATATAACTCTGATACACCGCATCTTCATGGATGGAACAGCAAAATAAACCTTCCAGACCTCTACGAACTTGCACAGACACTAAAATCTCACCTTTCCGAAAATCTGTATTCCCATCCTGATGCGATGTTTGATGTTTCAGGTACAACACCTGAAACACAGAGTTATGCTAACAAGCAAAAGGCTATGCTTGTTAACACTTTTGAACAAATGAATATTGAAAATGAACTGGAAAAAGTTATCGACAGTATTGTAGAAACCGGAGAATGCACGCTTTTTGTAGGCTGGGAAACAACAGTTAAGCAGGTGCGGAGGGCTAAAACATTTGAAGAACAACTCAGAATGACTGACCGGAAAAGTTTTGTACTTGAAGATAAAGTCATCTACGACAATGCAAAGATAAAATTTATAAAACCTGAAGATTTTGTATTTGACAAAACAAACAGAGAAAAATGGGACAGTTGCGCAAAAATATATAGAACTTATGCAACTTTGGACGAAATATTCTGTGATAAATCAAATAACCTTTTAACGGACGAGAAACTGGAAAAACTGAGAGGAGTGGTGGCAAATAAAAAACAACGCGGAAGTGAAAATACAACAGAAGGAAACAGGCTGGAGATTTTGGAATTTTGGGGAGATATTGAACTTACAAACGGGACAGTCCTGAAAAACAGGCTTATTACAGTAGCAGGAAGATGCGAAATTATACGGCTTGAGGCAAATCCTTTTGTAATAAATCCTTTTATACACGCAAATATCATTGAATCTCCCGATACCGGCAGAGGAATATCTCCGCTGAGAGTAGCACTTGTGCTGAATGATATTTCATCGACAATCCTGAATAAACAAATTGATGCACTGGCTCTGATGATGAACCCGCCTTATCTTGCGCCGAAAGGCTGCTTTAAAGGAGAACAGGAAGTCAGACCGGGCAAAATTATTGAATATGATTCTGCTCTTATGACAAGCGCCCCTGCGCCGTTGAGTTTTGATAAAGCAATGATGGGCTGGGACTTTCTCAATTATTTCAAAACAACGATCGAGAGTGCTACCGGTATTTTCAAGAACATGGCCGGAAATATTCAGTCTGCCGAGCGCACAGCAACAGAGATTAATTACTCTGTAAACGGTCAGGAAGCCAGACTTAATATGATGCTTGACGCAGTTTACAGAAAAATTATAATTCCGATGGTTGAAAAAACTGCCGAAATTATTTCAAACTTCAAGCTTGGAGAAGAATTGATAAGATTGGATGACCGCGGGAAAGTTGTGTTCACTGCTATTGATGACAGTGTAAGAAATGCAAACTACATATACAGATACGGCGACAGAAAAGCAACTTTTGAGAGAAAAAGCAAACTGAAAGAACTTTTTGAAGTTGTCCAGTCTTTTGCAAATGTTCCGGAAGTTGAAGAAAAAATTGACTGGCTGGAATGTTTCAAATTTGCGTTAGAACAATACGGCATAGAAAACGCTAATAACTTTTTATTAAACGGAACAGCTGAAAACAATGGAATATAAGTTATTAAAAGCTCAGAGGGAATTTCTTGAAATTCCTCATAATTACAGCCTGGATGTAGCAGTATATCAGGGAGGTTACGGGTCGGGAAAAACATTTTCCGGCTCTCTCCTTGGAATTCTGCTGGCTCTAAAATATCCCGGCATCAGAGGACTTGTAGGAGCACAAACGTACACTCTGGTCAGAGATACCACGCTTCAATCCTATTTTGAACATCTTGAAAATATCAATTTTAGGGAAGGAACAGATTATGAATGGTCAAGTTCTCTGCAAAAACTGATATTTAAAAACGGGTCGGAGATTTTATTTAAACATTTTGATGAACCCAATAAACTGAAATCTCTAAACCTGGGTTTTGTAGAAATAGAAGAAATGTCAGATATTCCATATGACACCTTCAAGGTTCTTTTATCCAGAATGCGGCAGCGAAGGAAGAAAGAATGGCAAAATTTCACATATAGAATTTTTGGTCACACAAACCCTGAAATGCAGCGCGGCTGGGTGTATAAGACATTCATAGATAATCCGGCACCAAATTACCGGCTTATTACAGCGCCGACAACCGAAAACATTTATCTGCCCGAAGGTTTTTGCGATGAACTAAAAAAAATCTACGATGAACAATACTACAGGATTTTTGTACTGGCTCAGAACGGGGAATATAACAACGGGCTTGTAATAAAAGATTTCACTGATGAAAATATAAAAGAAATAAAATATCAGCCCGAAATGGATCTGCATATTTCATGTGACTTTAACGTAGATCCGATGTGCTGGGTTTTTGCACACAAAACTGAGGATAAAGTTTTTTATTTTGATGAAATTGCAATGGAAAACACTACTACGGCAAAAGCATGTGAAGAATTTTGCCGTCGTTATCCCGCACACAAGGGCAGAATTATAATAAACGGTGATGCCTCAGGCGATAACCGCAGCTGCACCAGCGAATATACAAATTATGTAATAATTAAGAAAAAACTTCTACAATATGGATATGATGTTGAAATTCAAATAAAAGCGTACAATCCGCCTATAAAAAACAGAATTATGGCGTTTAACTCAAAAGTACGAAACGCTGAAGGAGAAATTTGTCTTTATGTGGATAAAAAGTGTGAAAAGCTCTTATACAATATATATAATTTAAAATATAAAGAAGGCACCTCAAGAATTGACATCCCGACCTACCAGCAGATAAAACAGTCAAAAGAACTTAAGTTTTTATCACATCCTATGGATGCAGCATCGTATCTTGTAGATTTTTACTGGCCTATCAGTTTATAAAATAAGAGGAACAAATGGAAAAATTTATACAATACTCGCCAATCCTTATTGCAGTAATGATTTTTCTAATCCAGCAAAGAATAGTAGTAACACCGGAACAGCTGGAGAAAAAACACAGAGAAATCATTGAAGATGTAGAAGAAAGATTTGTAACAATTCACAGTTATAAGGACTTGAAAGAACAATTCAGCGAAATGAAAGAAAAAATTGACAGAATTTATGACTGCGTGATACAAAATAACATGTAAATATTTGTAACAAATATTCTGGATTATTTTAAAGTTTTCCTGAAAAACAGCCGTAAACATGAATACTAGGAATACATGTTATCAGAATAAGTTGAAAGGAACGCGTACAGACAAATGGGATTGGCAGCATCACAAGCAAGATTTTTAGCCATAACATCCAGAAAGGCTCGCTGTGAATTTGAGTCAATGCAGATTGCACAGCAAAAGCTTTCATTGACGCGTGAACTTGAACAGGCTACCTCTGATTATCAGGCAAGCCTCAACCAGTCAACTCTGATTTGGGATCCGGACGGATCAGGAGAAACTCCGTTTGATGTTACATATGATTTATTAATGCGTCCTAGTGATGTTAACGATTATATGCCATTCTTACTTTCAAGAAGGGATGGCAGAATTGCATTAAGCTCTTCAATGGCACAGGCTGCAAAAGCTGCCGGCATCAATGAAGACGGATCTATTAATGGAACTAAGCAGGATGTTTATATGGCATTTTTGGATGCAATGGTTGCAACCGGAGGTATGTCTGAAACAGCTGCACGTTCAGCAAAGGCTATCGGTCTTAACGAAAGTGCAGGTCTTGGCGGAGAATTACTTGATAAGACAACTGCAACCGAAATGACTTTAGGCAATATGATTAACTATATTGATCTTAAAGCCAATATCGATCCAAGCTATGCAACTGATGCAGAAAAAGAAGTTGCAGATGCCTTAAATATTACAATAGGCTCTAAAGACAGCGGAGCGTTAGAGATAAAAAGTGACTTGCAAGCATCTTCAAATTATTTAGTAATAAATGGAACAAAACAGTCTAATGATGGTTCAGAAATTAACTTTACACTATCAGACCTGTTAACTGAAGATGTAACATTTGCATTTACTTCAGAGAAAAACAGCACATCCTTCTGGAAAAAGATTGTTGCTGCAGTTGGATCAGTACTTTCAGGAACTGTATTATTCGGTGGTTATAACGGCTTGCTCAACCTGTTAGGTGTTGATCAGGGCGGATACAGCGATATGACGCCTCAGGAAAGACAGCTTTTGGAAATCTTGGATAATATGTTCAAAGGTTTTGAAGCAATACTTGACACAAGCCAGAGCGAAATTGATGTAACTGCATTTAACTATGCAATACAGGAAACATTAAACCTGTTAGCAAATACACAGGATTTAGGCAGCAGAAACCATTCAAATGACGCATTTAATGATGCGATAAATGAAGCAAACAACTACAACGGATTTGTTACAAAAGCTGCTTCAAAAAACAAAAACTTCGGAACAACAGCAATCAGCTTATCAAACCTTGCAGAGTCTTTCTTAACCTTCTATGCACAGGCTAAAGGCGGATTTCAGGATGATTATTACATCAGACAGGATGGTAAAAAGTCATCATATGTAACAGACGATCAGGGCTACTACTACAGAATTAAAAACGGAGATGACGGAACAAGCAAACAGATGTTTGAAGCCGAATTCTACAGTATTATGTTTAACAACATCCTTGAAAACGGATGGTATAATAACCTTTATATTGATGATAAAGAATACCTTGATAATGCCTTAAAGAACGGTCAGTTATTCATAACCTCAATAAATGAAGACGGCTATTATTATCAGGACAGATATAATGCCAACGGATATATTATGGAAGATACTGATGATGATGCAATAACTCAGGCTGAAAGAGAATTTTCTGCAGTAAAACTAAAAATTGAGGCAAAAGAACAACAATTAGATCTTGATATGAAGAACCTTGACCTTGAAATATCATCATTAACAACAGAATATGATACAGTCAAGAGTTTGATTAACAAAAACGTTGAAAAAACATTCACAATGTTCCAGAGCTAATTTAACTAACTGAAAAACTGTTTCAATAAATAATAATAAGATAAAAGCACCGTTAAAATAAATTTGACGGTGTTTTTTTTGCCGTATTTTTCCTCAAAAAATCTGCGCTTTTTAACAATAAACCTTAAAGCTTCAGGTCTTATTTTAAGATTATTCTTTAAATTTACAACAGTAACCGCATCATTGTTATATTTTTTATTTCCCGTAACATAAGCACAGTTTCCTGCATTACCCTTATGGCGCCTGTATGCAGCAAGGGGTGCATAAATAACTGCCGACCCTCCGATTAGGTTAGCAAAATTAAAAAGGAATTTATCAGGACAAATCTTCCATTTGTCTGTATTATCGTATTCCAATAGAAAATCAAGAACCGACCGGCGATACATAGCAGAACTGTTCGGCGACCAGAACCATCCACCAAACGGCGCAGACTTTGTATTGAGAACCTTAAATTCTACATTGTCAATATCTGTATCCAATAGCTCTGCTAAATCTTTTGCTTCATAGTTTGCTGAGTTTTGAGGTGATGCTACAGAATAGACAGAGTGTACTGCATCATTTTCATCAATTTCAATTATCTGAGAGGAGGTAAAGGCAACACTTGATGCCATATGAACTTTAATATGGGTTTTTGCGTAATCTTTTAAGATCAAATCATCAGAATCAATAAAGCTTACAAACACGCCCTGAGCCTGCCTTAATCCGGTTTGAAATGCAGCAAGCTGACCTTTGTTTTTATCATGTCTTAAAAGGGTTATTCTCAAATCCTGATTATCTGCAATAAACCGTTCAATCACACCGGCAGAATTATCTGAGGAACAGTCATCCGCTATTATTATCTCAAAATCTTTATATGTCTGGTTTTTAATACTTTCGAGAGTTCTGCCTATATACTTTTCATAATTATAAGATGTTACGATGAAGCTGACAAGCGGATTTTTAAGCATTCTCACCATCCTCTTCCGCAATACATCTTTCAAGCTTCCTGTTATATAAGATTGACGATACAAAAGCAAGCACAATAAATCCTAAACCAATACCGCCTGTCACAGCTTCAGGAATTTCCTTTACTGTTGATATAAGCATAAGACAAGCAAGTGCACCTATTGCCCAATGAGCACCATGTTCCAAATAACGGAATTGTTTTAATGTTTTCTTTTCAACAAGCATTATAGTAAGTGACCTTACAAACATAGCACCTATAGCAAGTCCGATAGAAATAATGATAATATCCTTGCTTAACGCAAATGCGCCCAGAACTCCGTCAAGTGAGAAGGAAGCATCAATTAATTCCAGATATATAAAACTGATTAAACCTGTACAGCCAACTGCACCGGTTACACATTTGGCAGCACGCATTTCTTCATGTTTTTCCAGATAATGGGTAAAGCCGTCAATTGCCAGATAAGTAATTATACCGCTGATACCGGCAATCATAACATGAATTTTCTGTTCTGCCGGCACAAAATTCTGGGTTGCAAGAAGCATTAATAATGAAATTATTATCTCAATACCTTTAATATGGTCAAAATGAGCAAGCGGCGCTTCTATACACTTAATCCAGTGAATATCCTTTTCGTGATTGAAAAAATAATTAAGAAAAAGCATAATCAAAAACATTCCGCCGAATGTAACAATAGGAGCGTGCGTCTGGTGAAGATAATAGGCATATTTATCCGCATTTGTAAGTGCAATTTTTGCAACCTCAAGCATTCTAAGCTTGGCAAAAATAGACACAACCAGAATCGGGAATAAAAATCTCATCCCGAAAACTGCAATAACAATGCCCCAGGTTAAAAATCGGTGACGCCATTTGTGCGACATTTTTTCAAGCTTCATAGCATTAACAACAGCATTGTCGAATGATAAGCTGACTTCCAAAACCCCAAGCACAAGGGCAATAAATATACAGGTAAGTCCGGAACCGTTATGAACATGTTCCCCCCAGAAATATGCACCAATAAGCCCGGCTATTGTTACAATATATGAGCCTAAAAAATATTCCAACATAAATCATCTCCGCAAATTAACTTAAACTATGTAAATTAAAGCATAAAAAGCTTTTTTATCAATCAGCTTTACGTATGAGCCAATCACAGCAGGACTGCATTTGAAAAATTTTTTGTTCCTGTTATAATCAGGGTATGAAAGATATGTTAGACAAAATTATACAAATAGAAAAGAAATATAACGAACTGGGAGAAACACTGTCAGATCCCGCTGTAATTCAGGATTATAACAGATTCAGAGATTTATCAAAACAGAGAAAATCAATGGAAGAAACTGTTCATCTTTACTATGAATGGAAAAAAGCAACAGATGCAATTGCAGAAGCAAAAGAAATGCTTCATTCTGAAAATGATGACGAGATGAAAGCTCTAATAAAAGCCGAAATAGAAGAAAACGAAGCTAAAATTCCTGAATTTGAAGAAAAAATGAAAATTTTACTGTTACCGCGCGACCCTATGGATGATAAAGACATTATGCTGGAAATCCGCGGCGGAGCAGGCGGTGATGAAGCAAACATTTTTGCAGGCGACCTTGCAAGAATGTATATGAGATATGCCGACAAACAAGGCTGGCAGACTCAAGTGTTAAGTAAAACAGAATGTGAAGCCGGCGGTGTATCAGAAATAATTATTTCAATAAAAGGCGATGCAGTATATTCCAGATTAAAATATGAATCAGGAGTTCACAGAGTTCAAAGAGTTCCAGCAACAGAATCACAGGGCAGAGTACATACCTCAACAGCCACAGTAGCGGTTATGCCGGAAGTTGATGACGTTGAAGTCGAACTTAATATGAATGATATAGAAATTACTACAGCACGTTCAGGCGGTGCCGGCGGTCAAAATGTTAACAAAGTAGAAACCGCAGCAAGAGTATTCCACAAACCTACAGGAATTATGATTTTCTGTACAGAAGAACGTTCACAGCTCCAAAACAAAGAGCGCGCCCTCCAAATCTTGAAAGCAAAGCTTTATGATATGGAAGTTCAAAAACAAATGCAGGAAATTACAGACCTCAGACGTTCACAGGTAGGAACAGGCGACAGAAGCGAACGTATAAGGACTTATAACTTTCCTCAGGGCAGACTGACCGACCACAGAATTAACCATAACCTTAACGTGTGGACTGTAATTGACGGCGAGCTTGATGAACTTATAAAATTATTGATGGAATACGACCAAAAGCTTAAATTGGAAAAACTGGCTGAGGTAAATTAGGGATTGACAATGGTTGAAAGAAAATGTGCGGGCTGCGGAAAAATAAAAAATCGTAATGAGTTAATTAAGATTACAAAGCAAAACGCACACCACGACCTTGTTATTAACGGAGATGCAAAAATATTTGGCAGATCTGCATATCTCTGTTATAATAGTTCTTGTATAGAAGCGGCATTCAAAAAAAATAAATTACAAAAGGCATTAAAAACTCCTATACCGCAGGAGTTGAAAGGAAAATTACTAAATGGGTTTTGAAACAATAAGAATAAATGAATTAGCAAAAGAATTAAAATTAACAAGTAAAGAAGTAATAGAAAAACTTGCACAAATTTCTATTACAGGAAAAACTCATTCCAGTACGCTTACCGTTGATCAGGTAAAAAGACTGAAAGACTTTATTAATGCCGGTTCAGTTAAAGAAGTGAAAAAACCTAAAGCCTTTATTGTAAAGAAAGCAAAAGTTCAGGAAGCTGAAAAAAAAGAACAGGAAAAACCACAGGAAACAGAAACTAAAAAAACTGCCGAACCTGAGGTTAAACGTCCAAGAATTGAAATAGTAAAACCTCAAAGCAGATTGGAAATTGTAAGAAGAGCACCAAGACCCCAGCCTTCTGATGCAGCTGTCCAATCTCCGTCAAAACAGCCTTTCAGAAAAGATGCCGACAGAAAGTTTCCGCCGCGCTCAGCAAAACCTGATGGAGAACGCACCAAAAAACCTTTCCCTCCAAAAGACGGACAGGATGGTAAAAGTAATGCAGTTAAGCGCCCGGAAAGACCGGATGGTGCAAAAAAACCAATTCAGCGCCACATAATTTCACAGGAAATCTACGAAACAAAAGGCACTAATAAAAGACGCTCCGACAACAAAAGAAAAGATAAAGAGTTTAATAAAAAAGAAGAGCAGGAAAGAATTTCATTAGAAAAAGCTGCTGCCCAGAAACATAAAAAGAAAGTTCACAAAGATGAAGAAGTTAAAGAAGTTACTTCAATAGTTGTCAACCAGGCAATGACCATTTCAGAACTTTCAGATAAAATACAGAAAACTCCGGCAGAAATTGTAAAATTTTTGATGATGAACGGAGTTATGGCAACTGTTAACCAGCTTATTGATGTTGACGTTATCAAAAAAATCTGTGCGGAATACAATCTTGAAGTTCTTGATGAAGATTTAGATGCTTATATAGAAGAAGAACTTGAAAAAGAACAGGAAAAGAAAGCGTTATCAGAAGTTGACAAAAAACTCCTGAAAAAACGTGCTCCTGTAGTAAGTATCATGGGGCACGTAGACCATGGTAAAACTACTTTACTTGACAGCATCCGCGCATCTAAACATAAAATTGTTGCAACCGAAGTCGGCGGCATTACACAGTCAATAGGTGCATATACAGTTTACCTTGACAACAACAACGAGAAAAAGATTGTATTTGTAGATACTCCTGGTCACGAAGCATTTACAGAAATGAGAGCCCGCGGAGCAAAAGCAACCGATATTGCAATTCTTGTTGTAGCAGCGGATGACGGAATTATGCCTCAAACAATTGAAGCAATAAACCATGCGAAAGCTGCAGAAGTACCTATTATCGTTGCAGTAAACAAAATTGATAAACCAGGAGCAAATCCTGATAAAATATTGCAGCAGTTAACCGAACATGGTCTGGTTCCTGAGGAATGGGGCGGAGATACTATTACTGTAAAAGTTTCAGCACTTCAGGGAACAGGTATTGATGAGCTGCTTGAATATATTCTTCTTGTTGCAGATGTTCAGGATTTGAAAGCAAACCCTAAAGCAGAAGCTTCCGGTGTTGTAATTGAGGCAAACCTCGATAAAGGAAAAGGTCCGGTTGCCACATTGCTGGTACAAAACGGTACATTAAGAATAGGTAATTGCGTAGTCGTAGGAACAGCATGCGGACGTGTCAGAGCATTACTCACAGACAGCGGAGAAAAAATCCAGAAGGCTGAACCTTCAACTCCTGTAGAAATTTTGGGCTTAACCGAAGTTCCTCAGGCAGGTGACAGATTTGAAGTTGTTAAAAACGAAAAAGAAATGAAAGCTATCGTTGAAAAACGACGTGAAAAAGAACGTGATAAACGTTTAGAAGCAATGCTTCCTGCACATATCAGACGAGAAGCAGTCGCCGGAGATGAAGATATTCCTCAGTTGAATTTAATCATCAAAGCAAATACACATGGTTCTGCTGAAGCTGTGTCGCAGGCTATTGCACAGCTTGAATCCAAAGAAATTAAAACAAAAATTATACACGTTGGTGTTGGCGACATATCAGAAGCAGATGTAATGCTTGCATCAGCATCAGGTGCATTAATTCTTGGTTTTACCGTAAAAACAGACAATAATGCCTCAGCAGCAGCAGATAGAGAAGGCGTAACAATAAAAACATACGACATTATCTATCAAATCCTTGAAGATATTGAAAAAACAATGCTTTCACTCCTTCAGCCTGAAATTAAACATGTTGAACTTGGTAAAGCAGAAGTACGTCAGGTATTTACAATTGGTAAAACAACCAGAATTGCAGGCTGCTATGTAACAGAAGGTAAAATTGTAAGAAGTAAGAATGCTGTTCTTATACGTGACGGCAAAGAATTATTTAAAGGTGCAATTGACCAGTTAAAACGTTTCAAAGATGATGTAAAAGAGGTTGCGCAAGGTTTTGAATGCGGTATTTCTTTTGCAAAATGGAATGACATTGAAGTCGGCGATATTATTGAAGTATCAACAACAGAAGAAGTTGAAAGAGATAGTCTGTAGCAATTATAATTTATACGGGTAATCTTTTTTAAACTCCCAGTTATCATGTTCTAAAAGACTTGAACAGAGATAAGCTCTGGTTTTACATTTATCTTTTAGCTCATCTCTTGTACGTGCTTCATAGCTTGGAGTACAGAAAGCCTGTTTGTTATTGCGGCAATGTCCTTCTCTCGCTTCAGGCGACAGGCAGAAGAAGAATACAAATTCGTCTATTCCCGGAGTATTTGGTTTTCTATCACCGTTGATGTCAAATATAACATCCATACATACTCCATTGTAAAACTGAACGCTGGAACCGTCTGCAAGATAGACTGCTGTATACGTTCCACTTTTTGTACCATCTTCCTCCACAGTATTTTTGCCACTTATAATTTTGGTATATTTAAAATATGGTGCAAGATACTGCATAAAAAAGTCTTTTGAAACTTCACCCTGAGCATCATAGTCAATATTACCATCGCTGTCTAGCTGCACGTCAGCCTTAACCCACTCCTTTGAATCTCCATTAACAGCCTCACTCATTACAATTGCCTGTTGCATTGTTGAATAAAACTTCTTTATTCTTGAAGCTGCTTCCACTTTTCTATAGTGTCCTACAAGTGCCGGCAATGTTAAAGCTACGACAACACCAATAATACCAATCGTAATCAGAACTTCAGCCAGAGTAAATCCTTTTCTCATCATCAACTCCTTTTTTTATAAAACAATATGAATATTTTTAATAATTATGAATATTATTCATGATTATACAATATTTTTCATACTTAGTCAATAGAATTGTATAATAATGTGTATGAATATTCGGGAAGAAGTAAGAATAATGCTATTTTCAAAGCAAATGACAATGACGGAATTAGCCAGACGTATGACTGAGCTGTCAGGCAAGCATTATTCACAGAGCCTAATATCTCATAAATTAAAAAGCGAATCACTTCGCTACACGGAAATGAAGTTAATCTGTAAAATTCTTGGCTACAGAATTTATATTGACTTTGATGAAATCCGTCTGGGGCGTTAAAATTTATTATTTTATGTTATAATCATAATACAAGGAGATTATTATGACGCTCAGAAATGAACGAGTAAGAAAAGAATTAATGAGGGACATCTCTGAAATTTTAAGAAAAGAAATCCGCGGTCTGGCAGGAGTAGTTTCAGTTGTAGATGTCGAAGTTTCACATGACAATTCGTTTGCAAAAGTTATTTACAGTGTTTTAGGTTCGGAAGAACAAATCGAAAAAACAAAAGAAATAATTGAGCACAGTACCCCGAAAATAAGATTTGAAGTAGGCAAACGTATAAGACTACGTCTTACACCGGAGTTAAAATTTGTCTATACGGACTCGCTTGAAAAAGGTTCAAGGGTAAGTGAAATCATTGATAAAATTTCAAGAGGGGAATTGTAACTTGAGCAGCGAAAATCCTATTCATGACTGCTCACATTCAACGGCGCTTCCATCCCAGACTAATGCGGGCGGTTCGTCGTCAGCTTGCAACCCGAAGTTTGGCTTTTTGAATATCTACAAGCCAAAAGGAATGACCTCTCATGATGTAGTTGCGCGCCTTCGCAAACTTACGGGAATTAAACAGATTGGTCATACAGGCACACTTGACCCGTTTGCGGAAGGAGTTCTTCCTGTATGTATAGGAAAATCAACAAGACTTATTGAATATCTTGCGGATGATAAAGAATATATTGCAACCATTCAATTCGGCTCAAATACAACAACTTATGACCTTGAGGGTGAAATAAGCGCAACGTTTGATAAAAAGGTGAACAGCCAGGAGGTTATAGAAGCTCTTAAGAATTTTGAAGGAGAAATTTCACAGCTTCCGCCATTATACTCCGCAATAAAGGTAAAAGGCAAAAAGCTTTATGAATATGCAAGAAAAGGGGAAAAAGTTGAACTTCACCCCCGCCAGGTTACTATACATAAAATAGAACTGAAAGATTTTGATGAGGAACACCAAACTGCCAGAATATTAATTTCATGTTCAAAAGGAACCTATATCCGCTCTATAGCATTTGATTTAGGTAAAATATTGAATTGCGGCGGTCATTTGATAAAACTTATCCGCACAAAAGCCGGCAGGTTTAGTATTGATAAAAGCATACATCTTGAAGGAATTAATGTTGAAGAACATATTATTAATCCGCTGGAAATTCTTGAACTGCCTGCAATCGAAATAACACAGAACGAACATGAGCGGATACTTCATGGACAATTTTTGCAAAACAAAACTTCAAAATGTGTTGATTTTTTAATTTTGATTTATAATAATAGCATAAGTGCAATCGGCACTGCTGACGGTGATAAAATATTAGTAAAGAAAGTGTTTGATACTCTATGAAAAAATTAATGTTAGCGTTGGGAATTTTGCTGTTTAGTGCAAATGTTTCATTTGCAGACTGTCTGACCTTCCAGTGTCCTGCAAATCCTGAACTGTCAAATGGCTTTGCAAGAGCACTGAGCAACGCAACAGGTACTAATTTTATCGCAGAAAAAGCAGCGCAGTCTATTATAAAAAGCCAGATAAAAAAAGAGGCAAAAGGCAGCTTTAATGTTAAAGTAGATTCATTCAGTCTGCCTGATTTGAAGGCTGGAAGATTTAAAGGAATTGAAATTACCGGAAAAGACATTGTTGCTGATGATGTTTATCTCTCTTATTTAAAATTAAAAACCTTATGTGATTATAATTACATTGTCGTTGACGCAAAAAATAACACAGCAACATTTAAAGAAGATTTTGGCATGGCATTTGCCGCATCTTTAACTGAAAATGACCTTAATAATACAATGAAAGCCGCAGGTTACAATGCACTCATTGATGAACTCAATTCAGTAGGCGGAAGCTTTAATCTGTTTAAAATAACAACTTCTCATGTAAAAATCAGAGATAATAAATTTATGTATGTTGTACAAGTTGCGTTTCCTTTTGTTAGTACAAAAAAAGATGTTGTGCTTACCGCTGATATAAATGTCCATAACGGTAAAATAATATTTTCTCATACAAAGTTGATAAACAATTATTTTGCAATGGATCTAAGCAATGCAGCATATGCAATAAATTACTTAAACCCGCTTAATTTCACATTGAAAATTCTGGAAAATAAAGATGCAGATATGCAGGTAAATGAAGCGGTAATAAAAGATAATAAAATCAATGTAGATGGTACAATTTTGGTTTTAAAAGACGTGGTTACCAAAAACTAAGGAATAGAGTATGAAAAAATCATCATCATCAAATCAGAACATATTTTTAGGTGTAATAGCTGTAGCAATGGTTGCAGCGTCAGTATTTATCGGACTTAAACTCCTTGGACCCGGCGATACCGGCACAGAAATTCCGGGAGCACAGGAGCAGGAACCACCTGTAGCAGTAAAACCTGCGGAAATTCCGGAAACACCTGAAACAGAAAAACCTAAGGAGTATGTTAACGTTGTCTTTATAGGTCAGAATGAAAACCATGAAGAGGTTTATAAAATAGTAAAACGTGAATATGCTCCTGATATTGACGGCTCAAAGATTAAATATGCAATAAATACTCTTGTATTAGGTCCTAAAGCAGGAGAAAAATCAAAGGGAATTTATACTGAAATACCTTCCGGAACAGAGGTAATAAATGTTCAGGAAAGACCGGACAAAGTTATAATTAACCTTTCATCAAACTTTGAATACGGCGGAGGAACTGACAGCGTATACAAAAGACTTTATCAGCTAATTAAGACTGCCCGCAAAAATACAGAAAAACCTGTTTACCTCTACTTAGACGGAAAACAGGCAGATGTAATCGGCGGTGACGGAATTATGATAACCCAGCCGTTAAACGAAAATTCTATAGGCGAGTAATCCTGTATGGAAAAAGATTTAGATTATTATTTAAACCTTGATTGGACACTTATTGAAGGCAAAGATTTGGATTTTGAAGGAAAACCTTATCATTATGTTATGATAGAGGAAATACCGAGTTTTTGCTTTTGTGCCAAAACTGCAGAAAAGGCAAGAGAGAATTATAAAAAACAGCTTAAGCTATCATTAATGGTAATGCTTGAGAGCGGAGAACACATTATAGAACCGGGTGAAGAGGATGATGAACCCGATTGGGAAAACATCTGCCCGTAAAATAAAAAGGAGGATAAAAATGCAAAACACAATTATAGCTTCAAAATCTGTTAAGGGGGGGGGGCTTAGGTAACGCCGGCGGGCTTTTTCACGCTTTGGGATTATCCCGTAATTCTGCATTCACTTTAGCTGAGGTTTTGATTACTCTGGGGATTATAGGTGTTGTTGCGTCTATGACACTGCCGGCAATTCTACAAAACAAGCAGAATAAAGAATTACAAACAGCACTACTCAAAAATTACAGCATAATACAACAAGTTTTGGATAGAATGACTCTTGATAGAGGAGTTCGTCCAAAGTCATCAGATTTTGATTACCTTGAGTTTGCGCCGGAATTTTTAAAGTATTTCAACAGAACTACAATGTGCAATGAAGGTCAGGAAGGTTGTGCCAGCAAAATAGAAGATGAAAACGACAGCAATAACAAAACTATGATAAAAGAATATCTTACCTATAATAAATCACGTAACGTCAGCACAACATATTTTGATGACGGTAAATTTCGAACACTAACTGAGTATTATATGTTTGAAAATCAATTTCCAGAACTGCTAATCATCACAGTTGATGTAAACGGGATTAAGAAAAAACCAAATATATGGGGGCATGATCTGTTCAGTTTTCAGCTTTTAAAAAACGGAAAACTCATACCGGCCGGCACTCCAAATACAAACTTTGCCAATAAAGACACATATTGTTCAGCCGGCTCCACTCACAAGTTGAATGGCATCGGATGTACTTATTATGCAATTACAGACAAAAGCTACTGGAAAAATTTGCCGTAACATTTAGTTTTTATAAACTTCTGCATACTTTGGGTTAACAGCAAGCCACTTGAATGCAGCTTCTTCTGTTTCCGGAATATCAATAACGAAAGTTCCGCCGTATCTTCCGCGGGAAAAGGCAAGATACCCCTCTTTAGCAAGATTTTGGAACGCTTTTCTTATTGTATTTGGGCTCAAATCCATTTCTTTCGATAATTCCATTATGGAAGGAAGTTTTGAGCCTATTTCATAATTCTCGCTAATCATACGCTTAATATGGTTTTGGGTTTTTTCATAATAATAAAAAGCTGTTTCCTGTGCAGGAGCAAAAATTGAAGTTTCTTTTTTTATAAGTATATTCTTATCATTAGGAAGCTTTATAACAGTTGTGCCGTAACGACCGCGCCGCGGAAGCAGAATACCTTCATCAATCAGCACCTTTAAGGCATCATGAATTGTTTTTATGCTTACCTTTAAGAGTTTTGACAGCTCGGAATGTGCAGGGAGTTTATCTCCAACCTTCAAGCTTGATGTTATGTAATTTTTTAAATCATTCTCAACTTTATTAACAAGAGTTTTTTGTGTAATTGTGGAAGGTGTCTGTTCCATTATAAAATCAGTATTTTTAAGCAGCCAGCCTGATTCCTTTGAATTTTTAAACTTATGTTCAATAATACCTTCAGTGCACAAAAATTCAAGAGCAAGTCTTGTTGTATTAGCCGAGCAGCCTATAATTGTTGCGATTGTTCTGGAGGAAGGCAGGTTTTGACCTGACTTGAACTTATGTTCAAGAATATATTGCTTAATCTCAGCAATTGCAATTTCACGTTTTGAAGTAAGCTTACGTATATTTACACTCTCTTTATTCTTATCTCTAATCATAGTTCCGATACATTGCTTGGACTCTACATAGCCTAAATCTTCTATATATCTTAAAGCATTTTGTATGGTTCCAACGCTTACCCCGAGAAAATATGCAAATTCAGCTTTTGAAGGGAGAAGATTATTAGGTTCTATAATGCCGTCTTTTAACCCTGCGTCAATCCAGTTAATCATCCATTTTGCAATTGCAACAGCTTTTGATTCAAAAATATTTTTTAAATCAGGTGCACCGGCATTTATATCTGAAATTTTAAGCTGCCTTAAGCCCGCTTTCTGCGGCAAAATATAACTTTCTTCCTTCATACACACAAATCCTTTTTAATTTATTAATAATACACTATTTATAAAAAAACATCAATATTTTTTTTGTTATTTTATGAAGAAGAATTTACAAACTAAAAAGGTGCAAGAATAATCTTACACCTTTCATCAACCCAAATCTGCGCCATTCTCTAAGAAAATTTATTCTAACAACTCTTCAAGGATGCTGGCATTTTTGCTTGCTGTTGTAGACTCACGAACCTTTTGTTTGTAAATGTAAGTGCGCAGCGCTTCTCTGATTAATTCACTGCGTGAACGATTTTCTCCGTCTGCAACCTGATCAATCTTGTTCAAAAATTCTTCGGGCATAGAAATAAGTACTCGCGCCATATATTCTCCTTTTCTCTATTGTTATAAAATTCTCTTATACTTTATTAAAAACATTCGACTATAAAAAAGTGCTATTTTTTATATCCTATTTATATATAAATTTTACAAACCCTTGCCTTCATTGAACTTTAGCCCCAAAAACCCTCTTAATATTTTGTAACAATTTCAGACAATTTGCCCTTTTATAACTTATGTAACTTTACAACATGCTTGGTTTAATATATTATTAGAAAAAGAGGTCGTTTATGGAAAACAAATTAAAGTATAAGAGAGTACTTATAAAGATAAGCGGAGAGGCACTTTTGGGTGAACAGCAATTCGGGATTGACCAAAATCCTGTTAGAATGATTGCTGAAGAGATAAAAAAAGCACGTGATTTAGGTGCCCAGATAGCTGTTGTTGTAGGCGGAGGAAACATCTTCCGCGGAATGAAAAACAGCGCAAAATTAGGTATGGATCAGGCATCAGGCGATTATGTCGGAATGCTTGCAACCGTTATGAATGCAATTGCACTCCAGAGTGCATTTAATCAGATAGGCGTTCCTTGCAGAGTTCAGAGCGCTCTTGCGATAAATCAGGTTGCCGAACCTTATATCAGACATCGGGCAATAAGACACCTGGAAAAAGGAAGAGTTGTAATTTTTGCTGCCGGAACAGGAAATCCATTCTTTACAACAGATACAGCAGCAGCACTGAGAGCGTCTGAAATAAATGCGGAAGCTCTTTTAATGGCAAAAAATGGAGTAGACGGAGTTTATACAGATGATCCGCGAACTAATCCTAATGCAAAAAAATTAGAAAAAATAACCTACGATGACATAATTAAGAATGGTTTGAAAGTCATGGATACATCAGCGTGTGCTTTGTGTAAACAAAATAACATTCCGATTGTAGTATTTGACTTCGATGCGCAAAACGGAATTTGTAAGATCTTAAATTCAGAAGAAATAGGAACATACATAAGTTTATAGATTAAAGAAAGAGGTAAAAATGTCAGAACAGGCAAATGATTCTTTGGAAGAATTATTTTTATTCGGCGAAGAAAAAATGGAAAAAGCTATTAACCAGCTAAAAAAAGAATTTGGTTCAATCCGTTCAGGACGCGCAAACCCATTAATTCTTGACAAAGTTATGGTTGATTACTATGGCGCACCAACACAGTTAAGACAAATGTCACAGGTTACAGTTCAGGATGGAACAACACTTGTAATTACACCTTATGATAAATCAGTATTGAAAGAAATCGAAAAAGCTATTATCAAAGCTGAAATCGGTATTACACCAAACAGTGACGGCATTTGCATCAGATTAGCATTCCCGCCGTTAACTGAAGAAAGAAGAAAAGAAATAGTTAAAGACGTTAAAAAAATCGGTGAAGAAGCAAAAATTGCAATTAGAAATATTCGTCGCGATATGACCGATGATTTGAAAAAAATAGAAAAAAATGAAAAATTACCTGAAGATTTAGTTAAGGATAATCAGGACAAAATCCAAAAATTAACAGATAAATTCACAGGTATAATTGACAGCTGCGTGGCAGATAAAGAAAAAGAGGTTCTTACTGTATAATGACTGAAATTAAAGGCTTAAATAAAAACGCAACAAGAATGCTGACAGGATTTATAATGGGAACTATTGCCATGTCCTGTATAATTTACGGGAAACTGGCGCTTCTGTTATTATTGATGTTTATTATTGTTGTAGCTTCAAAGGAGTATGTAAAAATACTTGAGCATAAAGGTTTTTATCCAAGCCTTAAAGTTATGATTGCTGCCGAACTTCTGATTGCAGGAATAGCATATATACAAAGGTTTGACCTTGTAGCTGTAGCACTTACACTGAGTGTTATCGGGGCTTTTATGTGGGTTCTGTTCAGGGGAAGACAGCCATATATAGCAAACGCAGCAACTACAGTACTGGGAATTATATATTGCGGATGGTTTCCGCTTCATTTAATATTTTTACGACACCTGAGCTCCGACAGATTTCATGACGGGCTCGGGTTTGTTGTAATGATGTTTACGGCAATTCTGCTAACCGATATTGGCTGCTACTATGCAGGCAGACATCTTGGAAAGCATAAACTTGCACCGGTTGTCAGCCCTAACAAAACAATTGAAGGCTCTATCGGCGGCTCAATCTGTGCTGTAATCGGAGCATTGATTGTAGGTTATTTTATCGGGCTGGAGTGGTATTATTCAATGTTTGCAGGAATACTTTGCACTATGTTTGCCCAGATTGGTGACTTATGCGAGTCTTTAATAAAAAGAGATGCAGGCGTAAAAGATTCAGGAGATTCTTTGCCGGGTCATGGCGGATTTCTTGACAGAACCGACAGCTTTATATTTACTATCCCTGTTATGTATTATTTTTGCAAATATTTTATATTCTCAGGGGATATTATGAACGGTATTTTAAACATTTTTAAAGGATTTTTGGGATGAAACAGATTCAGGATATTTTCGGTATAGAAACTGAAAATGAAGAATTTTACAGAAAAGCTCTAACCCATCCTTCTTATACAAAAGAAAAAGATTTGGCATATACTGAAAATTATGAACGCCTTGAATTTTTGGGAGATGCAGTTTTAAAGCTTATGATTTCGGATATTTTATACAAAATGTATCCCGCTTCAGCGGAGGGCGAACTGTCTAAAATCCGCTCAATCGCTGTTTCTGATAATACGTTATCTAAAATAGCAGAACAAATCGGCTTAAATGAACTAATAATAGCAAGCCCGCATGAGATTAAACAGGGTGTAAGAAAACTAGAATCAGTAACAGCCTGCGCATTTGAGGCAGTACTGGGAGCATACTATCTCGATGGGAAATTTAATGAACTTCTTGGGTTTATAAAAAATATTTTTGTTCCTTATATCGAAGAAATTAACAGTAACTTTGGGAAATATAATGCAAAAGCTATTTTGCAGGAATATACACAAGGTTTAACAAAAGAAACTCCTGTATATAAATTAATTAACACAACCGGACCGGATCATAACAAAACATTTGAGGTTCAGGTAGCCTACCGCGGGGAAGTCGTAGCTTCAGGTTCAGGCAGATCCAAAAAAGATGCTGAACAAAAAGCTGCATACGAAGCCTGCATAAAACTTGGAGCACTATGAAAAATATAATAATATCACCATCAATTTTATCAGCAGATTTTGCAAACCTTGAAAGAGATATTAAAACAGTTGAAAAATATGGAGCAGATTGGCTTCATGTAGATGTAATGGATGGGCATTTTGTACCTAATATAACAATAGGCGTTCCCGTTGTAAAATCATTAAAAGCAGTATCTTCAATCCCGCTTGATGTACACTTGATGATAGAAAATCCGGAAAAATACATTGAACCTTTTGCACAAGCCGGTGCAGACATACTAACATTTCATTATGAAGCTGCAAAAGATAAGGTTGAAGCTATAGTTAATTTAATAAAGAGTTTTAATATCAAGGCAGGACTTTCAATTAAGCCTAAAACTTCCCCAAAAGAGGTATTAGAGTATCTTCCGCTGCTTGATATGCTTCTGGTAATGACAGTTGAGCCCGGTTTTGGCGGGCAAAAATTTATGCCGGAATGTGCAGAAAAAATTCCGGTAATAAAGAAATATGCACCGGAAAATATGATAATACAGGTTGACGGCGGGATTAACGCAGAAACGGCAAGAGTCTGCACTCAATACGGTGCAAACTCTTTAGTTGCCGGAAATTATATTTATAAAGCTGCTGACATAAAATCAGCTATAGAAAGTTTACGCTAAACCTCTGCGTTCCTTGCGTTTTAAGATTTCATTCGGATCTGTGGTAATCTTTTCATCTATAGTTTCAGGGGTTTGTTCAGCAAGTTCATTCTGCTTTGTGTCACTTTCTGATTTTATTTGATCTTGCTCAGCATCTTTTACTGTAGAATTGTTATTTTCTTCAGCGTTATTTTCATCTTCAGAACCTTCTGTTTCTTCTGTTTCAGACTTTTCAGAAGCTCCGGTAGCTCTTGAAACTTCTGCCTTCTTGCCTGCCACAAGAGTTCCGAAATCATTGTTCTCCTGCTGATTTTGTGTAAACTGTGCATCACCGGCGGTACTTTTTTCAATAACAGCTTCACCGGCATTTATGACAAACTGCTTCATTGATATAATTGGCATACCATTAGGCATCTGCTCTCCTATACTTACAGTTTGTGCACCAACATCTCTTCCTGTTGCTGATGTATATTGGGCATCTGATATTATATTCGCGGTGTTATCAATTGGCATTGCGGAATTTGATATAGCACTAAGTCCTTCTTGCCCAATACTCTTGATTTGATTACTTAAACGCTGGGATTCAAGAATAGCTGCAGTATCACCTTTTTTAGCTTTTAAAGAATTTTTACGTTCTATAAGCGACTGTACACGTGATAATATATCATTTTTAGTATTCTCAGCAGCCTCTACTGCAGCCTCTGACTGGGCAAGATAGCCTTCCATTTCTTGCATTGCTTGTGAAATCTCATCATTATACTGATTGCTGGTATCCATAAAAATTCTACCCTGTTCTGTAATACTAACATTATTATTATCCAGAGAGGTTTTCAAAGCTTTTGCAACACTAGGATTTTCAGCCGCTTCAGTACCTTCAACTTTTTGAGCTTCTTCATTTGCCTGCTCACCGTTCACAGCTTGTGGAGCTCCTTGCATCAAGTTTGACGAAATCGCCATCTCATACGTAATATCATCTGGAGCACTTTCAATTTTTTCAATTTCCTGAGCCCATTGAAGAATATAATCAGGGACCTCCTGTCCTTCTTTTTCATATTCTCTTATTTCACCTGCCGTACAATTTTTCCAGTCTATCGAATTGTCTTTCTTAATCGGCTTAATCTGCTGGCTGGTGGCTGAACCTATTGCTTCTACCATGAGAACTCTCCTTATATTACCTTTGGTATTTTTATAATATTCATTTTCATTTACGGCTGTTTTGAAGAAAACTTTAATCCTTATTTTCTATATTTCATCTAAAATCCTTTTGCAGCGTGACAAAATAGAATTTTACAAAGATTAATATAAGACCTTATATTAAGTATTGTAACAAAAGTTATATAAATTGAATATAAAAAGTCAATATTTTTTTAAGTGAATTTTTTATATAAGTACGAGAGATAAATAAAGAAGAGAGGTTCCAAAATGGCATCAATGTTATTATTCAAAAATACAGTACCTGATACATATAAAGAAACTGCAAAAGCAATAAATTCAATTGATTTAAACCAGAAATTTGTAATTAGAAAAACCCTTGTTGAAATGATGAAACAGTCTTTCTTCAGAGGACCAAACAAATACGGAAACAACTTTATTGCATAGAAAGTCGTTGGAAAATAGGAATTAAAGGAAAAAAGGAATCGTTGGAAATATAGGAAAAGGAATTTAGGAATATATACAAGCAGCCGGTAAATAATACCGGCTTTTTTATTAACAAATTTTAACAATTCGTTAATATTAATATATACTTGGGTATATATTAAATATATAAATAGTAGAGGAGCGAGTTTTATGTCTATGAATATTGCATCAGTAAGTGCAATGTGTGTACAATCATATATTGATCCGGAACATCAGCGGATTATGAGAGAATTAAGAGCATTAGGCATAGAACCAACAGGAGATAAAAGTACAGATAAAGCAAAATTAGAAAAAGCAAAGTCTGAAAAAAAAGCAGCTCAGGCTCAATCATCAAAACAGGTTCAATTTGTAACCGGAACAGAAGAAAGTTCAAAATCAGATGCAGTTTCATCTTCAGATACAATAAAAAATGACAAATCTATTCAGGCACAAAATATGACAGGAGCAGAACAGCTGGCTCAGTTAAATAAATTTAAACTTTTAGGTATATACTAGGCAATTTTTTCCTTTCTCAAAACTTACATAAGTGAAAGGAAAAATTTTATGTCCGAAGTTTCATTTACATCTGCTATAAGACCCGTATCCTCAGAACAATTCAATAAATTCACAGCAGATATTGTTAACAATGTAAATGAATGGAGAGCTGAGGGTGCGAAAAAAGGATTATCAGCAAAAACAGACAGAATATTAGACTGTACTGCACTTGGTATTACCGATGGTCAAAATGTGTTTTTAATGCACATTATACCTGAGATAGGTTCTAATAAACATTTTTTTGTAAAAATTATTGATAAAATAAAAGAAAACATTGATATGTCAAATGAATATCTTCAGGCACTGCTGGTAGGTTCCAAAAATTACAGCAAAGAAAGCAGGATGGGATATAATAACTTTGCACATTTTCTTAAGGAAAATAAGATACCGTTCTCAGAATTGAAGGGCGGAGATAATGCGCATAAGATAGCATATCATTCAAAGACTGATGAATGGCTTGTTTCAAATCCTGACATTGACAGCTTAATTAAAAGCGGAGAAACCAACCCTAAAAAACTTCTCGATATAGGCTTTGATACCGTAAGGATAAACAAGCTGGATGAACTAGTTTAGTTAAAATATTTCCCGAGATGAAACGCAAGATTATTTAAGTATAATGGAACATCCGGATTATGGACAACATCAAAACAGGAAAAGGTCGGAATTTTTTCAAAACCGCAATACTCCTGCAATTTGTGCATTGCTATAATAACCTCGTCAACACCTCTGCCGTCAAAAAAGCCTCCACTCTGCTTAAAAGCAGCTTCCGGAGAATTCCAGGTAAGAGAATACATATATTTTTTACCCTTCATCAAGCCCCCATTACCATATTGTTCAGAAGCCCCATAAAAAATACCATGCCTGTAAACATCATCAATATAAGCTTTTGTAATTGCAGGAAAGGAAAACCAGTTTACAGGAGTTTGAAATATAACAGCATCAGCCCATTCAAATTTTTCTACTTCTTCATCAAGGTTGTATCCTTCCTCAACAACAGTAGTCTTAATCGGGTTATTCACAGAAAGAATGGCTATAATTTCATTAAACAAAGTTTTGTTAAGCTTTCCCTGAGCAAAAGGATAAAATTTATGTCCGTTTAAAACAAATATATTCATAAAATCATGTTTTATATAAAAAGTGCAAAAATCATCCTTATAAATAATAATACTATTGGGTATAAAAATTCTGTATAAAAAACGCCATCTGCAAAAAGCTCAGGAATTATAAAAATAAAAAATTCCTTATTTTAGTACTTACTTTTTCTGCATTGATCTTATACAAAACTTTTAAATTCATATTTAGATTTCATTTCAATAAATTCAAAAACAAAATTTAATTAATTATCTAAATCAATTGCGTTAGAAAATTCTTTCATTGGAAGTTCATAAACATTCGACATAAAAAAGCTAAAGCAATTTATGAGAGAAGTCATTGTTCTTTAATGTAACTTTCACTTTTAAGTGGGATTTTTATAAACAAAATATAGAAACTATATTTATGTTAAGATCTAAAATAAATTAAGGAATGTATTATGGATATTCTAATTGTTGGAAATGGATTTGATTTAGCACATGGATTAAAAACTTCATATAAAGATTTTTTGGAATATTGCAGCAAAAAAAATATAAAAGATTTTACAGAGGGAGAACCTTTATATAAAAAATGTTGCGAAACAAATATTTGGATGAAACATTTTATTACAAGACAAAGAGAATTGGCTAATACTTGGATTGACTTAGAAAATGAAATTTATGGTGTTATTAAAACATTAACAAAGCGGGCTAGTATACGTAATAATATTCGGCAAGTATTATATATAGATAAAAGAGGGAACAATTTTAATTTGTTAAAAATAGAAAATTTCTTAAGAGAGCCACTTTGGAATGAAAAATTAAGCAAGATTGGATGTGAAGAACCATATCGTAATTATATTGTTAATTATAGTATTGAAAATTCTACAGATTTAGTATGCTTATTATATAAGCATCTACGAGAGTTTGCTCAAAATTTTGAAAGATACCTGTTAGAAGTTGTGCTTTCTAGTATTAATGAAAAAGGTATCAAATACCAATTCTCACTTCAGGCACCAAATAAAGCTGTCCACGTTTTAAGTTTTAATTATACTGATACATATGAAAGACTTTACAAGTTAAAAAGTACATATGCAAATCCAAAATCATATTATGTTTATGTTCATGGAAAAGCAAGAAATTCCCAAAATTGTAATTTAGTTCTTGGAACGCATAGTTTTTATAATTATTTGCCTAATTCTCTAAGCGAAGAAATCCCTGTTGAATTTAATGTATTTAAAAAACATAATCAACGTCATAAATATGGAACAATAGAAGCATATCAAGATTTTTTGAAAATATTAACAGACAAAAGAAGAGTAATAAAACCAGTATTCCATGTTATAGGACATTCACTTGACAAAACAGACCATAATATCTTGAAACATGTGTTTCTTGCAAATAAAAATGCTGTGATTAATATTTATTTCCATAACGAAGAAGCTCAAGAAAGATTGATAAATAATATTACAGATATTATTGGAGAAGACGAAGTTATGACTAAAGTTCGATTGATATACCAGCATGATAAAGAACGTGGAATTCTAATACCGAAAAATAGTCAAGTTGCACAAAGTATCTAAAAGTTGAGTTTGAAAAATTACACATACATTACACACAGGAGTTTTGCACTAAAAAAGAGGGTCTGAAACCCTCTTAAAATGGCGGGAACGACGAGGCTTATCTTGCTCGTTCGCGTTTAACGGGTCTTCGGTTGTCGCCTTTTATGACTTTGTCATATCGGCGTCAAACCTCCGCCCTCAGCTCACTCGCGCCGAACTCTAATTTTGGAGTTCTCGCATCTATCATTCTAAAATTAAAAAAGCCGCTCAATTAATTGGCGGCTTTTTTAATTCGGGAACGACGAGGCTCGAACTCGCGACCTCATGCGTGACAGGCATGCTTTCAACTGTAATGAATATATTCAACATATTCAATTAAACAGTATAAACACTATTTGTGTATTAATTAAAAAGTTAAATTTAAGTGCCTAATAGTTTCAAGAATTATACTAAATTTATGTTATAGGTTAACGGATAGTTAACCTATAACATACCTCATTTTATAGAATAATAAATAACCACTATATGAACTAAAAATATATAAAATAGAAGCCAGTTGATTATTGGTCTTAGTTTTAAACTTTCAGTGTTTTTTTTAAATAATTCGTATAAATTCTTTTTTGCACCTACGTAGTAAAAACGGTGCAGAAAGGAATAGTATATGAAAAATGTTGTTGAACCTATTAAGAACAAGAATGAATTAGAGCGTATTGAAGCTTATCTAGAAAAGCACAGTAAAAGAAACCGTCTGATATTTACCTTTGGAATTAACACAGGCTTAAGAGTTTCAGACATACTGGGATTAGATGTTAAAGACGTAGAGAACAAAAGCTATGTTGAAATAAAGGAGAAGAAAACAGGGAAGTATAAGCGGTTTCCTCTTAACTCCAAGCTGAAAGTCCTTATAAAAGATTACCTAAAGAATGAACGTAGTAAAAGTTACTCTTTATCTGAAAAAGAACCATTATTTCTGGGAAAGAAACATTGCAGGCTTGACCGTTCGCAGGTGTACAGATTTCTTAACGCAGCATGTAAAAATCTTGGAATAACTGCAAACATAGGGACACATACTATGAGAAAGTCATTTGGCTATCATTTTTATAAGAAATATAATGATGTGGCATTGTTACAGAAAATACTTAACCATTCAAGTCCTGCCATTACATTGCGTTATATTGGTATAGCTCAAGAAGAAATCGACTTTTCCTATAACAACTTTGAACTGTAACCCCCCGAAATACACCATATTATAATACATCAGACTATCTATTCAGGTGTAAAAGCTACTGCAAGGTTATTATAGCATAAACATAGAAAATTTTAACGGTGCAAAATAAATTAAATTAAGAAAATCTTACATACCAAAAAGTTAGGTAATGTAAGATTTTGCGGTGTTATGCTCCAAAATAGATAAAACGGTGTATATGCTACCAGAAAGGAAGGTAGCTGTATGTGTAGAATAATTGAAGGGCGTCTTAATGAGGCTATTACTAAATTACAAGATATTATTGTAGTACAAGAAGATAATCTAACAAGACTTAATGACGAACGAATACGGGAACAGGCACAAAGACTTCAAGAGGCTGTAGATATTTTAAGAACAAGTAATGAAGCAAAGATTGTAAATTATGCAGAGCGTGTTGCAAGAGAAATTGGTAGTACATCAAATGCGAACCAAGATATTAACCTTGACAACTGGATAATACTTGTTTCAATACACAATTTGTTTACAGACATGTCTACAAGTTGGACAAATATCGAAAATTCTTTAGATAACCAAAAACGTATAATGGACACAATTAGAGGTAACAATAATGCCTAAACAAATAAAAATCCGGGTATACCCTGACGGAAGAATTGAATCAGAAACAATCGGTATCAAAGGTAAATCCTGCCTAAACTATATCAAAGAAGTCGAACAACTTACAGGAGCAAAGACTGTTTACTCTGAATTTACCGAAGAATACCATCAGCAGGAAGTACACAATGACACTTACAATGAAGGGTATCAGCAGGGTGGATATTAGGATTAATTCATATATTCCAATTACAAAAGCCGAAGGACCAAATACAAGATTTTGTATATGGGTTCAGGGCTGTTCTCTGCACTGTAAAGGGTGTGCTAACCACGCTATGTGGGATAAAGAAGGCGGAACTGTTTACAAAACAAGCGAAATAATAAATTTGATTGAATCATACAAAGACAAAATAGACGGTATAACCATCCTAGGTGGTGAACCTATAGAACAAATAGAAGCTGTAACAGAAATTTCAAAGGCAGTTCAAGAAATGGGACTGTCTGTTTTGGTATTTACAGGATATAAATACAGCGAACTTTCTGGCATGGAAGAGTTTAATGAGCTTGTTAAATACATAGACATCCTGATTGACGGCAGATATGAAGAAGATAAACAGGATTTTAGCAGACCTTGGGTGGGTTCAAGTAATCAGAATTATTATTTCTTCTCAAACAGATACGATGAAAGTATTATTACAAGTTACAAAAACAAGATTGAAGTAAGGATTGACAAGGACAACAATATTTCTCTTAACGGTATGGGAAATTTTAAAGAACTTTTGGAAATAATGAGGTAAATAATGGCACAGACAGCAGCATTAGAAGGATTGAAAAAGACAGAACAGCACTTAACTAACCTATTTAAAGCAAGGTTTTCTTTTGTGTATATTCCCACATGGGAAGAAATCCGTATTATTGACCTTATTACGAAGATTGCTAACAACGTAAAGACAATTAAAACTAAACGTGATGTATTTATTTGGAGTTCTACAGACGGTTTAAAGAAAAACCTTAAGAACGGACAGGAAAGTGTAAATAATGTTGAAAATCCTATTGACGCTCTTAGTTTCATAGATAATTACAACAATCCTGCAATTCTTATTTTAAAAGATATTCACCATCTTTTAGGTTTGAATAACAGAAATGCGGATTATAACCTGATTAGAAAAATTCGTGATGTAGCAGGTTCTCTTAAGAATGCCGAAGTTTCAAAAAATGTTGTTATTATTGCCCCTTCTCTTGTTCTGCCTCTGGAATTACAAAAAGATATAACTGTGGTTGATTTTGACCTGCCAACCTTAGATGAAATTAAAAACCTTTTAAATGAAATGATAGAAATGAATGAAGGTTCTGGGATTCTGATAGATTTACAGGAAGATGAGAAAGAGGTCTTATGCAAAGCAGCTCAAGGCTTGACTCTACAGGAAGCAGAAAATGCCTTTGCACGTGCAATGGTATCAAAGGGGCAATTAACCATTAATGAACTTGATGTAATCTTAGATGAAAAATGTCAGGTAATTAAAAAGACAGGAATACTTGAATTTATTAAGTCAGACTTCAATATGAATGATGTTGGTGGATTAGAGAATCTTAAGAAATGGCTTATAAAACGTAATAATTCTTGGCTTGGGAAGGCACAAAAAGATTATAATTTGCCTGCACCTAAAGGAGTTTTGATTACTGGAGTTCCTGGGTGCGGAAAGAGTTTGACGGCTAAAGCTATGAGTGCATTATGGCAGTTGCCTTTGTTAAGGCTTGATGTAGGTAAAATCTTCTCTGGTTTAGTCGGTAGCAGTGAAGAAAACATGCGAAAAGCTATCCAAACAGCCGAAGCAGTTGCACCTTCAATATTGTGGATTGATGAAATTGAAAAAGGATTTGGTGGTAATGGTGGTGAACGTGATGGCGGAACTGCTACAAGAGTTTTTGGAACATTTTTAACTTGGATGAGTGAGAAAACAAAACCAGTATTTGTAATAGCAACAGCTAACAACATTAATGCTCTGCCGTCAGAAATGCTTAGGAAAGGCAGGTTTGACGAAATCTTTTTTGTTGACCTACCAACAAATGCTGAACGTAAGGTAATATTTAAACTTCACCTTGAGAAAAGATTGAAGGGAAGTATATCAAAGAATTTTGCAATAACGGATGATTTGCTTAATAGGCTCTCAGAAACAACAGAAGGTTTTGTGGGTGCTGAAATAGAACAGGTTGTAATATCTGCCTTGTTTGAGGCATTTTCTGAAAACAGGAGCTTGCAGGAAGAAGATTTGTATAAGGTTATAAAGAACACTGTTCCTCTTTCTACAACACAATCAGAGCAGATTTTAGCAATCAGAGAATGGGCGAATGAAAGAGCAGTTGCAGCGACCGCTCATGATGAAAGCTATAACTATGTTCCAGAAGAAACACAGGAACAAATTGAGCGGAAGCAGAAAGAAAAGAAATCAACTGAAACTGTTAAAAAGGCTCGTGGTGGTAGAACTATTGATTTTTAAGGAAAAAGTATGAACTGGTTAATAGAAAAATTATTTATAATGAAAAAGAGATGTGGTATTTTTGTGTGGAGCTGTATTGCTGTCTTTATCTTTTCTCCAATAATTTATTTAATAATACTACTTATCCTAATTTTACCAGTAGTTGTTATAGGAAGTTTATTCGAGGATACTGCCAATAGCTACTACAATTACATAAAATGGTATCTAATTATTATTATATTACTCGGTATGCCAATTAGTTTAGTTTTCCCTTTTTGGATATCAAACTTGGGACGTAAAATTTTTGAAAAAAGAACCGTTGCAAAAATACAAGATTTAACAAAAAAAATAGATACCCTTTGGGCAAATACAGATTTAAATACGTTACAAATAATGTCACTTAGAGACCTTTTGTTTGCACGAGCTAATTTATATAACGAGTTAGATTTAAAAGGAATGGCAGAGGCTGACATTAATCAAGCACAAAAATTTGATAACTAATAAAGGAGGTATATATGTCTATTTTTAATAAAACTAAAGAACTGATTTATAAATACTTTATTATCACAGCAAGAACATTGTACGGTTGGAAGAAAATGTTTAAATATTCAGATAATAAAACCGTGTGGTTCTGTCTGAGTTTTTTCTTTATATCTCCTATTATTTTTGCTATTACTGCTGTTTTTGGAGAAATACTCTTTCCTAATTCATTAGAAATTATAATGGTAGTTTCTTATGCAATAAGCTTAATTGTGCCATTGTTATTACCAGAATTTGGGCGTGAAAGCTATGAAAAATTTGTAGCGGAGAATATTGAAATTTTAACAAAAGAAATAGATACTCTTCTGGACTCGTATGGGGTTGATGTATCAATAATTTTAAAACTTAAGTCTCTTTATACACAAAGAAGTAAGTTTTATAAAAAGGCAGGATTAATCAATCTCGCAAATGAAGATAAAGGGCATGTAACGGCTCTTGAAATGGCAACCTTTCAAGAAAATTCAACAGAAAATTCTGAATGGCAAGATAGTCAGAATATAGAAAAACAGTTGAAGGAACAGAATACACCAACTGATGAGTTGCAAGCTCAACGAGAGATGATTGCGAGAATCCTTGCTGAAAAGATTAAGAAGGTTCATGAAAATGGCGGAACATACTTCAATGGCATTGTAGATTTAAATATCTGTTCAAAAGAGGACTTGATAGGACTTGACGGATTTAATGAGTATAAGGCTCAAGAGTTCATTAGACTAAGAGAACAGGGAAAAGTTTATTATGATATTGAAACTTTTGCGAATGACTTCAACTTGCAACCGCATGAAATGATTATGATACAAGACAGGCTGATATTTCCAAAGAAACCAGCTCCAAAAAGTGGCAGAACTATTGATTTTTAAGAAAATGAAATTAAAAAGACATGAAATATACCATATATGTTTATTTCTACTATGCCCATATTTATATGTTATTGCATATATAACAAGATATATTTATGGAATAAGTTATGCTGTTGTAATAAAATGTTATATAAAGCTTACTACGGCAGATAAATCAGAATTAATTAATAAATATCATAGAGAATACTTTTATTTAATCAGAAGCAAGAAATACTTAAGACAACCTTATAATTATATCTGTAAAAAGTGGCTTTCAGATATTCTTAAGTTGCAACTTAAGAATATTACATCTAATTCCGCAGAGTTGTATATTTATAAAGCGGAT
Source organism: Brachyspira sp. CAG:484 (assembly GCA_000431315.1). Classification (GTDB taxonomy): domain Bacteria; phylum Cyanobacteriota; class Vampirovibrionia; order Gastranaerophilales; family Gastranaerophilaceae; genus Scatousia. The sequence continues at coordinate 190,074 of HF989736.1, forward strand.
TTTTATACACAAGAATGCATAAACTATGTTAATTTTAATTATAGTAGTTATAATAGGAATAATTTTAAACAAAACGACAATTTTTACCTTTATATCTATAACCTAGCTATGGATTCTTATTCTAAAGCTATCGAAATAGAACCCAATAATGCTGATTTTTACATGAAAAGAGCACAAAGCTATTGTCTCATCGATTTTGATAAATTTTATAAAGAAGTAATAAATGACTATAAATGTGCAATACAATTAAATCCAAAGAATATTGAATATTATAGGTTTGGTATAACAAAACTAGGTTTATATGATAACTATTCAAAGATAATTGAGATTGAACCGTTAAATATTGAACATTACGAAAACAGTGCAAAATATTATATAAGTAAAAATGATTTTAATTCTGCTATTGCGGATTATTCTAAAGCTATCGAGATAGAACCTGATAATCATGAGTTAAAGCAGTTAAGAACCCAGTGCTATTTGGATTCTCTTTTTAAAGAAGTTGGAAATAGTAACTTTGCTTTATTAATAGAGAAACTTGGTAACCTTATAACAATAGACCCTTACGGAGAAACAAAGTATAGAAAGTTAAGAACACAGTGTTATTTGGATTCCATTTTTAAAGAAGTTGGAGATAGTAATTTTGCTTTATTAATAGAAAAACTTGATAACCTTATAACAATAGACCCTTATGGGAAGACAACTTATAGAATGCTTATAATAAAATATCGTCTATGTGATATTTGTAAAAAGATTGATAATCAAGATTATGATAATGCATTGATAGAGCTAACAAGACTTATTGATCTAGCCCCTGATAAACCTAAATATTATGGCTACAGAGCAGATTTTTATTACTACAGAGGTTATACATACTTTTTGAAGAAAACTTATAATAATGCTATCAAAGATTTTACAAACTGTATTAAATTAGGTATTACGCATATCAAAATCAGTGAAGTCTATATTTTGCTCGGGAATTGTTATAAAAATAAAAATGAGTTAAAGAAAGCAGAGGTAAATTTTACAAAAGCAACTTCTAGAAAATTAAATAAAAATAATTTTACAAGTATAAGCAACGCTTATTTAGAAAGGGCAAAATTCTATCACTCACAAAACCTTCTTGAAAAAGCAATAGCAGATTATGAAAAAAGTTTAGACTTCAATTCCAAAAACGGTGAAACCTACTATGAAAGAGGTCTTGCTTTTTTGGACTTAAATAAACAGGCAAAAGCAAGAGATGATTTTCAAAATGCTATAGAACTGTTACCAGAAAACTCTAAATACAGGCAAAAATGTTTGGCAATGTTACGTAAAACAACACCTATCTATACAGAAGAATACTGGTGGAATTTGGATGGTTGGCAGTTTGAAGAAGAAGTTGCAAAAGTATTTATGCGTAGAGGCTATCAAGCAGATGTTACAAAAGGTTCTGGCGATGGTGGTGTGGATATTATCCTTAAGAAAAATGGAAGAATTTCTATTGTTCAGTGCAAACATCATAAACACCCTGTACCACCAGAACCAATAAGAGCTTTATATGGTTGTAAGCCAGATTTTAAAGCAGATGAAGTTATACTTATAGCTTCATCTGGTGTAACAGAAGGTGGAATAAAGTTTATTGAAAATAAACCAGATTTTCAAATTTTTGAATTAAAAGATATTATTGAGATGGTTAAAAATTCTGATGTCATTAATATTGATATATCCGATGATAAAGTTGACATTGGAACTTGTACAAAGGAAGAGTTATTAAGACTTAACTGTTTTGATGAAGTTAAAGCAGGATTATTATTGAACGCAAGAAAACAGGGGAAAATTTACTATGACATTGACACGCTTGCTACAGACTTAAATTTACAACCGCATGAACTTTTGGAATTACAAGATAAGTTAATATTTCCTGCAAAACCGAAATCTAAGTTAGGCAGAAGGATTGAAATATAAAGGAGATTAAATATGTCAGTATTAATAGAATTATCACCATTAGAAACTTTAATAATGGTATTAGTAGGAAGAGGTAACGAAATTCTTTGGACAGAAGCAGATGTAGAAGAACATTATAGGAACAAAAGACGGAAAGCTAAACAATCTGTTCAAAGAAAACAGGTAAGCAAGGCTAAAAAAGAAAGTGTTTTTCAGACAAAATTAACCGAAGAAGAACTTTTAAGAATCTCCTTGAAAAATACTAATACAGCCTTTACCGAGAATAACAAACAATTTATGTGCAAGATAGGAAACAGTGATGTAACTATGATAAAAACATCTGATGGCAATTATGAGTTTAAAATAATTGGAGATGGTAATTTAACTCCTGTGCAAGAGTTTTATAACAAACTTGGTGCTGAATATGAAAGACAATTACAAAAACTTATTTGTAACAACATCCGACAAAAAATCTCTAAAAATCCTTCCATGAAGATTGAAAATGAAGAAATATTAGAGGACAACTCTGTATTAATAACAATCAATGTATAGGTAGGTTTTACGAAGAAGAATCCGAACCATTAAAAAGATATTAAGTATTTATAGGGAATAATCAAATGTCAAGACAAAAGACAGCGATAAGCACAAGAGATATAATCATATTCATAACAACTGTAATAGCAATTATTACGGCTATTTTTAAGTTCCTTGCAGAGGTTAACAGACTTAGTTTGTGGAAAGAATTTTTCATTGCAACCGCTATACTTGTAGGAAGTAACTATATTGCTTATAACTTAGGCAATAGTGATATTTTTCTTGTAACACTGATTATAACCTTGATTGCCTATTGTATCTTTTGGAACTACAAATTTTCTTATAAAAGTACTCGTTTGAATGCTGCTTTATGGAAAGAACGCCAATGGTGGTGGACTCTGGATGGGTGGCAATTTGAACAGGAAGTCGCAAATGTTTTTAGGATAAACGGCTATAATGCCAAAGTTACCAAAGGTTCTGGCGATGGCGGTGTTGACATCATATTAAAGAGGAATGGCAGAACTTCTATTGTACAATGCAAACATTATCAAAACCCTGTACCGCCAGAACCTATAAGAGCATTATGGGGTTGTAAAGATGATTTTGGAGCAGATGAAGTTATCTTAGTTGCTTCATCTGGGATAACCGATATGGGAGCTAGATTTGTACAGAACAAGCCGAATTTTAAGGTCTTAAACCTTGATGACATAATCATTATGGGAAACAAAGCTCAAAGTGAAAACAAGCTACAAGAAAATAAAAAGATAGATGAACTCATTGAACAATCAAACGAAATTAAATCACCTGTAAGAAGTGGCAGAAAACTAGATATTTAATTAGGTATTTATGCTATAATAACCTTATGAGCATTGAAATAGATGATAAAATTAAGAAAGCAATAATTCTTTCAATTAAAGATGATTTTAAAGACGAAGACTATCAAATACTTGATGATGTGCTTGATAAAATAAAAAAGCAGGATGAATATAAAGTTGTTGAATTACTTTTTGAAAAAGAAGGTTATGAAATTGTTTTAAAGAATCGAGAATATAGGCGTGGTTTTTGTTCACGTCTATTATTTGAGTATCATGAACCCATTGTTCAGTTTGAAATTATAATAGAATTTTGTTTATCTATTTTTAAAGATTTTGAATATCCCAAAGAAACATATCCTAAAACTTGCAAAGTTTTAAACGGTATTGTTGCTCGTGGAGTATTAATAACTAATGAAATACTGTGTTTAATCAAAAACGGGTTTGCTTCTGGAGCATTGGCTCGTTGGCGAACTTTATATGAATATAGTGTAATTGCAGTATTTATAGCAAAGTTTGGAGAAGATGTGGCAGAAAGATATTTAGCCTACGAAGATATTGCTAATTTTAGCCATGCAGAAACTTATAATAATTATGTTGAAGAATTGGGATTTGAAAAAATTGAGGAACAAGAATTTGCGTATTTAAAATCATTAAGTGATAAAGCTAAATTAAAATACCCTCAGTTTAATAATCAAGAGTATTCTTGGGCTTTACCAGAAATAAGACAGCCAAGTTTCAAGGCTTTGGCAGAGGCAACTGATATTAATTATTTTAGACCTTTTTACAGATTTTCATGTAATTATAATCATGGTGGAATAAAAGGGCTATTTTATGATTTAGGACAACTTAACGGATTGGATGAACAAAATTCATATATGCTTGCGAGCACTAATATTGGATTTATTGACCCTGCACAATTAACAATGCAATCTCTAATTAATATTGTTGCAGCATTAATATCTACTAATCCTAATATAACTAATTTAATAAATATAGTGCAGCTTCGAGAAAAAGCTGAAAAAGCGACAGAAGCTTTTGTAAAGGTTGACAAAGATATTAAAGACAGAGAATTAGGCAGATTTGATGAGGATATATTTAGCCTCAATACTCACTAGGTAACATCAACATAAATTGTGGCAACCCATAGTTTGATAAGGTTAGGTAAAACTTGTATGTAGTTATCTCATCATCAGTTTTTACAGGTAAATCAATAAAAGGAATATCCTGTTTTATAACAGTAATATGTTCATTATAATCATTTCCGATGTAGCCTTCTCGGTAAACTTCCATGTAACCTTGTCTTTCTTTATTTACAGAGATTTCGACAACATAAAAAGTATCTTCTGATTCTTTAAATGTTTTAAGGATTTCTGGCATGTAGCTGATAATATTATCAACTATCCAATAAGCATTTAATGTATGTTGGAAATCCATTACACCATCTGTATAAACAAGCGGATTAAAGAATGGTCGCTTGTATAAACCTATTGAACCATAATTCCTGCTGTATATCTTTTGTACTGTATTGTAGTTAATCATTTTTCAACCTCATTTATCTTTCTATGAAAAGTACACTTTTCGTGGACTCTTTGGCATAATGTAAAATCAATCATTTTTCGGTGTAAATTTTTCTAAAAAAGGTACACGAAACACACCTAACCTTTTATGGACTCGGCATATTTATAGAAGGTACTTTTTGCAATATTGCACATAGACATAACGTCTTTAACCTTAATCAGTCCGTTTTTATAAAGTTCGTAAGCCCTTACAAAATCCTTCGGAATTTCAGATGTAGGTCTGCCAAACTTAACCCCTCTTTTAAGTGCTGAGTCGATACCCTCTCTTTGTCTAGTCTTGATATTGGTTCTTTCTTTTTCTGCAACATACCCCAGCAGCTTCAAAATAATATCTGTAATCAACCTGCCAGTAAGTCCGTTTTGGTTATCTCTTGTATTCAGTATCGGCATATCAAGGACTTGAATATCTACACCCATACTAATAAGGCTTTCCCATTCAGAACAAATTTGCGTGTAATTCCTGCCAAACCTATCAATGGAATGAACGACAACAAGGTCTCCTGCTCTTAATTGTGATTTCATTGCCTGATACTTTTCACGTCCGTTAAAGTTTTTACCTGAGGCTTTTTCAATAATCATTTCATCAACTTTAATTCCTTTAAGCCCGTCAATCTGCCTATCTTCTTTCTGTTCCCTTGTAGAAACTCTTATGTATGCAAATGTTTTACCCATAATTAACAAACTCCCTGTACTGATTTAATAAAGTCATTAGTTAATTCAATTTTCTGATTTCCCAAAGTCATATCTTTAACACCGCAAGCCTGTAACCTCTTTAAAATCCTTTGAGTTTCAGCTTTTGTCAAGTTATCCCTAAACGCATATAAGTAATCAATTAGTATTTTTATTTTTCTTTCCATGTCTTGTTGCTCCTTTGTAAAAAGGGGGATATATCCCCCTCAATTTATGCTACTAAATCATTTTCTATCTGTTGACCGTCTGAAATTTCTTCAATCTCAAAGTTCTTAATAAACCCTTGCCACATTTCTATAAATTCAGGGTAAGCATATTCACCATCGCATGATATTCTTACGTATTCTTCCCCAGTATATAACTTTTCAAAAGGCTGTTCGCCAATCCATTTATCTGTATCATAGTCATATTGACATTCTTCCCAACCAAGAATAAACCCAATTTTAATATTTTCAATCTTTAGGATGTACGGTTCTTTCTCTGATGGTACTTCTTTAATCTCAATAATCATTCCGCCGTTGTTATTGTCTGTTTTGTCAAAATATCTTTTGATAACTTTTTTATCAAAGACATCGGGTATAGCCAGACTTCCTTTTCTAAAATTCTTTTCAAGGTATAAAGAATGTTCGTCATCAATAATTTTCATGAAGTCCTTAAGTGTTTTATCTTCAAACCCTCTGTAAGTTACCATTTCTGTAACTGCTTTAATAAAATTGTTGTGCATAACTCGACCTATGCCCCATTGATGATGTACAAGCCTGATATTTACCTTACCATCCCAAAAAGTTCTTTTTATTAAAAATGCTGTTCTTTGACCCATGATATATTTCCTTTCATATTTTTTATGTATAATTACTTTTGATTATTAAATTATTTCCCCTTAGGGGGTGTGTAGGGTTTAATTACCCTACACAATTTCAAATTTCATGTAACTACTAACCTTTAATAATGCCTTGTAAAGTTCAGCATATTTTGTTTTAAGAGTCTTTGTGTCAATATTGTTTCTTGTAATTTCTTGCATTTTAAAAGTAAATGCACCTGCATGAAGTTCCATTACATTAGCCTTATTCATAATTTCTTTAACTAATGCGATTCGTTCGTCTTTGAGTTCTTTAAGCTCAGCGATTTTGCTTTCCAAAGATTTAATAACCCTTGCTTCATTTTCTAAGTTCAGATTTGTTGTAATAACTTGTGTTGCCATAATGATTTGTCCTTTCTTTTGTTCAATTACCTTACGTTATCATGATGTATCGAGATACAGAGATTGTCAAGGCTTCAATCTTTGTTTCGACACAAAACTTTACGAAAACGTGAGTTATTTAAAAATTGGTGTTATACTAAAAGTGGAGGTAAATATGACAAATCCTGAAACACCAAAATATATTGCTACAGATGAACGAAAGGAGCAGGCTAGGAAACTTGTAAAAGACTTTTTGCAAGAACAGCATACATCTATCTATAGATTAGCCAGAATGTTAAATGAGAAATATGGTCGTTCAGCTTCTGATTCAAACTTATTAAACAAACTTTCACGTTCATCTTTCAAAGTAACAGAACTTATGGATATAGCTGAATTATTCGGCTATGAAATAAAATTTCTTCCCCAAACCCCGATAGAGGACATGCAAGAAAATACTAAAAACTAAATAATAGCAAGAATAGGGAAGATATAACACATACCAAACTTATGCACCATAAGGTACATTCTATTGTATATTCTATGAATAGTTTTAAGGTTAATTTATCCATTTCACCACTGTCTCGCCCTTATATCCCTTAACCCACACAAACCAAGAGTATGCAATCGCACCAGAATTATAAGTTTTAAAATCCCCGTTCTTAGCACAGTTGATTCTGGAGCTTGAAACATATATTGTTTTAGGCGGGTGTTTTGTAAATAGTTCCTTTCTGCTTTGACTTTCTAGGAACAGAACTTTTAAGAACATGCAGACTTTTCTATCTTCATCAACTTTAGATAAAGCGTGTGCAACAAATTCCTGTGCGTATTTGTATGGCGGATTAGTTACAATATCCCCATTGTGGTAAGACTCTGTATTTAACAAGAAATCTTCTATAGCTCCATAATTTCTATCAACAATATCGGTAGCTTTTCCTAACTTACCTGCTTCATCAAAAACTTTAGCTAAATGCCCCTCACCACAGGCACATTCCCAGATATTATCTAAACTGGGCTCAACCTTTAATAACAATCTGCCTGCTATCGGGTCTGTTGCATAGTAGTCATTTTCTTCCCTAATCTCTCTTGCATGATTAGTTGCACCAAGATTTATAAATGTACTTTCTTTCATTGATACCCCTATGTTCATGAAAGAATTTAGGCAAAGATAAATTTTTATTTAATTTGAATGATGTGCCAGCGTTATGCCTTCCCCTAAAAGCTTTCAAGATAAGAATTTGCCAGATTGCCCAATTTGTTTAGGTCTAATACATTTCAAATAATGTTCATTAAAATCTTTGCATCCACAGGACATTTCTATACGTTTCATAAATGGGTATTGTTCTAAAATTTTTACAGCTGTTCTTTTGCCAACTTCATCATTATCAATATAAAGATAACATTTTTTATACTTACAAAATTCAATCTGGTTAATATATTTCAATAAGCTATTTACACCGTTGCTAGGGGTAACAATATGATAATATTGAACTTGTTTATTTTCTTGTAAGTGTTGAAACAGAGCATAACCATCCATATAGCCTTCTACGATTGCTAAAATGTTGGTTTGAGGTGTGTAGCAGTTAATCATAGCCATTGATGTAGGTGTTCCTTTACTTCTTGTTATATTCTTTGAAAAATCAGCGGGTCTAAATTCAAAACCTGTAATAAAGGTTTCCGTTGTACTGTATTTGAACGTAGGAATTACCCATTTATGTTCTTCTAAGTCTATTCCTATGCCACAAAAATTTATAGTATCTTTTTTTATTCCACGATGTTTTTCTATAAATGCTAATGATTTTTTATGTTTTAATAATCTCTCATTACATTCATTCATATACAACAATAATTTTTCCTGTTCCTTTTCATTATAAACATTTACAGGTATATCCTCTTGATTAGGAGTTGTATAATTATTTTTTGAGTATTTTTTCTTCGGAGCATGAGTGTTTATAGGCTTATTCATTGAATACATATCTTTCAATACCTGTTTAGAGTGTTCCCCATTGCTTGCAAAGCAAAAAAGAATGCCTTTTGAAGGATTAAACTTAAGATTATCACGATGTTTATCATTGCAGTAAGGACATTGCCATTGATATTCGTTTCCGAGTTTTTTACCCGTACCCAAGTGTGCTTCTATTTTTTCAAGTGTAAGTTTTTCAAAATTCATTTTTATAAATCCTTTTCTTTATTACTTTTGCATTTTAGTCAAACAGGCAAATTAAGTGATAGCCTGCTATTCCTGTTACATTGCGAATGACAAGTTGTCATCTTAAGCAACAATAAGTTCTTCAAGGGGTATTATGTTTTCGCTTAATTTCCCGTCAGGAAGTTTAGATAGCGAATATTTATAACCAGTCGGTTGAAGTTCAGTTATATTAAATATAAACCCTTGTTCATAAGCTATTTCACTAACGTATTTGATAATTTCGTCAAATTCTTTATCAATAGTTTTCCGACTACAGCCAAAGTTTTTATACTGCTTTCTTTTAAGTTCAGTACTTGTAAATTCTTTATTGAGATTTTCTCTAAAAAAGTCATATACCCTTTCATATAAATCTTTATAGGTAGGGCGAAGATTAACAAAAGCTTTAAAATCGTTACCAAGAAAATTTACAACACTTATTGCCTGTTTCATATCTTCTGGGTTAATAAATAATTCCGTCGGGTGATTCAGAGCTGCAAATAGGCAGGAAAGTTTTAATGCCTTTAATTCTCTTGATGCAAGTTCTCGTTTTATTAGGGGATTATCATTGTCGTTAATCATTTGATTGAGTTTACATTTATAGGGATGAAAAACTTGTTTAAACGTTTCTTTTGTTAAAGTATATACACTTGAAGGCTCTACTAGAAGAAATATTGAAAAAATTTCATTACTAAGTTCTTCAGCTTTTTGAACGAACTCTTTTTCTTGTTGAAATGCTTTATCAACATCTGCTTCTATAAAGATTTTTCCTTCTGGTAAATATGATATTGTTGACCTGCGTCCAAGTCCAGTTTGCATTAATGTTTCAAACATTTTTTTAAGCTCTCCAGCAAATAAAGCAGGGTCAGAGTATAATAGAACATTACAAGGAATATTTTTAAGTTGAGCTTTACTATTTTCACTTTTAATACATTTGCTACTTAACGTTCCATCATACAATTCAAATATTGACTGAATGCATTGTAGTTCTTCTTGTTTAGGTGTTTTTAACATCAAACCAAATTCACCGTATTTTATCAATAATGAACCAAAGTCCACTTTTGAAAAAGCTTCTGACTCTGCAAAAATACCTTCAGGTGTAGCTTTATTAATTTCTATTATAAGATTTCTAATTTTAGCAACATTTATTTTTATAAGTTTTTCTATTTGTTTTTTATTATTCTTATTATCTTTATCATCATATTTTGCTTCAATTTTATCCCTTATATTTTTTTCCTCTTTATTTTTATACTCATTGACTTTCTCTTCAAACCAAGTGCGGAAATTTTTAAAAATACGATTATCTAACTCATTTGATATCCTGTCTTTACCATACCCACTACCCATAAAAATTATGGTATAGTGATTTGGATAACCTAAATTCCCAAATTCAGAATACTTCACACGTTTTGCTGTAATCATCTGAGCAAACTTCAATAATAGTATATTCAGAATTGCTTGCGTGCTTACATTGGAATAATGCTTCTTGATAATGCTTACACCTTCTGTTATACAAGTAGGGGCTTGAAATTCTTCTGTTACTGATGTAGTTAGTACTGATTTCATGATTTATCTCCTTTTATTAAATCGTGTTACATATTTTAATTATTGGAGATTGGACTTTATTATGCACTAACTAAAGTTATAACTAAAGTTATAACTTTTGCTTAAATGGTGGTATAAAAAATCCTTTACTTTCAAGCTCATTGATTGTATCAAGTAAGGACTCACAACCAATCTTATTTTTTATGTTATTTACTTTTTGTTTAACATTGTTTTCTGATAATTGAGGTGCAAGAAGTTGCCCTATTTTTTTGTAAGTTGCTTTTTCACCTTTAGCTACTAGATATTTCCTTGCAGACATAATAGAAATTTCTTCATCAGTAAGTTTGTTAAATAATTTATCGCTAGTTTGTTCTTGCAAACTTGTGTTAGTACTATTTGGGGTAAGGGGTAAACTATCGATATGTTGTAAATCCATTGTGACCTTAACATCAAGATAAGACTCCGTAAGAATTTCGTATTCTTCATCAGCTTCAGGTACAAATACTGTGTCGTAGATACAGTTGTGATATTCTTCAAGATATGCCGATATGTCAACATTTTTTATAACTAGTGACTTATCTTGTTTATATAAATGCAGAAATAATACTACATCAAAATATTTAGTGCCAACTATTCTGTATGATGTCGGACTTTTAGTTCTATCTATTGATTGATAAAAGTTTCTTAATTTTGTTTTAAAACTATCAGGGTTAGGACGGTTGAGAGCATATTCATAGGATAAATTATTGTTGCCTAAATTTTTAAGATATTGTTTTAACCAAGATTTCCCTTCTTCAATATTTCGAGTGTTAATGGTGATAACCCTATTATTACTAACTTGTGCCTGCAAAAATGAATAATTATTATTAATATGCTCACAATACTTTTTCTGCTGAAATGAGTTAATGTGTAAATTTCTTATTGGCAATTCAACTGGACTATTATCACTCCAAAATAAGAGTTTTGCGATAATAGCAAGGTCAGTATTATTAACATAATATTGTTTTGTAATATTTTCTTGTGTCATTATAATTACGTAAAACAATTATACTACAAGAATAGAAACAAACTTGTATCAAAAAAATTTTATGATAATGTGGAAGCATGAAAAAAGCTGTATTATACGCTCGTGTATCAAGCAATAGGCAGGAAAAAGAGGGTTTTTCAATTCCTGCACAAATTAAGCTGCTAAAAGATTATGCTTATCAAAATGGAATACAGATTGTAGAAGAGTTTGTAGAAGCTGAAACTGCTAAAAAAGCTGGTAGGGCTAAGTTTAATGAAATGGTTGCTTATCTTCAAGAACATGAGGATGAAAGAGTTATCCTTGTTGAAAAAGTTGATAGATTGTATCGTAATTTACCTGATTACGGCACAATCGACAACATCAAAGGTCTAGAAATCCATTTTGTTAAAGAAAACGAAATTCTATCTGAAAATTCACGCTCCAGTATAAAATTCATGATTGGTATTCGTGTGCTAATGGCAAAACAATATGTTGACAATCTCGCAGAAGAGTCAGCAAAGGGTTTAAATGAACGTGTGGAACAAGGGTATGCTTTATATCCACCGTTGGGTTATAAATACGGGGATGACGGAACGCACAAGCATGCAATTATAATTGATAAAGAGCGTGCAAAGTATGCTAAACGTGCATTTGAACTCTTTGTTTATGAAAACTTATCAGCTTCAACGATAAACAATATTTTATATGAAGAGGGTTTGAGAAATCCTAATGGTAATAAATATGCTGTATCTACAATACAGAGGATGTTTAGAAATGTCATGTATGTTGGTGATTATATGTATCATGGTAAATTATACCTTGATGGCAGGCATGAACCATTAATCAGTCGTAAACTGTTCCAATTTGCACTAGATAAGCTCAATAACTCTACTGATACGAGTAGGCAACACCATGTAGAATTCCCTTATGTTGGATTATTTAAGTGTGCGATATGTGGGTGTCGTTATACCGCAGAACGCAAGCTAAAATTAGCAAGTGGTAGAGAGTATGTTTATTATCATTGCACAGGAAAAGGTAAAATAAAAACTTGCAAAAAGGGGTCATACATTAATCAAGAGAAAGTAGAAGAGTACATAGCAAGTATATTAGAAGATTTGAAATATATTCCTCAATCATTTGTGGATGAAGTTGCAAACATTCTACAATGTACACATGAACTTAAGAATAATTATAGCAACAAGACTCAAAATGCAATAAACAAAAGAATAAAAGAACTTGATAAATTAATACAATCAGGCTATCAAAGAATACTAAAAAATCCTACAAAAGAAGAAAAAGATTATTGGCAAGTTAATTATCAAATGTGGACAGAAGAAAAAGAACAACTTAGAACACAACAGGTAAGTATCGATAAAGCCGATAACAATTTCTATGAACAATCTAATACTATTCTAAATTTCTGTAAGAATGCTCATACGTTTTTCTTAAATGCTACTCCATCAGAAAAAAGAACAATTTGTGAAATAATTGGTTCGAACTTTACAGCAAATGCCAAAAATATAGATATAACGCTGTATCCTATCTTCTATGACATAATTGAAATGAATCGTCTAGGTCGTTCTCAAAATGGAAAGTTCGAACTCCCTCAAACTCAATCGGGCACTAAAAAAGAGCCTCTTGTAAAGGCTCTTAATTTAAATGGCGGGAACGACGAGGCTCGAACTCGCGACCTCATGCGTGACAGGCATGCGCTCTAACCAAACTGAGCTACGCTCCCATGTCTTTGGTCTTTTGACAATTATTATTATAAATTGCTAAAAAAATTTTTGCAATAGTTTTATAGTAAAATTTTTATTATTTTATAAAAAGGCAATTTTTATTCTTCACATGTTTTATCCGAAATATGGAAACAGGTAGTATAAATTTCAATCCGGCATTCGGTTCTAAAAAAATAATAAGGGATGCAGACAAAGTTTGCAGAATAATTGCCAAAGAATTTCCAGCCATTTCAGGAACAAGAGTTGAAACAATGGATGCTGTGGCAAAAGAGGACAGGTTTGTTAAATATTGCCAAATAAAGTTAGCTCAAAACAGAGCAATCAGGGATGATGCTTGGAAATTATTTACAAAATCAGAACCCTTATACTTTTATCAGCGTTTTGTTGACAACATGAAAAAATATAAAAACATAAACTGCGCAGATTACACAAAGCTTGCACAGCTCATACTTGCAAGCAATAACATAAAAGCTGTAAAAGCAAGAATATTAACACAGCATTTTAAAAACCTCGATCATGCGGTTTTGATAGTAAATCCGCCAGGCAACAATTTTATAGCGCACAAAAATAAAAATCTGGAAAAAATGATTATTATTGATCCCTGGCTTGGATTTGCAGATTACGGACATAACGCTGTTGTAAGATACAATTCTGAATTTTCAAAATACTTAGGCTTAAAGGATAATAAATTTGAAAAACTAATCTTTATATCAGAACACAACCCTGACATATCCCCCAATACAGTCGAATATGTCAGAAAAAACTTTCCTCAATTCATACAGAAATCAGGCTTTATGGCATTAGGATAATATTCAGGAGTTAATAATATGATAAATTATTTACAAAATAACTATAGTTTCACAGGAAGATCCCCGCTACCCAAAAACATAAAAGAAGTAAAACGTGTATTCTTCTCGGAATTTGCAGACGTCAAAAAACCTGCGTCATATTCCAGCCTTCCTAAAGAAAAACAGATTGAATTAGCCAAAGAAATTAAAGAATCCAATATGCTTCTTAGAGTAATTCGAGAACTCCAACATACAGCATACGAAGAAGGCGGCAACTTTGAAGTATTCAGAAGATTGATAGGAATGTTGAAAACATTCAAAGTAGGTAATTGCGCCGAATTGGCTGAAACCGGAAAAACTATATGTAAAATGAACAGAATAAATAACTGTGACATATTTACCCTCCATGCTAAATCTCCGGATGGAAAAATCAGGGCACTCGATCAAACAATGATTGCGTTTAAAGTGCCAAAATCTAAAAATAATAGAATTACAAAGAAAAACGGAACTATGTTTGAACCTGCACCAAATATTCCTGTTCTTGATTTATATATGAACGGCTTCAGCGGAAATGTCCGCCAGTCAAGAAAGATTTACTCAAGTTTTGGACTAAAGCCGGATGAAAAACTTCTTTTCAAGCCGGAGAATACTTACGAACCAGATATTAATACAATCGAAAAATTACGCCAAGAGTTCCCTAGTTTAGTTTTCAACAAATAAAAAGAAAGACCGGTTAAAATAACCGGTCTTTCTTTTTATGAAATATATTTACTGATAAAGCGGAGCTAATTTCGCAGATTGCTGTGGTATCACTCCTTCTTCAATTGATTGATATACTCTATAATCAATTACAGGGAAGCAGTTATCAATGCTTTCTATTTCTTTTAATTCTGCATCATTGATGTTGCCGCTTTCAATCATATCGCAAATTTTTTCAAATCTGTCAACATGTTCTCTGAACCTGTCGGTAGCATAATCCTTTGCCTGCCATGTTGTAATCAGGAACGGCCAGTCTGAACTTTGAAGAAGCAGATTTTCTCTAGCCATCTGATTTAATGCTCTGTGAAGAAGTTTATCTTCAGGAATTTCCGGATACTTATCAACAATGGCATTGATGCGTTTTTCACAAGCATGGATAATAGGCCACATCCATTCTGTTAAGTGGTTATTCCATACATAGAAGTGACCGCCCTGTCCCCAAGAGCTTTCCGGGATTTGGATAGCTTCTGTAGGCGGATGAGCATGCAGATATTCACCTGCTGTCATTCTTTCAACTTCCGGAAGGTAAGTATTGAATTTTCTAATAACCTGTTTGATAAATTCAACGCCTTCAAACCACCAGTGACCAAACAACTCGGTATCAAAAGATACCATTACAAGACCTTCTTTACCGTTGTGAGCTTTTTTGTAATCATTTAATAAATGGTAAATTAAAGTAGTGTAGTGGTCAGAATTTTCATTAATTTTATTCAATGCCAAAACAGGATCATAAAGCATCTTATCACCTAAATCAGTGTTAGGGGATGTAATTCTCCAATAGTGCATTCCTGATTTGTCATCTTTTTTATGGAATTCTCTGAAGCAGCCGTCGCCAGGATAGCCGTCAGCAGCAGACCAAACCTGATAGCCGGCTCTGTCATTTCTGCCCATAACAGCAACCTGTGCATCAGGCAGCCAGTAAGCAGAATATGTATCATAACCTGTAGCCGGACGTTCAGGAAGCGGAATATATTCAATATTACCGTAGACACCTATTACACGTCTGTTACCAATTGAATTACCACCTTCAATTACGTGAGATTCAGTAAAGAAGTATTCAATATCGTTATTTTGAAGAGTAACCTCAATAGCCGGTCTCCAGTGTTTTTTACCATCTTTACCAACATATTCATAACCTTGTCTGTAGGCACATTCAGGGAGCCAGCAGCCTTTTGCTTTTTTACCGAATAATCTTTTTGTGGTATCAGAACCTACTTTGAATTGGGCATTCAAGTTGCTGTCAGTAGCAAGAAGCGGAGAAAATCCATGAGTTGCTCCGGAAGTTGTAATTTCAATACAGCCTAAATCCTGATATTTTTTAAATTCGCCAATAAGGTCCATTCCGTATTTATTCACAAAAGAATCTTTAATATGGTTAAACCAATCGAAATAATATTTAGCCAAATATTTCAGATGCTGTGAATGAGCAACTTTCGGATCAGGGTATCTTTCCAAATCCTTTGAAACCTGCTTAATTCTTGAATCCAAATATTTAACAAAACCATGCTTAAGGTGTTCGTCATTAAGCTGTTCAGCCAAAATCGGTGTAATGCCGACAGTCAGCTTTGCTTTAATACCTTCTTCATACAGTTCGGAAATAGCATTCAATAATGGAATGTAAGTTTCTGCCATACATTCATAAAGATTTTCTTCCCCGAAAGGCCACATGCCTGCTTTTCTGTAATAAGGAAGGTGGCTGTGTAACATAAATACGAATTGTCCTACTGACATTTGCGCCTCCATATCTCTCTTAACTTGAATTATTATATAACTATAATCCAATTCTGTTATTATTATATATAGCACAACCGGGTTAAAAATATAATCCTTAAGAACTAATTCTTGTGAATAATGTTACAAAAGTTAAAATATAAATCGTATATTATATTTACATAATTTGTCCAACAAAAATTCCGAGTTAGGAAATGTGAGCGGGATTGTTGAGTAGCGTATTAGAAAGCGCAGCTGCGCACAGCCTGCGAAGGCGCAAAGTAAGCAGCGGAGGTCTGCTTTTAATATTTAGCGGATATTGCACATAAGAACAATTTATTTTATAATAGAATAAAAGGAGGAAAAGATCTTATGCAAAACACAATTATAGCTTCAAAATCCCTGAGGGGGGGGGGCTTATTTAGTGCCGGCGGGCTTTTTCACGCTTTGGGATTATCCCGCAAACCTGCTTTTACTTTAGCGGAAGTTGAATTCTGCATTTACTTTAGCGGAAGTTTTAATTACCCTGGGTATTATTGGGGTTGTGGCTGCGATGACATTACCGGCACTTGTTCAATCACACACAAACAAGATTGTTGAAACAAGACTTGCCAAATTTTACTCAACAATAAATCAGGCAATAAAAATGTCGGAAGTTGAATATGGCGACAAAAAATACTGGTTTACAGACCTGAATAATATTGAAACCGATGAGGAAGGAAAACCTGTAAATGGAAGCTCGGAAGTTGAAAAATGGTGGAACAAGTATATCTCACCCAATATGAAAACTACATCTGTAAAATATGATGAAAAAGGTTTACCTTACTTTTATTTTCCCGATGGAAGCGCCTTAAAAATCCGATTTACAGATGCAATAAGAGATTGGATATTTTATCCCGGCAATCCTGACAAGTGCTTAAAAAGATATAAGACCGAAGACGAAGCTCACGGGAAATGTTCATTTTTATTTATTTATATGCCTGGCGGAGAGGACATAAAAACTAATGCAAGCAACCCCAATGCGCCTGAGTGGAAATACCATGTAAATAAAGGAGTAGAACCATATAAATATAACTGGGATGGAACAACAAACAGTTTATATAACAATAACGGCTACAGCTGCAAAACAGGTAACAGAGCATTCTGTACAGCATTGATTCAGTATAACGGCTGGAAAATCCCCAAGGATTATCCTTATAAGGTTTCTTATTAAATTCTCCACCCGTCATAATATTATATTAACAAAATTTAAATAAACTATTGCAAATAAATTTCTTTTTACTTAATATAAAAGCACTCACATCCTCGAGTATGGTGCCGTCATTAAGCACCGCAAGACTAAGAAAAGGAAAAATAAAATGGCAAATATTAAATCTGCTAAAAAAAGAGTACTTATAGCTGAAAAAAACAGAATTAGAAACGTAGCTTTCAAAACTTCAATTAAAACAGCCGTAAAAAAAGTTCTTGAACTTGCTAAAGGTGAAGATAAAGAAGCTTTGAACTCAGCACTTTCTAAAGCTTATCAGTTATGTGACAAAGCTGTAGGAAAAGGTATTCTTCACAAAAATACCGCAGCTAGAAAAAAATCAAGATTAACTATTGCTGTAAATAAATTACAGACAAAATAGTTGATAAACAAAGACCAGATAAAACTCTCTGTTAGTTGCAGAGAGTTTTTTTATATGCTATAATCAGCTTTAAGGAGGATATAAAACAATGAAAAACTCAATTATAGCTTCAAAATCTGTTAAGGGGGGGGGGCACTCATAGCAGCGCTTTTACGCTTGCTGAAACACTAATTACAATAGGAATTATCGGAATTGTGGCTGCATTAACTTTGCCGACGATAATTACAAAACAAAGGAACTCAGAACTTGAAGGCAGGTTTAAAACAGCCTACTCTTTAATTTCACAGGCTGTGTTAAGAATGGCTGCCGATAATGCGGATATTGCAGAAACATACTGTTCAAAAGGCATTAATGGTAGAAAATCTTACGAGTTTATAGAAGACTTTTCAAAATATTTCCAAACAGTAAAAATATATGCACGTAACACTCAAATGTTAACTGAAATTGGCTACAAAGAAAAATTTTTTAAACAGACAAACGGATATGAAAACTTTAATAATGACGGACACAACGAAGGAGCATTCTTTATAAAAAACGGTATGATGATTGCAGCAAGCGGATGCTGGTGGACTTCAAAATATATACCACTGGATTTTATTGTAGATACAAACGGAACAAAAGGTCCTAACAGGTTTGGTTATGATGTATTTTATTTTCAGATAATCGATGGAAATATACTTTTACCAGCTACACATAAATATACTTTTGCAGCTGTTAAATCACAACTGGAAGAATGCTGTGATTTTAAAAACTCAGGCAAAGCCTGCCATGTTTCAGGTGACAATGGAACAGCCTGTTCGCATTTTGCACTAAAAAATCAATACCCGCAAGATGAAAGTAGAGAATATTGGAAAAATCTTCCCTGATTTAAAAGCCTCTGTGGTACGGAGGCTTTTTTGTGGTTAAAATTATGTAAAGATATTGGTAATTATTTATTTAGTGAGTATAATAATGATATTAAATATATTTTTTTAACGGGAATATTAATATGACACAAACTCTTGAGAGAAAACAAATAAAAAATATTGATTTTAACATAGACTTGGCACAAAGTTTCGGTATTTATAAAAATAATTCAGAATTTGCCCTTTTAGATTATGCAAGTTCAGTAAATATTTCATGCGGATTTCATGCAGGAGATCCAATGACTATAAAAAATGCTCTTCTGAAAGCAAAAGAAAAAAATGTAGTTGTAGGAGCTCATATAGGCTTTGATGACATACAAGGCTTCGGTTACAGACCTATGGAGCTCTCGGAAGAAGAAATTGAAGCTCTGGTTATCTATCAGGTTGGAGCTTTGATGTCTTTTGCAAAAACATTCAAGATGGAAATTGAACATGTAAGACCACATGGTGCGATGTATAAAATGGCTGCCGAAGATTTTCAGTTTGCGATGAAAGTAGCAAAAGCAATAAAAAAATGTTCCCAGTGGCTTGTTTATTACGGAGCATCCGGTGATATTACAGCAAGTGTCGGGGAAGAGTTAAATCTTCCTGTAGCTCATGAAGTTCATCTGGAAAAACATTACAACACTGATGGCACAATAGATTTTAGTCAAAAAGACAGCGAGAATATATTTGCATCTATAAACAGATTAAAAACCCTTCTTGCAACTTCGCAGATAGATAATGTTACAGGCGGTAAAACCTGTGTGCCGGCTGATACAATTCATTTTACCAATAAAATTGCAAATGCACAGGCTTTGATAAAACAATCAAAAGATATAATTACTCCGGTTCCGGTAAATTACAAGAATGCTTGCCTTTCCGGCTGGGTTGAATAAGTGATGATTAAGAGGATATAATGAAAAATTTTAAAAATACAATGAGAATGCCAAAAGATGCCGGCTGGCTTATACCGGGATTACAGGTTAAAAGATGGTTTGTATTAATCTTTTTAGGCGCAATTTTAATGGGTTTGGGATTTTTAATCCTTTGCGATATTAAACCTATTTTTTATACTATGGAATTTATCCGCAAAATTGCAATGAATATTTCAACCGAATGGATTGCTTTTGCTGTAATAATGTTTGGCGCAGCTATTTTCTTTAAAGGCTGGAAACAAACTAACCTTTCAATTTTAGATATTAATAACAGCAGAGATGACTCTAATATTCTGGAAGCTTTATATAGAAGAAGAAAGCTCAACAGAGGACCGAAAATTGTTGCCATCGGAGGCGGAACAGGCTTATCTATGCTTTTGAAAGGGATTAAGCATATTACAAATAATATAACTGCGGTTGTAACCGTAGGAGATGACGGCGGCAGTTCAGGCAGATTGAGGGAAGATATGGGTATACTTCCTCCCGGGGATATTAGAAACTGTATTGCTGCGCTTGCTGATGACGAAGACTTGATTACAAAATTATTCCAGTACAGATTTAAATCCGGTGAAGGACTGGAAGGGCACAGTTTTGGCAATCTTTTCCTTACAGCACTATGCGCCATTACAGGAGATATGGTGCGTGCTGTTAAAGAATCTTCCAATGTATTATCAATCAGAGGAAGAGTTTTGCCTGCAACTCTGGATGATATGAAACTTGTTGCGGAAATGGAAGACGGAAGAATTATACGAGGAGAATCAAATATTCCCGAAGCTCATGGGAAAATTAAAAGATTATTTACAGATCCGGCACACTGCAAAGCTCTTGAAGATGTAATAGCAGCGATTAAAGATGCAGATTTTATCATTATGGGTCCGGGAAGCCTTTATACAAGCGTTATCCCTAACCTTTTAGTCGAAGAAATCGCTCATGAAGTAGTTGCTTCTAATGCGAAAAAAATCTATGTCTGCAATATTATGACACAACCTGGAGAAACCGATAATTATTCAGTTTCCGACCACGTTAACGCATTAATGAAACATGCTAACAGCAGAAAAATTATTGATGCTGTCCTTGTTAATGATTTCATACCGTCTAATCTTGCAAATAAATACCAGATGGCCGGCTCTTATCCTGTCAAAATAGATAATGAAAATCTAAAAAAACTAGGCGTAAAACTTTTCTCTAAAAAGCTTATAGAAGATAACAAAGAAGGATTTGTACGCCACAGTTCAAACAGGGTTGCAAGAGCACTTTACTACTGGTATAAAAGAGAACATAAAAATGAA
Source organism: Brachyspira sp. CAG:484 (assembly GCA_000431315.1). Lineage (GTDB taxonomy): Bacteria > Cyanobacteriota > Vampirovibrionia > Gastranaerophilales > Gastranaerophilaceae > Scatousia. The sequence continues at coordinate 211,261 of HF989736.1, forward strand.
AAAAATACTTTATTCCAGCATAAAGAATTAGTATCAAAAGGTTCTAAGTAAATATGACTAAAAAGGTTACAGTAAATACTATCCAAAAATATAAAGATAACCATGAAAAATTTTCAGTTCTGACAGCATATGACTACTCCACCGCTAAATATCTGGATGAAGCCGGAATTGATATAATATTAATAGGCGACAGTCTTGCAATGGTAGCACTGGGATACGGTGATACAAATTCAATCGGTGTGGAAGAAATGGAAATTTTTACCAGAGCTGTAGCCAAAGGGGCAGCACGTTCGCTGGTAGTAACTGATATGCCTTTTCTCAGTTACCACAAAACTCCGCAGGATGCAGTTGAAAATGCAGGAAGAATGATTAAAGCCGGAGCCAATGCTGTAAAAATAGAAGGTGCAACCGATTACATAATAGATGTAATCAAACATCTTACACAGGTCGGAATTCCTGTAGTAGGACATGTTGGTTTTACTCCTCAATTTTTAAATGCTATAGGCGGATATAATATTCAGGGAAAATCATTTGACGCAACATTACAAATATTGGAACAGGCAAAAAAATTAGAAAAGGCCGGAGTGTTTACAATTGTACTTGAAATGGTTCCCGAAGAAAGTGCACAGTTTATAACAGAAAATTTAAAAGTTCCGACAATCTCATGCGGTGCCGGCAGATATTGCGATGCGCAGGTTCTTGTAAGTGATGATTTATTCGGAAAATTTTCAGATTTCAAACCTAAATTTGCAAGAAAATACGGAGATATGAAATCTTTAATTTTAAATTGTGCAATACAATACAACGATGATGTCAAAAAAGGTAAGTTCCCTTCAGAAGAAGAAGTTTTTAAATTGAAAGAAGAAGAGTTAAAACAATTAAATTTACACAGAGATAATAAAACAAATTCTCTCCGGTAAAAAGAGATAAGAAGGTAGAAAGATGCTTATACATACAATTAAAGAATTAAGAGAGCAGGTAAAAGAATGGAAAAAACAAGGGTTAACTGTCGGTCTTGTTCCAACAATGGGAGCTTTACATAACGGACATTTAAGCCTTATAAAAAAAAGTGTTGAAAAATGTGATAAAACAGTTGTTTCAGTGTTTGTCAATCCGATACAATTCTGTCCGGGTGAAGATTTAGATAAATACCCGCGCACACTGGAGGCAGATGAAAAACTTTGTAAAGATGCCGGAGTTGACATAGTTTTCGCACCATCTCCAAAAGAGATGTACGGAGAAGGTCATATTCTCTCTAACGATTTTTTAACATATGTTATTCCGCCGTTTTTCTATGTTGACAAATTATGCGGCAAGTCACGCACAGGGCATTTTGACGGAGTTTGCACTGTGGTAAATAAATTATTTAACATAGTTCAGCCTGATTTTGCATTTTTTGGAGAAAAAGACAGACAACAGTTAATAATTCTTAAAAAAATGGTTAAGGATTTAAATATTCCCGTTGAGATAATTCCTTGCCCTATAGTCCGCGAAGAAAGCGGGTTAGCGCTTAGTTCACGAAACAAATATTTAACTGAAAAAGGTAAAGAAGATGCTCTTGCATTAAGTAAAATTTTATTTAATATAAAAATGTGTTATAATAAAGGTATAAAAGACGTAAAAGCGCTTACAGAAACAGCTTACGGCTTTTTGAACGATAATCATACTCTTGAATACCTGGAGTTTAGGGACCAAAATACTCTTGAAGAAAAGAAAACTGCAGACTCTGATACAATAGTATTTATTGCAGCGAGAGTTGAAAATGTACGCTTAATAGACAACATAGCATTATAAGAGGATATTAATGGCCAAAGGGTTGGAAAACAGTAAAAAATTATGTAAACTTACTGAACATTTAATGGTAATTATACAGATTGCGGCAATATTGCTGATTTTTGTCGTGTCATTATATTGGTTTTTAGATTTAATAGGCAATCATGCCATGAGTTTTATGGATCCGTTTATAAAATCTATCCAAAAAATGATGGAAGTTCAGTTTGGTGAAGAATTGAAAAAGGGTAAGGAAGGTCTTGACGGTTCTCTATTTGTATTTATAATGCTTATTTTAACCGGACTTTATATTCTTTCCCAGGTAAAAATCTTCCTGAAATATTTAATGGAGGCTCTTGACCGTAAAATTAAAATAGCAAAAGAAGAGGAAGAAAAACGCTTCAACCTTCAATTAAAAGCAGAAGCACACAGAGCTATTCTTGAATATAAAAATATCGTTCTGCTTGTTAGAATTTCACTAAAAAGTATTTTGAAAGATGCCTACCTTGCACATAATGACACGCAGACAGTAAGCAAAAAACAGGAAGATGCTGCGCTTGTTATGTTCTATAATTTGATGAAAACTGTTGAAGGCTGCAATTTTTCAAAAGATAACAATACCCTTATAATTACTGCCAAAAAATTTGAATCGGTAGATGAAATTTTGGATGCGCTAACAAATGCCATTGATAAATTGAAGTTTGATTTAAAAATGAAAAAATTAGCGTTAAAAGCTAATATCGCGATTGATGTATATACGGATAAAGTGCTTTTAAAAGATGTGTATGCAGACCTAAAAACACTTTTAAAATTGAATATTCCGAATGAAATATTATGCTACGGAAATTTTTGCAACCGTTATGAATTAATTAAAAAGCCTCATTTTGAAGCATTTTTAAAAGGAACATACGATATAACCGAAGATGAGAACGTGTGGGCATTAGTTAAGAAAAATTAAGAAAATGCTTGATTTATAAAAATTCTTTTGTTAATATTAACTGGTAAACCGCAGACAATTAGTCCGTTCGGGTACAGCAGCAGACAGAAAGCTACGTTTGTTGCAGCAGGAAACAGTAAGAGTTTATATAGGCATAGCTCGTTGATAGAAATAATAGTTTCCTAAAATACCCCTTACGGTTAAATGTTTAGACAAAACAGCTAATCGAGGTTGCACTAGTCAATATAAAATATTATTTTGCTTGTGTAATTTTGCGGTTCCGGATACTGGATAAGCAAAATTTTTTAGTATTCGGGCAAAACAAGGTCGATAATGAAGTTACAAATAAAGGAGCAAAAATGTCAACAAAAGCATTTAAATCTGAAAAAATAGATGCAATGAAAGCAAAATTTGAAAAAGCTCAAGTAGCAGTTGTAACTGAGTATAAAGGTTATTCAGTAGAAGAAATCACAAACCTTAGACGTAATCTTCAAAAAGAAGGCGGAGATTATACTGTAACTAAAAATACTCTTGCTAAAATTGCTATTAAAGGCACTGAATTTGAAGCACTTGCTGATCTTTGCAAAGGACCTGTTGCTATCGCATTTGGTTTTGAAGATCAGGTAAGTCCGGCAAAAATTGTATCAAAATTTATTAAAGATTCCAAAAAAGGTGAAATCTTAGGTGCCGTATTAGACGGTAAAGTCTTATCAGTTGAAGAAACAAAAGCTCTTGCAAATCTTCCTTCAAAAGAAGAACTTTATGCAAAAATGCTTGGTTCAATCAACTCACCGGCTTCCGGTATTGTTGGATCTATCAATGCAGTTATGGCATCACTTACACGTGCTGTTGCAGCTGTTAGAGATCAAAAAGCCGCATAGTGAATTTGCAATTGAGTTGTATTAAGTTACAAAACGCTATGGGAAATAGGGTAACAGTACCCAAAATTTACTAAGTACAAAATACAAATTTATAAAGGAGAAAAACAATGAGTGTAGAATCAATTTTAGAATCAATCGAAAAATTAACTTTATTAGAAGCAGCTGAATTAGTAAAAGCTATGGAAGAAAAATTCGGCGTATCTGCAGCAGCTCCTGTAGCAGTTGCAGCAGCAGCTCCGGCAGC
>HF989736.1:215102-240006 GCA_000431315.1 Brachyspira sp. CAG:484
TTGCAGCAGCAGCTCCGGCAGCAGCTGGCGAAGCAGCAGCTGATGAAGCTTCTGAAGTTAGCGTAATTTTAGCAGCAGCTGGCGCTAACAAAATTGCTGTATTAAAAGAAGTTAGAGCTATCACTGGTCTTGGCTTGAAAGAAGCTAAAGATTTAGTTGATGGTGCTCCAAAACCTGTTAAAGAAGGCATTAAAAAAGAAGATGCTGAAGCTATCAAAAAACAGCTTGAAGCAGCTGGCGCTACTGTTGAAATCAAGTAATGGATTTTATCCAAAATTAAAAAAGGGCTCTTGTTTTTCAGGAGCCCTTTTTATATACTAAAAAACAAAAGGAGTTTACATGAAAAAAATACAAATACTGGGTTTAGTTATACTTGCAGCAGGAATATTTACATCTGTGTCCGGTGCAGAGTTTTCAGATGAATTTGCCAAAAATCTTGTTACCTGTACTGAATATTCTGAAAATGCAAGCAGTATTACAGGAATGGATAAAGGTAAGTGTGTAATGAATGCAGATTACTATACATGCCGGCTGTCAGCTTCTCAGGCAAAAGAGATAAGCAATGCTATTATAAAATACAATAAAAAGGTTGCAGAATACGGATATTCATATAACGCTTACAAAAAAAGAATGATGGTCTTTAATAAATATGTAAATAATCCCAAGGTTTGCACATCTAACTCAAATACAAACTTTACAAAACCGAAACGTTAAAAATTACACATTTTTAAATACTCGCAGAAACGGCATCTTTCTGGTTTTTGCGGATACTCTTCAGTGTACGATATATATTTACATACTTCCTCCAGCGTTTTTTCATAGTCTTTCCTGGTTTCTGGAGTAAGCTCTATCACTTCATTATGATTATTCTTTAAATCAATATAAACAAACCTCAGCGAGTTGTATTGTTTTAATTTGCGGTCTGCACAGATTAAATAAACCATAGTCTGGAAATCCTGTTGCGGATTTTTTGGAATAGACCCTGTTTTATAATCGAGAATATAATAATCTTCACCGTTGCGCATTAAAGCATCCAGCCGCCCACCAATCCAAAATTCACCAATTTTACAGGACAGATTGTACTCGGATTTAACATATGACATTTGGAAAAATTCATTATTAAAAAGCATATTCCAAACGGTCATTTCCTCTTCATTCAAACCTTTAATAATCTTTGAAATATCATCGCCTCGAAGATAATAGTTTGCAAGTGCATGGATTTTTTTACCTTTTTCAAAGTAAGATGCCGGCTGAGGGATTGAAATTTTTCTAATATATTTAAGGTAATATTTGTAAGGACAATCCGCAAAAGTTTTCAACATATTCGGAGAATAGCTATACATAATTCACCTCCAGCATATCAAAAATCATAGACGGCTCTTGCTCAACAATTTTTTCAAAAGATTTGGCTTTTTTCGAAGCTGTAAAATATAATTTTCTTTTTGCTCTTGTAATTGCAACATACAAAAGCCGAAGATTTTCTGCAACCAGTTCCTGTTTCATTTCAAACTCTGATTTCTGCTTGTAAGCAGGATTTAGGCGTTTAACATTTTCCATAAAGTCAGATGATTTAAGTTTTATCTTATCAAAATCAATTGTAAGATTTTTCTCTGTCATCTCCGGCAAAAATACATAATCAAATTCATCACCTTTTGATTTGTGCAGTGTCATAATCTGGACTTTACCTTCAAGAAAACCTCTGTCGCTCTCGTCTTCTTCAGAGAAAAATTTAAATCCGCTCAAACTGTTTTTCTTTGCGAGTTCGGCAAGCCTTTCAACAATTTGAGAAAATCCTTTTGTATTAGAACTTATTCTTTTAATCAAAGTAGAAATCAAGTAAATATTTGATTTTTCGATTTCACCGGAGAAATAATGAAGCCCGATTTTTATAGCAAGTTCATCTACGCTCAGGTGAGGGAAGTACAGCCAGTAATTCAAATCCCAGTAAAACTGTTCAAGATAAGGATTGTTTAAATTATCACAATTGATTTGTACAAAAGGATTTTCAAACTTTCTTATCTCGCTGCCTAACCGCTGTTTATAAAATCCAAGTTCGGCAAGAATTTCATAGTTGTTTGCAATTACTTCATTATCAAAAGGTTTCAAAATCATGCTTAACACAGCATATATTGCTCTGAAAATTGCTTTCTGCTCAAGACATTCACTTCTGGTAATACTTTTTAGCCCGCTGTCATTAATAAAGCTTGTCCATTGCGCAACCTGGAAGTTATTTCTCAAAAGTATTCCGCAAGTAGCTTTAGGATTTTTTCGAAAAGCATTCTTTATTTTCTGCAAAACAAAATTTCTTTCCTCTAGCGTTTTTTCAAATATATCTCCTGAAACAGCATTTTCACTTTCCGGGTTTCTGCCTTCAACAGGATTCATCAGAATATGGAAAAACGCATCCTTTGTTTCCTCTCTCATTTCTGATGAGAGCAGAAGATTATTCGCCAGCATCCAAACATCCTTTGTACAGCGCTGTGAACAATTCATGCTCACATTTTGGCTTTCTGCAATGAATTTTCTAAACCCTTTTACATCTGCATTTGTAAAAGTTGTTGTAATTGCCTGATTTATATCACCGCAGCGAATTAAGTTTTTATGCTTCGCACTCAGAAGGTTAATCAATCTCTGCTGGATAGATGAGGAATCCTGCGCCTCATCTTCTATAATATACACGCACAAATCCTGATAATAATTTCTAATGTCTTCATTATCCTCAAGAAGCCTTACTGATGAAATAAGCATATCATCGTAATCTATAAGATTTGCTTCGCTCAGGGTTTGCTGGTAGCCTTCAAAAAACTCTCTGAATTTTTTAATTTTTGCATCAGAAGCAGATCCGCCGGTTGAATTGGCTGAAGAAAAAACACCGCCCCCTATCTTAAATACAGAAACAGCCCTGTCAAACTCATCAGTTTCAGTCTTTTTTAATTTCAACTTTGAAGAAATTTCTCTTACAATGCGTGAACGCTGCGTATCATCGCAAATTTCAAAATCAGAAGAAAGCCCCAATCTTTCAAAGTTTCCGTTCTCTTTCAAAATCCTTAAGGCAAGCCCGTGTATTGTGCTGATATTTGGAAGCTGGGTTGAATTTTCCCTGACCGATTTAATACGTTCACGAAAATTTCTGGCAGCCGATTCCATATATGTCATAACAAAAATATTTTCAGGATTTATACCTTTATCAAGAAGTTTCAAAATTAACGCAAGCAGAATTGTTGTTTTGCCGGCACCCGGTACAGCAGAAATCGCCATTTGTCCGTTTTCATAATCCAGAACAGGCTTCTGGTCCTCACGAGGAATAATAGGACGCGGACTGGCAGCATCTTCCTGAGCCTGAGAGGAAGTTTCATCGACGGAAATGAACTCTTCAATTCCCCCGAAATTCTCAACCCCGTTTCCATCAAATAAACTTGAATAAGTAAATATTCCCTCTTCTGCGCAAAGGGTTAATTTTCTCAAAATTCTTGCTGTTTTTTCTCTGCTTAATTCAACATTATCATCAATAGTGTACTCATCCTTTGACCAGCCGCGCTGAAAAACCCACGCGTTATACAAAGGACCGGTATCGCTTTTTATCCATTCATCGCTTGAAATATCGAGCCAGAACTGATACTTTGTTCTAATCTGGTTATCAATAATTTTTTGCGGAGTACCGACAACAAGGTCATTATCTCCAATTTCAAGAATAGAATAAGGATTTTCCGAGATGATAGAGTTTTCAATTCTTGTCAAAATTTCTTCTTTTCGTCTTAAAACATCGCTGCCAAAAATATTTTCAAAATCCTGAAGCTGTTTTATAAAAAAATTAAACTTATTAAGCTGAACTGCATCCACAGAAAAAAGCTCCGCAAGCTCATTATATATTTCAAAAACCTGTTCTGATAATTTAACATTACCATCCGCAAATTTACTAACAATTTCTTTTAATTTTTGATATTTATTATTATGCTCTTCACAGCAAAATTCATATTCAGGAAGAACTTTATTCTTATCAAAATCCTGCAAAACTTCGCGGCAATATTTTAAAGGAATACCCAGAAAATTAGTTAAAACCGGACGTAAATCAAACTCGGTCAGTTTTTCTTTAAGCGCTGTATTCAGTTTCAATATAGTAACCGCAGAAAGAACAAGCGGATTTTGAATAAGCTTTTCACTGCCGGACAAAAACATTAAATTTGCCTGTCTGTTAATATTCTCTTTCAGCCCGAATTTAAGCATCTCATCAATCACCGGAGTAATTATTGAAATTTCAGAAGGGTTAACCTGTTTTTTTAAAAGTTCATTAATTTTTATAGACGCAAGTTCAATCATTTTTGAACGTTTTGATGGCGATTGAATAGTAAAATTATTTAAAGTGTTAAATTCACACTTTGTAACATTATTAAAAATTGTTTCTGCATCAAATTTCAAATTTGTTTTAGTATCTATTACGGTAACAGGCTGCTCTAAAAGCTTCTCAAACTCCCAAACGGCAGTTCTGTCAGCACTAAGATAGCCTATACGGCTTCCGCCTTTAGAATCAAATGCAACAAACGCATCTTTCAACTGTGGAACGAGATATTTTACAAAGTCATAACATATAGGTGTAATCTCATCACCGTCATCAAGAATTAAATATTTTATATTATCAAAATACTTAGTATTTTTATAAATATAATTAAAGACAAGCCCCTGTCTGAGATAATCAAAGTCACGCAGATAAAGGGTTTTTGCAAGAAGCTTTTTCAGCGCAGTCTTTGCATCATCCGCAAAACTTTCGCCGAGAACTCTTGAGCGCCAATCCACATCATCATCAGTTAAATTGTTCTGCACAATGAGAGAATATCTTCTAAATAACTGATGCAAGAGAGATTTTTTTGAATTATACCCTTTAAAAGGAACATCTCTCAAAATATCATTAAGTATAAACTGCGAAATTTCCAGCCCGGCAAGGTTGGGCAAAACTGCCGGTTTATCATAAGGATTTCCATTTTCAATAAACGCCCAGTTATCGCAAATTGTGTTATAAACAAGCGAGAAAAATGAATGAACCTGAAGTTTTTCAAAACAATCAATTTCGAGTTTCTCTAAAACTCTTTCTATAAACTTATTTTTTAGATTGGAATTTTGGACAAGCACCAGAATTTGTGAAGCATCAACTCCGGCATTCAATAATTCCGCGTACTTCCCTGTCAGAAACTCCGTTTTTTCAGACGATATGGTGCCATCAATAATCAATTAAGCAATCCTCTTTTTATATTATTTTATCACAAAAATAAGTGTACTTCGTACCAATAATCTAATCCTTATATACTATTGCCTTTTTTTGAAATTTAGTCTATTATTTAAGCATAAAAAATAGAAAAAATTTATGGTGCATTGTAAGAAAGTAGGAGGTATCAAATGCAAGAATTACAAGAACAAATCGGAATGTCAGCCGGTCAAATTTACAACTATTTGAACAACAACGGAGAAACTACATTCTCAAAAATTAAAAAAGAATTAGACCTTAAAGGAAACTTCGCTGATTTAGGTCTTGGCTGGTTAGCTAGAGAAGACAAAGTTGAAATTTCTAAAAAAGGTTCTTCTGTTAACGTAAGACTTAAATAGTTTTTTATTTAGTTTTTGGGTAGACAAAAGAAAAAATTTTAAAAAACCACTCTTTTACAAAAGAGTGGTTTTTTGTGCCGGATGTGCGGAATAAAAGTTACATATCCTGAACAATACTAAATGCCACAATGTCTTCCACATTAACATTAAGCCAGTCATAGCGGAAACAAACATAGTCATTACATTCACAGTTATCATCATCGCATGTGCAATAATCACTCAGACGACATACAAGAGCATTTTCAAGAGCAAGAATATCTTCATGACATTCTTCACAGTGTCCATCTTTTTTGTAAATATTTCCATCAATTTTTAAATGGTTTGTAAAAATCACAATTTTGTCAGATTCATTTTTTTCTGCAATTTTGTAAATAGCTTTTGAAACAGGTTTTGACATAAAAAATCTCCTTATAATTACGTTCAGATTATAAAGTAGATATATCAAAATTTTATTACCAAATAGAGCTAAACTATTTAGGTAAATTATCCCAGTAGGTTTTAGTTTCATCATCAGGGTTAATATCATTTACTGCAAACCAGCTACAGCCGACTCCATTAAGCTCTTGAGAAGATGACTTATCACAAGGATACCCAGCTAGCGACGGCCATTTTTCATTCTCAAGTTCTTCTTCTGTATACATTCTAACAGGCTTAACCGGCTTTACTTTATCGGAACTATCATTTACTTTAAAACAAAAAATATCAAAACCATATCTATTAGGTCCCTTATGCGGTCCGTTAGTATCTACCCAAAATTCAATCCTGCCAGCCCTTACAAGAGTTCCTATAGAGCTTCCATCTGGCAGGATATTCAAAGCCTGTGGCATATCACTATTATTACTACCACCGGTAATATTTGCAACATATTTGCCAGAGTAAGTTGTAAAAGGATATACCTTAACTTTTTTAATCGTCTTTATATTTCTAGCAAACTCATTTTCAAATTCTTCTTTATAAGGACATACACCATTATCCAATGCAGAGGCATACGCATCTATCAAATTTGTAACTCCTAAATTTGCCTTTGTCATTATATAAGCATTTTGTAAATTTGCATAAGATTTTTTAAGACCGGTTTCTAACACTTTTGTCTGATATTTATTAACTAAAGTTGGCAGCGTCATGGCTGCTACTATGCCGATTATTCCAAGGGTTATCAGAACTTCCGCTAGTGTAAATCCTTTATTCATAAATTACATCTCCTTTATAATATAATTACTTTATATATATAATATAAGTATTTTATATTAGTATAACTTATCTCTCTAATTTTGTAAAGTGTTTATAAGTACAAAATAAGGGAGATATAAGACACTATGAAGAAAAAACTTTCCAGATCGGGCAGCGGCTGGGCATTGTTCATGCCCAAAACACTTCTTGAATTAATCGATGTAAACCCTGAATGCGACTACCTTGAAGTTAAAGTTGAAAACAACACAATCAAAATTACTAAAGCCGAAAATGTAACAATTAGTGTAGCTACAAAATAGCCAAAATTATTTGTTTATGCTATAATTCTGGTATAGTAAAAGATTTTTAATAAGGGGAGAAATATATAAATGACTGACGGAACTCAAGACGTAACTACTCAGGTTGAGAAAGTTGAAGTAGTTGATATTCCTGATAATAATGAAGCTATTGAAACTAAAACCTCAGCGAGTTACGATGCCAGCAATATTCGTGTATTAGAAGGTCTTGAAGCTGTAAGAATGCGTCCTGGTATGTACATCGGATCAACTTCACAGCGAGGACTTCACCATTGTATTTACGAAATCGTTGATAACTCAATTGATGAATCTCTTGCTGGTTTCTGTACGGATATTCATGTAACCGTTCATAAAGATAACAGCGTTACCGTAGAAGACAACGGACGCGGCATTCCGGTTGATATTAAGCCGGAATCCGGTAAATCAGCATTGGAAATCGTTCATACAGTACTCCATGCCGGCGGAAAATTCGGAGATGGCGGGTATAAAGTTTCAGGAGGGCTGCATGGTGTTGGTGCGTCAGTTGTAAACGCTCTTTCAGAAAAATATATTGTAGAAGTTTCAAGACAAGGATACATATGGAAGCAGGAATACATGAGAGGGGAGCCTCTTTCTCCTGTAGAAAAAGGTGCAGCTACTGATAAAACCGGAACTAAAACAACTTTTTGGCCGGATCCGGAAATCTTTACTGAAACAACAGAAATCGATTGTGATGTAATTGCCAACAGGCTTCGTGAAATGGCTTTCTTAAACAAAGGTTTAAAAATCATTTTCCACGTTGACGCAACAGGAACAGAAGAAACTTTCCACTATGTAGGCGGTATCGGAAGCTATGTTGAATTTTTAAACAAGAATAAAACTGTTTTACATGACAAACCAATTTATATTGATAAAGTCGTTGATACTATGCAGGTTGAGGTTGCTATGCAATATACAGATGCTTACAATGAAAGCGTTCTGTCTTTTGCAAACAACATTAACACACATTCCGGCGGAACACATTTAACCGGTTTCAGAAACTCTATTACACGTGTTTTCAACGATTATGCAAGAAAAAATAATATACTGAAAGATTCTGACCAGAACCTTTCCGGAGAAGATGTTCGTGAAGGTTTGACTGCAATCGTTTCAGTAAAAATTCCAAACCCTGAATTTGAAGGGCAAACAAAAGAAAAGTTAGGCTCTCAGGAAGCTATGGGAGCTGTTCAGGATGCCGTAAGGGAAAAATTACAGGAATGGCTGGAATTTAACCCTAAAATTGCCAAAACTATCTTGGAAAAAACATTGCAGGCTCAGCGTGCAAGAGAAGCTGCAAGGCGTGCGCGCGAACTTACAAGAAGAAAGTCAGTTCTGGAAAACTCTACATTGCCGGGAAAACTTGCTGACTGTTCAAACAGAGAACCTGAAAAATGCGAAATTTATCTGGTTGAGGGTGATTCTGCGGGCGGGTCTGCTAAACAGGGCAGAAACAGAATGTTTCAGGCTATCCTTCCGTTAAGAGGTAAAATCTTAAACGTTGAAAAAGCAAGGCTTGATAAAATTTATGCTAATAATGAAATCCAGTCAATGGTTCAGGCATTCGGTATAAATATTTCAAAAAATGAAGAACAGGTTGATATTGAAAAACTTCGTTATCATAAAATTATTATTATGACCGATGCGGATGTTGATGGTGCTCATATTAGAACACTGCTTTTGACATTCTTCTTCCGTTATGCAAAACCTTTAATCGAAAACGGTTATGTATATATTGCACAGCCGCCTCTGTTTAAAGTTACAATAGGCAAAACAATCGAATATTTATATGATGAGCATGCTTTGGATAAAATGCTTAAAGAGCGGGGAATTAAGTCTTTGAGCTTGTCCGACAAGTCAAAATCCAAAGTTAAAACAGGTGATGAATTATTGGAATTGGTTAAGAATATGTCAACATTCTACAATTCTTATAACAACCCTATTTTAAATCTTTTCCCTGCGGTTGTGTTAAGAGGGCTGGTACGTTCGGGAATAACTCCTGAAGATTTTGATGATCAGGCAAAAATGACTGAAATCATTGATTACTTAAATCACTACCTTCAAGACCATGCTAAAAACTATAATATTCAGGAAGCTGCAAATTACAAAGCTTCTATTAAATACACTCCTGAAAATTCAAAATATTCAATTATGCTGTTCACAAATGAAGAAGAACATGTAATAATTAACCAGAATATTATAAAGAGTTCAGAGTATAAGAGATTAAAAGCTTCATATCCTCTAATCAGAGATTACCTAATTGAGGAATCTGACGGCTTGATGCTGGAAACCGATACAGAACAATTTGAGATTAAATCTTTTGACAGATTGCAGAAGATAATAGATGACAGAGGTCAAAAAGGCATGACAATCCAGCGTTTCAAAGGTTTAGGCGAAATGATGCCTCAGCAGCTCTGGGAAACAACAATGGATCCTTCAACAAGAACACTTTTGAAAGTAAGTATTGAAGATGCAATGCTTTGCGACCAATTGTTTGACGTATTGATGGGCGATAAGGTTGAACCTAGACGCGACTTTATTGAAGCAAATGCCGTCTATGCAACTAATATTGATACATAAAAAAAAGCTCCCATAAGGGAGCTTTTTTATTTAGGTAAATTATCCCAGTAGGTTTTAGTTTCATCATCAGGATTTATGTCATTTATAGCATACCAGCTGCAACCGGCGCCGTTAGATAACTGTTTATTATTTACACTGCAAGGTCGACCGGCAAGTTCATCTACTTCTGTATCAACACCTTCTTGTACGTCTACAGTTTTCACAGGAACAAGTTTATCTGACTTATCAATCATAAATTTAAATATATCATGCCCGTATCGATTAGGTTTTTTATAAGGTCCGTTTGTATCTAAGGATATCCATATATTTCTTCCCTTGTTTGAGCCGTCTGAAACAATTTTAACCCCTATAGAACTCCCATCAGGTAATATATTAACCGCTTCAGGATAATCATTTCCTGTATTTTCAGTTATAACACGTGTCCCATTATAATTTTTAAAAGAATAAAATTCGACCCTCTTAATAACTTTCAAATTTTTATAAAAAGTATTTATAAATTCATCAGCATAAACGTAAATGCCATTAGGATCACTAGAAGTATCAAGAAAAGTGTATGTTTCATTAATATTATCAATACCCAGTTGAAATTTTGTTAGTAAATAAGCTTGTGAAGCATTTGAGTACGCCTTTTTCAACCCGACCTCAAGCTGTTTATGCGTCTGTTTTGCAATCAGCGACGGCAGCGTCATTGATGCAACTACACCTATTATACCGAGAGTGATTAATACCTCGGCTAACGTAAAGCCTCGTTTAATGGTTCTTTTTTCGGCGGCGCAAAATGGCTCGCTGCCTGCGCCAATGCCCCGTATGGTGCTTAAACTACTCTGCCCCCCCCCCGAAAAGCCTTGTCTTTACTGTGTTTTCCATAATTAATCTCCTTTTTAGTTATATCACTGCTTTTATTGCTTTCTTTTTTAAGGGAAAATATTTGTTTTCGAAACTATAGCAGTGCCACAGGCACGACACCTCCCGGATTTGCGTTTCCTTAAACAGTTTGCACTGGATTGGGAGTGTGAGCGTGTTTGAGAAAATAAATATTTTCCCTTTTTTATCTATTTGTTTTTCTTTAGCATTGCTTGTTGCTTTTTTCTAAGTAACGAAAAAATTTTTTGAGGCGATAGCGGGAGCAGCGCGTGAGCGTGTCCGAAAAAAGTTTTTTCGTTACTTAGAATGTGCTGACTGCTTCTTTTACTGTACATGCTTGGCGCTCTGATTGCCACTTACTGAAGGGGAATAAACTGTTGTTAAGTTTTCTCCTCTGCTTTTTTAATTATAAACTATTTTATATAAATTTCAAGCAGTAAGATTGAAATACTGTTGACATTGTAGTAATATTTTATCAGAGGATATTAATATTAAGAAAAGAGACAATAAAATGACAAAAAAAGAACTTATTTTTCTAGGACCCCCTGCCTGTGGAAAAGGTACCCAGACAGAAAAATTAGCTAAATATTTAGATTTCCCTCATGTTGACACTGGATCACTCCTGAGGGCAGAGATTAAAAATGAAACTCCGGATGGGAAAGTTGCAAAATCTTATATTGACAAAGGCAACCTCGTTCCGCTTGATTTGGTAGCTAAGATTATTAAAAACAGATTATCACAGGAAGACTGTGAAAACGGATATGTTCTTGACGGTTATCCAAGAAGTTTAGAACAGGCTGACAAGCTTGATGTTATCAACAAAGAAATTAATGGTGATGAAAAAGTCGATTTTAGAGCTATTTATTTTGACATAGATACAAATGTACTTGTTGAGAGAATTGTTAACCGCCGCTCTTGTCCTGTTTGCGGAGAGATTTACAATCTTGAATTTAAACCGCCAAAAGTTGCAGGTCATTGTGACAATGATGGTGCAGAATTAACACAAAGAAAAGATGACACTAAAGAAGTAGCTCAGGCAAGATTTGATACGTACTTCCACGAAACTGCTCCTCTTATTGATTACTATAAAAATAAGGGCGTACTTAAAACAATTGATGCAAATGGGACTATCGATGAAGTTTGGGAAAGATTATTGAAGGTAATAAATGATTAATAGAAAATCACGAGAAGAAATTAAACTTATGCGCCATGCCGGTCATATCGTTGCATTGGTTCATAAAAAAATGAAAGAAGTTATAGAGCCTGGAATTTCTACAAAAGAACTTGACGAAATTGCACATCAGGTAATAAAAGAAAACAGAGCAATACCTACATTTTTAGGTTATCAGGGTTTTCCAGGCTGTATCTGTGCTTCAATCAACGAGCAGGTAGTTCATGGGATTCCGCATGAAGATGTAAAGGTCAAAGAAGGCGATATTATCAGTATTGATGTCGGCGCAACTTACCATGGATTAGTCGGGGACAGTGCCTGGACATATGCTGTCGGGGAAATAGATGAAGACAAAAAAAGGCTTATGAAAGCAACCGAAGAATCATTATTTGCAGGTATTGATAAAATGCGTATTGGCAATGTTCTTGATGATATTTCCGGTGCGGTTGAAGATGTTGCCCATCACTATAACTTCGGTATAGTAAGGCAGTACGGCGGTCATGGCGTAGGGCATAATATGCACGAAGAACCATTTCTTTTCAATTACAGGGTAGGTGATAAAACCATCATAAAACAAGGTTACGCAATTGCAATCGAACCGATGTTAAACCTTGGCGGCGACGAGGTTTCTGTCGGAGAGGATGAATGGACAGTTTCCACTGTTGACGGCAAAGCTTCAGCTCACTTTGAGCATACTGTAATTGCTACAGAAGATGGTCCTTTGATTACAACAAAATTAATGGAGTAAAGCTATAATGGGATGGATTTATCTTGTTACAGCAATATTGTTAGAAATTTTTGGAACAACTATGATGAAATTATCTAACGGGATGACAATACTTCTCCCGACAATAGGAATGTTCATCGGTTATATACTGTGTTTCGCAAGTCTTGCAATGGCTCTTAAGACTATTGATATGAGCGTTGCCTATGCTATATGGTGTGCTTTAGGTATTGTATTAATAGCTCTTATAGGAATATTATTTTTTCATGAAAGCTTTAATATTCCAAAATTATTAGGATTGTTACTTATTGTTATCGGGGTTGTAACCCTGAAACTAAATTCATAAGGATTTAAAATGAGATATTTTATAGGATTATCGCTTGCATCAACTTCCGGAATGGACTCCGGTCTTGCGATTTTTGATGAAAATAGAAATCTAATTATGGTTGACAAGTTATATAAGATGAACGATATAATCCATTTTTTTGATAATTATTCATCTACAGGGGATTCAGAATTGTGTGTTTCTCTGGCGTGGGACAGGACTATGCTTAACGGGAAATGGCGGATATTGTCAAAGCCTTATCAGATGGTTTCTACAAACAAACTTATCCCTAATCAGGATAATTGGACACAAAGATTTACAACAAGAGGAAGCGACTATTTTAAATCTCTAACAGAAAGAGGAGCAAACGTAAACCGTTTTGAGATTTACCTGACAAGACAAAGCCTGCATCTAAATTCTTGTTTTAAAGAGCGTTCTCCGGCGGATTGTAAATTCCTTCAGCAGACTTTAACTAATGAATGGGGAATTGAACTACCGCAAAATATGATGCCGATGTCACAGCTTGAAGCCATCACAGGAGCTCTGCTGGCTAAAGAAAATTATGAAAATAAACAAAACATCAAAACTATAGCCTCATACAGAGGACTTAATGTTATTGATGTAATATCAAACCCGAATATATGTGCTAAAGAAAATATGGAAAAAGTTTTATTATTTAACACAAAATAATAGTTTATTTTAACTTGTGATTAACAATAAAAGTTTTTAAAATATCAACAACATTTTTATGTATATCGTCAATAGACTTAGCAGCATCAAGAACTTTTACACGTTCAGGCTCCTGACGTGCAATTTCCAGATAACCATTTCTTACACGGTTAAAAAACTCCATGCCTGCGCTTTCCATTCTGTCTTTTTGCCCTCCCACGCGTTTCATTGAAGTTTCTACATCAATATCAAAAACAAAAGTCAGATCAGGTTTGTCGCCGCTGGTTGCAATATTGTTAAGGTTGTTAATCCGCTCAATATCCAGCCCTCTTCCATATCCCTGATAAGCAACCGTACTATCAGTATGCCTGTCGCATAGAACAATTTTACCTTTTTCAACAGCAGGTCTTACAATAATATCCATATGCTGCGCTCTGTCTGCCAGAAACAAAAAAGCCTCACAACGGGAAGAAACCTCTCCGTCATAATTTAACAGAATTTCCCGTATTTTTTCACCAAGTCCCTTTGCTCCGGGTTCACGCGTAACAACAACATCATAACCTTTAGCTTTTAACCCTTTGGCAAGAAGCATAAGCTGTGTAGTCTTACCGCAGCCGTCAGCACCCTCAAACGTTATAAATAAACCTTTATTCATGCCATCTCCTCAAAAAAATTATACCATAACCAAATACTGCACCATCTAAAGTTGTATATTTCCCATACTAAAGTATGAAATTTTGTAAAATTTATTAAAGTTTTTTTCAACTCATGCCGTATATTAAAACAA
This sequence comes from Brachyspira sp. CAG:484, assembly GCA_000431315.1. Classification (GTDB taxonomy): domain Bacteria; phylum Cyanobacteriota; class Vampirovibrionia; order Gastranaerophilales; family Gastranaerophilaceae; genus Scatousia. Next base: position 229,320 of record HF989736.1, read on the forward strand.
AAGCATGCAAGTAGAAGGATAGATTGAATGAAAAATAAAGATACAAAAAGCGGTGTTTCTCTGTTCGGACAGTCAGAATTTCTCATGGAAAATGATCCGATAGAGGAAATTTTTGCGCTTAATCTGGGAGATTTTATTTCAGAACACCTTATCTCAGAAGATTTGGCTAAAAAAATAGGCTCAAATGTTAAAGATAAAAAAGTCAGCCTTAAAAACCAGCTGACAGAGCTTATTTCAATATATTCTCTCAAAAATACCCTCTGCGTTCTCAACTTTAATACAAAAGAAGATTACGCAATTTATACATCTATTGCTCATTCAATTAAACAAATGCTTGAAATTGAAAACTGCAATATTTATCTTGAAAAAACCTTTGTAAAAGGTTTAAAAAATAACAATAATGATCTTATTTTAGCAGGAAGTTCGGTAGAAAACCTGAAACATGAAGGATATAACTTAAACGAAAACTCAATCATAAGCGTTGCATTCAATGAGCAGGATACAATCGCTAAAGACAATGTTACGGCAGTTGCAATGTATTGTAATTCAAGAGCAGTAGGTGTAATCGCACTGGAAAGCCATCAGCCGGTACAGCCGGAATATCTTAACCTTGTTGAAAGCATTGCAACACTTTTTGCAACATCAATTACCTTACAGGTTGAAATTGATACAACAAATAAATTAATCGCAGATGAGGATTCAAGTGTAAGCGACCTTCAGCATGAAAGAGCAGAACTTACAGCACTTATCGGCGACTTGTGCGACTACCAGCAGAACTTTGTAGAACAACTTGCAAATGCAGTTGATACAAAAGGTCAATACAAAGTTTCTCATTCCCAAAATACAGCAAATCTTGCCCGTAAAATCTGTAAAGCTCTCGGTTTAAATGAAAAAACAACCGATTTGATTTACTACGCAGGCTTGCTGCAAAATATTGGAAAAATAACGCTTCCTGAAAAAATCTTCGCAACCAACGGCAAGTTATCTCCGGAAGATTTGAAGAAAATTCAAAATCATTCAAATATCGGCGTAAACTTATTGATGAATATAAACTTCCTCTCAGAAGTCGTTCCATATATTAATTACCAGAAAGAACGCGTAGACGGCTCAGGCGAACCTGAAGGGTTAAAAGGACAATCAATTCCTCTTGGTTCAAGAATTATTGCAGTTGCCGATGCGTTCAGTGCAATGACATCCGATAGACCATACAGAAAGGCTATGCAGGCTGAAAAAGCTTTCTCAATACTGAAAGAAGAAGCCGGTAAGAAATGGGATAAAGATGTTGTTGAAGCTTTAGGAAACTGCTTATAAAATCTTACAATGACCATAAGAGAAAGGAGCTGTTGGCTATATGAACAGTTCCTTTTTTCGTTACAAAATTTAATAGCGGCAAAAAAAATTTTGCCATATAATAATTAAGCAGTAATTTTGAAAGGGAAATTTATGAAAATCGCTATATATCCCGGCAGCTTTGATCCTATAACTAAGGGGCATCTGGACATATTGAAAACAGGAGCTGAAATTTTTGATAAGGTTATTATTGCAGTAGCAAGAAATTCCGAAAAAAAAGGGTTCTTGCCAGTGGATGAACGCGTAAAACTAATAAAAGAAAGTGTAAGCGATTTAAAAAATGTTGAAGTCGACAGCTTTGAAGGCTTAACAATCGAATACGCCAAGAAAAAAGACGCAAAAGTTCTCATACGAGGTCTGCGCGCTGTATCCGACTTTGAATATGAACTTCAGCTTTCACAGGCAAACAGTGCACTTTGCAGCGATATAAAAACAGTCTTCTTAACAACAAAACCAAAATATAACTTTATATCCTCAAGCACTATAAAAGAAATCTACCTTAATGACGGCGATATTTCGAAATTTGTTCCGGAAGCAGTTTTTGAATATCTCCAAAAACGTAAACTAAGTTAATATATCCGTATTTATATCAGAAAATAATTTGACAATTGTTTTACGCTTAGGTAGAATAATATTATTAAGAAAGGTATATGTGTGACGACCATGCAACAAAATGGAGTATTTGATTTACTAAAAATGTTAGAATTATCGCTGGACGAAAGTTTTCCGATAATTCCTGGAAGATATGTAGTTGTAAAACCAAAAGAAATTGAAACATTAATTGATAGAATATATGCTTCACTTCCTGTAGAAGTTCAGGAAGCAAGAGCATTTCTAAGACGCAGAGATGAAATGCAGCTTGAAGCACAGCAAAAAGCAGAAAAAATTATTGCTGATGCCCAGATGGAAGCTGATAGAAAACTTTCAGAAGCTGATTTTATAAAAGCAGTAGAACGTGAAGGCATAAGAATTAGAACCCAGGTTCAGGAAGAATGCGAAGAAATAAAAAGAAAAGCTCTTGAAGAAGCCGAAAATATCAGAATGCAGGCTACAGAAGATGCTATGAAAACAAAAGAAGGCGCTGAATTATATGCAGAACAAGTTTTGACAAATCTTGAAAGCAACTTAACTCAATTGCAGCAGGTAGTCAAAAATGGTCAGGTTTATATGGAAAAACTCCGCAGCGAATCTCTTAGCCCTTCAAGATACGAATCTAATTACGCAACAAATAATTATGTAATTAAATAGAACTAAAAAAATAAATTGAAAAACGATTGACTATTATATGTCAATCGTTTTTTGCATGCAAAGCCTTATAGATTGTTTACAATTAGTTTGCATTTTATTTTGTTTGTTTTATTATGTAAATATAAGCCGAAAAAATTAGAATGTGAGTAAATCACATTCTTTTTTAAAGAGGAAGAAAAATTAAATAATAAGTACAAAAAGGAAATAAAACTATGGGTATCAAAGGAAAAAATGACAGAATGGTAGTTCTTGCTTGTGAAGATTGCAAAGAAAGAAACTACACCACAGTAAAAAACAAGAAAAATACAAAAGAAAGATTAGAATTGAGCAAATATTGCCCGACTTGCAAAAAGCATACTAACCACAAAGAAACTAAGTAATCATTTTTTCGGAAGAGTGGAGAACCTAGTTCAAAACTCGCAAGCTTCGCAGCTCCATTAGAGCAACACAAATTTAGTAAAATTTGTATAGCGAAAATAAGGAGCAAGAACAGACGAATAAAATGAAAGCAAGAGATATTTCGGGGCACAGCCCCTCTTGCGTCCTTAGTTCAGTTGGTAGAACGTCGGTCTCCAAAACCGGATGTCGAGGGTTCGAGTCCTTCAGGGCGCGATTTTATAAAATAAAAGGAAAAACAATATGGATCCGAAAATAGATGCAATAGTCAACTCAATACAAACTTACTTCCGCGGTGTTAGAACTGAATGGGGTAAAATTAACTGGCCTGAAAAACGTCAGGTTGTTACAGAAACTGTTTTTGTAATTGTTATAGTTTTTGTGTTTACTCTTGCAGTTTATTTGATGGATATAATTTTTAAAGGTTTACTTGGTCTTATCAAGTAAAAAACCGATAAGCTTCGGTACAATTAATTAAAAGATAAGGTGGCTTATGACTAAAAAAGAAAAATCAATGGAAGAAGAATTGAACGAAGATAAACAGCGCGAAGCTGAAGAAGTTCAAGCCAAAGAAGAAGAAAAAAAAGCAAAGAAAAGTCAAAAACGCTGGTATATAGTCCACACATATTCAGGATACGAAAACAAAGTTAAAGTAAACCTTGAAAAACGTATTGAATATATGAATATGGGTGACAAAATTTTTAGAATCGAAGTGCCTCAAAAAACAGTTACCCAAATGAGAGGCGGAAAAAAACAGGAACGTGAAGAAAAAATCTTCCCTGGCTATGTTCTTGTTGAAATGATAATGGACGAAGACAGCTGGTACGTTGTAAGACACACTTCCGGTGTAACAAAATTTGTAGGTTCTGCAAAACGACCTATCCCTGCACGTGATAGTGAAATTAAAAAGATTATTAACAGATCAACATCACAATCACAGAAAATCGAACTTGATGTTAAAGCCGGTGATAAAGTTAGAATTACCTCAGGACCATTTGCAGACTTTATTGCAGACATTATTGAGGTTTACCCTGATAAGTCTAAACTTCGTGCAAATGTTTCAATCTTCGGACGTGAAACTCCGGTTGAATTAGAATACAAACAAATTAATAAGATTTAGCGCGAGCGAGCTGAGGGGAACAGCTTTGCGGTGTCGGGTTGCTGACAGGCAAAACGACCAGACAAAAGCTAACCCGGTAAATGGCAAGCGAGCAAGACAAAACAAAAACTTAAATAAACAACAGTACAAGAAACGTGGAAGGATTTCTGCTAAAGTCGGCAGAAACCGTTAGTACCACAAAAGGAGAAAAAAATGGCTAAAAAAGTAGTAGGAAAAATTAAGCTTCAAATCGAAGCAGGAAAAGCAAATCCGTCACCACCGGTTGGTCCTGCATTAGGTCAGCATGGTGTTAACATCATGGATTTTTGTAAGCAGTTCAATGCTAAAACAGAATCCCAAGCAGGATATATTATCCCTGTAATTATTGATGTTTACGAAGACAGAAGTTTCTCATTTGTAATTAAATCACCACCGGCACCGGTATTGATTAAAAAAGCATTAAACTTGTCAAAAGGATCAGCTGTTCCTAATAAAGACAAAGTTGCAGAAATTACAAGAGAACAACTCGAAGAAATCGCAAAAATCAAAATGAATGACCTTAACGCAACAACTATGGAAGCTGCAGTAAAAATGATTGCAGGTTCTTGCAGAGCAATGGGCGTTACAGTAAAAGAATAAATGTGCGCCACCGGAGGGCAGTCTGAAAGGTTTGCTAGCTATAAAGCGAGTTAATGCAAAACTTAATGACAGCGACACTCTGCAACGGCAACATAGTTTAGTATAATTTTGCGGGAAAGTACTTAAGGACGTATGCCTAAAGCCCGCAGGAGCACAATGGATGGAAGGACATCTGTCCGCTAACACCATGAAAGGAATTTAAAATGTCAAAATTAACTAAAAAACAACAAAAAGTGCAGGAAATGCTTGCAGACTTTACACAGCCTGCAACAGCAGTTGATGCCTTGAAAAAATTACAGGAAATATCAAAAGAAACATCTAAATTTAACGAAACAGTAGAATGCCACATGAGATTAGGTATTGATGTTCGCCAGGCAGACCAGCAAATCAGATCTACAGTTGTATTACCGGCTGGTCTTGGTAAAACAGTAAGAGTTTGTGTAATCGCTAAAGGTGCTAAAGCTACTGAAGCTACAGAAGCCGGAGCTGATTTTGCCGGAGCTGAAGAAATTATTGATAAAATTTCAGGCGGCTGGTTCGAATTTGATACACTTATTGCTACACCTGATTGTATGGGTATGCTCGGTAAATTAGGTCGTGTTTTAGGTCCTAAAGGCTTGATGCCAAACCCTAAAACAGGTACAGTAACTATGGATGTTGCCAAAGCTGTAAAAGATGCTAAAGCTGGTAAAGTTGAATTCAGAGCTGATAAACAGGGTATGATTCACTGTCCTATCGGTAAAGCAAACTTCTCTAATGAAGATTTGGTGAAAAACTATGCAACTTTAGCTGATGCTATTTTAAGAGCAAAACCATCTTCAGCAAAAGGTACATTTGTAAAATCAGTTTACCTTGCAACAACAATGGGACCTGGTATCAAATTAGATCCTAAGACATTTGCTGCAGAAGTTAAAGAATTAGTTTAATAAATTTCTAAATATAAAAAGCACCTGTAACATAGCAGGTGCTTTTTTATTGATAAAAATATAAAAATATGATAAAATAAAAGAAAAAGGAGGTACAATGCGAAACACAATTATAGCTTCAATTTCAAAGAGGGGGGGGGGGCTTAGATAGTGCCGGCGGGCTTTTTTACGCTTTGGGATTATCCCGTTACAGGAATTTTAACACAATACCTGCGTTTACTCTTGCCGAAGTTCTTATAACTCTTGGTATTATCGGAGTGGTGGCGGCTATGACACTGCCGACACTTATCAATAATTACAAAAAAACAGAGGTTACTACACATCTGAAAAAATTTTTTAGTATGATGAACCAAGCGATATTGGAAGAGGAGGCAGCAAGCGGCTCTATGGAATATTGGATGCCAAACTGCAATAGATCTGATAAAAAATGTTTTGAAAATTGGTATCTGGAACATCTGGATAAACATATAAAATCTTATCAGAAAAAAGCTTCCTCAAATGATGTAAATTATAATGTAATTTTTGCAGATGGAAGCGGGTTTAATGCTTATGTAGCAGGCTCTACTCAAATTCACTTTTTCTATTGTACAAATTTTAAATATTGCAATACAGAAAAAGAAAGATATGACGGAGTACAATCCTTTCTATTCACTATATGTAAATATAAAAATAAATATCAGCTAGTAGCATCAGACTGCAACTACCAAAATAAGACAAGAGAAGAACTGTTGGATCTGTGTTTAAAAGGAAATTCGGATAATGCTGATATATACTCACAAGGCAGAAGACATGCCTGTACGAGATTAATACAATATGACGGCTGGGAGATAAAGGATGACTATCCTTGGTTCCAAGCTAAACAGCCGGAAAAAGATAAATAATTCCAAATAAATTGACCGGTTTAACTGTTAATGCTTTAATAATTATATGAACTATATTTTTTATCTTTTAATAGTAGTTTCTATAATAGCAGGTGCAATAAACGGCAGATTGCAAGAGGTCGTTAACGCGGTTCTATCAGGAGCAGAACTTTCAGTTAAGGTAGCATTTTCTTTAATAGGAATAATGGCGTTCTGGCTTGGTATGATGAAAATTGCACAGAAATGCGGAATAATAGATTTTATTGCAAAACTTATTAAACCTGTTACCAAACGTCTTTTTAACGAAATACCTGAAGATTCTCCAGCTATAGGTGATATTGCGATGAGTATTTCAGCTAATGCCTTTGGGCTGTCTAATGCAGCCACACCAATCGGTATTAAGGCAATGGAAGAACTGCAAAAACATAATAAAGATAAAAAAAGCGCATCAAATGCAATGTGCATGTTTCTTGCAATGAATACTGCAGGTTTCCAGCTTATGCCTGCAACCGTCATTGCGATTCTCATAAGCATAGGTTACAAAAATCCTACGGCAATAATTGCACCTACACTTCTTGTTACAACTATTGCATTTATAAGTGCAATAATTATGGCAAAAATCTTTCAAAAATATTGGAAGCCACAAACTGAAAAATCAGGAGGTGAAAAGTAATGTTCCAGGATATAATGAATGCTGCTTCACTCTGGATGCTTCCTGCGATTTTAATTATAATCCTTACTACAGGTTTAATTAAGAAAGTGCCTATATACGAAGTATTTACGGAAGGTGCAAAAGAAGGTTTTAAAGTTTCTGTAAGTATAATTCCGTACCTAGTCGCAATAATTGTTGGTATATCAATGTTCAGAGCCTCAGGAATTATAGAGATGACAGGAAACATCTTAAGTCCATTTCTGGCTCACTTTAATATTCCGGCAGACATAATACCTGTTATGATTGTCCGTTCACTCTCAGGTTCAGCAGCTCTTGGAATATTTTCAGACATCGCACATACTCTCGGACCGGAAAATTATGCTACAACCCTTGCTGCTGTTATGGTAGGAAGCAGTGAAACAACTTTTTATATCCTGGCAGTGTATTTTGGTGCTGTAGGCATATCAAAACTAAGATATGCTCTGCTTGTCGGTTTGCTTGCTGATTTGGTTGGAATTATCGCAGCTGTAACAGTCTGCAACCTGGTATTTTAATAATGACCAATTAATTTAGGATTATAAACCTCCTTAACATCACACCAGCTTTGTGTAATATCATCTATTTGAGGCTTAATAACAGCTTTCACTAGAACTGCATAATTAATATCTATAAAATTAATCTTATTTACGCGCTCTACAACAAAACTCTTAAAACCGCAGTTGTGACAGAAATGTGCCTCAGGAACAACTTCACCGTTTTTTATAATTGCTTTCAGCTTCACACCGCAGCAGGAACACCTTGTAATATACCATTGATTTTCAATTAACTCTCCGCAGTCCGGGCAATAAGCAGCATCTTTTTCAGGCGTAACTTTATCATGATGGCAGACATTATTTCTTCTAAAATACTCCAGTAAAATCATATCCTTTTATTAATAATTAAGAGCAGAAAGTCAATTTTTATTTAATCTGTAAACATCAAAATTTAACACATTCGCGAAAATAATCCACAACAGATACGGAACCTGCATCCATCCGAGAATTAACGAAATTTTAAAAAATATAAGCGTCATAAATGCAACCAGCAGCAAAAGCAACAGTGAAATTACGCATGACAGTCCAATATTCTTCCACTTAAAGAATATGTAAGGCCAGAGAAAATTCACAAAGATCTGTAATGCGAAAATACCTAACCCAAAAACCTGAAGAAGACTTTTCGGCATAAATAGTAAAATTCCAAATGAAATAAACATTAAGAAGTACAAAAACATCCACACGTAATAGAATACAAATCCGGGCGGAGCATATGATGGCAGTTTTAATTTATTATAAAATTCGTACATAATAAAATTTTAAATACAAACTTACCCGAAAACATTACCATAAATAGTAATATATCAAACATTTAAACCATTACAAACAGCAATATTTAGTAAATAATATTAGACAATGGCATTATCGGCAAATATAAATAAATATATTCAAAATTCCCTCATTAGAGGAAAACTTTGTAAATGGGATAAACTAATAATAAACGTGTATATAACTCCAATTACCGCTAACATTTCAAACAAAGAGTTTTTTGTTTCTCAAGTACTATCTGCAATGCAAAACTGGAACAAAGTATTGAAAGAGCACTATATAAATGTACACTTTAACCCTGTTGGAACAGCAGCGCAAGCAGACATTATAGTGCATTGGGTAAAAGTAGGAAGGGTCTATGAGGGAATGTGCAAATACTTAAGTGTTATTGATAACAGGATAAACAAAATCTCAATAGATATAGGGCTTCCAAACACCTATGGAAGGGAAACCAGCGACTTAAGTATTTACTGTGCAATTATGCACGAATTTGGGCATGCTCTTGGGCTTGGACATGGCGTAGAAATAGATGACATAATGTTTGTGCCGCATCAGAAAAATATTTCGATTCCAAGTGAAAATGATGTTTATGTACTTAAACAGATATATGGTTAAGTATTTTACCAAGGATACTCATCAGGAACTTTCCAGTTATTTAACTCAAGCAACTTTGTACAATATGCAGGGTAAAAAGTATAGCCGGAAGAACACGAATATTTAGTTCCACGCTTTGTCAAACCCTCAATTGTTCCATCCCAGTTCAAGACATAGGGTACTACAAAATTTTTGTTTTTCACATTTGTATTTGCAATATGGTCTTTTTCAGTTCCGTTATCGCTTTCTTTTTGCATTGAAAAATAGAACACTCGTCTTGGGTCAGTCAGATATTTACCACTTGTTAATTGGGATCTTTTAAAATCAGATATATAGTATATATCCACACTAATATTATTTATTCCGCTTGCTCCGCCCTGATAAACTCCTAAAACTATAGCATCTCCGCTCGGGAAATGACACATTATAGCAGCAGCATCCTGCGCACTACTCCCTAACTTCCAATTTTCACAGGATAACACTTTTATATATGGTCTAAAATATTTATTCACAAATTCTAAATTGTTCTTGTAATTGACTGTAATAGTCGTATTATTGCCCATTTCAATGCCACCGGGGTAAATCCAAACATCAGGTTCACCATGCTCAATTGTAGCAATTCTGACCGCCTGATTAATCATAGAATAAAACTTATAAACCTTTGTCATGGTAACTTGTTTTTGATATTTCGCTACAAGTCCTGGTATTGTAAGAGCGGCAACAATACCAATTATACTTATTGTTATTAATACTTCAGCTAAAGTAAATCCTCTATTATTACAACTTCTTATTCTACGGAAAAGAGCGGTAATGAAGCTTAAATTACTCTGCCCCCCCCCCGAAAGCTTTACTATGAGCGGTTTTTGCAAACATTAATCTTTTCAACTCTTCCTTATTATACATATTACTATTATATCGTATTTTTTATAAAAATCAAGCCTACATAAAAACAGAGGTACTAATTTAATACCTCTGTTTTGTAGTAAACAAAACAAAGACCTGACATAAAAATATATGTCAGGTCTTTAAATTTAGTGTCGGCAACGAGTTATTTTCCCAGGCGGTGGCCCGCCAAGTATCTTCACCGCTGTGAGTCTTTACGACCGTGTTCGAGATGGGAACGGGTGGTTTCCTCACGCTTGGTTACCGACGAATCTTGTAACCAGTGCAAACGCACTCTGAAAGTTGCATAAAGATTATAAGGTTTCGCAATCATCATAACCATCCAAAAGGATAATTAGGAAAAGCCCTCGTCCTATTAGTATCAGTCGACTGAAAATGTTGCCATTCTTACATCTCTGACCTATCAACCGTGTAATCTGCACGGGGACTTACTAGCTTATGCTATGAGAGATCTTATCTTACGGTGGGCTTCGTACTTATATGCTTTCAGCACTTATCCGCTTGGAACACAGCTACCGGGCGTTTACCGCTGGCGCGATAACCCGTACACTGGAGGTTCCCTCTTCCCGGTCCTCTCGTACTAAGGAAGACTCCGTTCAAATCTCTTGCGCGTATACCGGATATAGACCGAACTGTCTCACGACGTTCTGAACCCAGCT